>JBDTTJ010000022.1:0-20139 GCA_039930645.1 Acidobacteriota bacterium
TCGCGATCGTCACGCTGCCGGAGGACCTCGAGGAGGGGCGGGCGATCCTGCTTCTCGAGGATCTCACCGAGTTCACGCGCGCCGACCGTCTCGCGGCGTGGGTGGACGCCGCGCGCGCGATCGCGCACGACATCAAAAACCCGCTCACGCCGATCCGCCTCGCGGCGGAGAGACTGGGGAGGCTCGAGGAGCGTCCCGGACCCCCGCCGCCGGGAGCGTTCGCGGAGATTTCCACGAACATTCTGAGACAGGTCGCGATCCTCACCGAACGCATCGGGCGGCTCGGCCGGTTCGGCGACCCGGCGTCGCTGGACAGACGGAGCCTCGACGCGTGGGCCGTCCGCGCGCTCCTCGAGGAGGTCGCGGGCGACTTCCGGGCGCACGAGCACATGACCGTCACGGTCGACGTGCCGGCCGGCCTCCGGCCCCTCGCGGCGGACCGGCTGCTCCTGCGCGACGCGCTCACGAATTTTCTCGTCAACGCGACCGAGGCCCTCGCCGAACGCGGCGGCGCCGTCGTCCTCTCGGCGTCGAACGCCGCGCTCTCCGGAGGCGCCGCGGGCGTGCGCTTCGCCTGCGTCGACGACGGGCCGGGCGCGACGGGGGACGCCGTGGAGCGGCTGTTCGAGCCCGCGTTTTCCACGAAGGCCCGCGGCTCCGGCATGGGTCTGGCCGCCGTGCGCCGGACCGCCGAGCGGCACGGCGGGGAAGTCTTCGCCGAGGCCCGCACCGGCGGAGGACTCGTGATCGGCTTTACGCTGCCCGCGCTATCATCGCCGACGTGAAGAGCGGTTCCCGACGCCGCGGCGCTCGCGTCGCGATCCGGACGGGCGTACCGCCCGCCGCGCGTCTCGTCGTCGCGCTCGCCTTCTCGCTCGTCTTCTCGGGCGCCTGCCGGAAGAGCGCGGAGCCGGCTGGCGCGCCGCCCCCGACTCCCGGAACGGCCCGCACCGACGCCCTGTTTCTCTCGGAGACTCCGGCGTACGTCCCGGATGAGGCGGACGCCGAGCTTTCAGGGATGGGGATCGCACGCGTGTACGTCGTGGCCGCGACGCTCGGACGCGACGGCCGCGCGACTCCGGCGCCGCCGCCGCCCGCCCCGTTGAAGCGGCCGATCGTGCTCGTCCTCATGGGCTCGGAGGGCGCCGCGTCCGCTCTCACGGGTCGCGGCGCCGAAGCCGGGGCCGAATGGGCGCGGGCCGTCGCGCGCGTGCTCGCCGATTCGCGGAGCTGGGGCCGCGTGGCGGGCGTGCACGTGCACATCTGGCCGACCCCCGAGCAGGCGAAGGACCTCGCGGCCGCTCTCGCCACGCTGAAGAAGTCGATCGGAGGGGCCGCGGTGTCCGTGACGCTTCCGGCTGCGGGCGAGCCTACGGCCTGGAAGCCGCTCGCGGGCGCCGCCGACGAGGCGCTCGTTTTCGCGTTTGGGCGCCGACCCGAGCTCGGCGGGCGGATCGTGAGCGAGATGCCCGAGGACAACGCGATGATCTTCCCGATTCCGTTCCGCCTCCTCGTCGCGTTCGGCAGCTACGGCCGCGCCGGAGACGGCGCGAGCTTCACCGGCCCCATGCTCGCCGACGGAAAGATCGACGAGCTGTCCGAGGATCGCGGGCTCGATTTCGAGTTCGGCCAGCAGGTCTTCTCCGCCGACCCGGGGACCGTCTACACGTTCAAGCCGCGGCCGGGCGCGCGCTCGTCGCTCACGGCGTCCGGCGGCTGGGCCCGCTTCCAGATTCCGACGATGGCCGAGGGGCTGCGCTCGCTCGCTGCCGCGGGCCGCTGGGCGGCGCCGCGGTACCTCGGGCGCGTGTTCCTCGTGGGCGGCGTCCCCAAGGACGGCTCGCTCGTGGGCTACGCCGCGGTGCGCGCGCTCCTCACCGGCAAGCCGCTCGAGCCGCGCCTCGCGGTGGAGGTTGCGCACGCGGGGTCCGGGTACGGCTGGGCCGAGGTCACCGTGACGTCGACAAACCTGGGTCCGACGCCGACGGACCTCTCGCACTACAACAGCTGGGTGCAGCTGCGCGTCGAGGGCGGAACCGTCGCGTCGGTGCGCGGGGGCGACTTCGACCGGTACGAGCAGCTGACGGGGGAGGCCGACGGATACAAGCCGACGACGTCCAGCCGCGCCGTCGTCTGCCGGCTCTTCGAGAACATCTTCGCGCCGGGCGAGGTGGACGTCTCGGGGCCGATCCGCGTGGTCGGCGCGCACCCGCGCGTCTTCGCGAGCTGGCGCCTCACGCTGCCGGACGGCAAGGTTCTCGACGGCGCCGAGGTCGACGCGCAGGTGCCGACGGCGCCGCCGAAGACGGCGCCGTCGAGGGCCGCTCGCCGGCGTTAGGCGATCCCCCGCTCCTTCAGCGCCTGCTCGGCGAGTCGCACGGCGAGAATTGCGCCGCCGCGCCGCAGGTGATCCGTGGCCAGGGTGAGGCGCACGCGGCGGCCGGAAGATTCGACGCGGAGGACCAGGGTCTCGTCGCGCGCCGCCGACTCGACGGGGCCCGAGAGGTTCTCGGGATCGACCACGTCGAAAGCGTCGCTCCGCGCCCGGAACGCGGCGAGGAGCGCGGCGGGCGTCGGCGCGTCGGCCCCCAGGCGCAGCTCGAGTCGCAGGAGATGGCCGTGGAAGACTCCGGCCCTCGCCGAGAGGAGGCCGAGCGGAAGCGGCCGACCTACGAGCGCGGCGACGTCGCCCGCGACACGGCTCTCGAAGACGTCCGTGTCGGTGGGCACGAATGCGTTGAACGCGGCCTGGGTTCCGAAGGCGACTTTCGGGACCGGCCGGAAGGCGGCGAGCGCCACGGCCTGCTCGAACAGCTCGTCGAGCGCGGCCTTGCCGAGCTCGCTCGCGGGCCGGTCGATCGCGGCGGTGGCCTCGGCAACCCGTGCGAGGGCGTCGACCACGGCGATCGCCTCGGCGAGGACGAACGCCACGGGGTGCGGTGCCACGAGGACGTTTCCCGCCGGAAGGGCGCGCGGATCGGCGTCCCCGGAGGGCACCGCGAGCGCCCCTTCGTGTCGGGCGCCGGAGAGGTCGATCACGAGGCAGGAGTCGGTGCGGGTGGCGAGGAAGCGTTCCGTGTCGGCGGCCGAACCGCACAGGAACGCGATCTTGCACGTCTCGAGCGCATCCGGCGTGAGCGGCGCGACGAAAGCCACCTCGTCATCGTCCGCGGTCAGGATGCCGCCCGGCTGAGGGGTCTGATGGAAGAGGTGGATCTTCGCGGCGGGGAAGCCGCGCTCCTTGAGCACGGCCTTCACGTCGCGACCGAGGAGCGTCGTCGGCTCGACGAGGGCGACGGAGAAGCCCGCGGCCTTCGTCACGCGAGGTCGCCCGCCGGACGGCGCCGGAACAGTCCGGCGAGCCGCACGACGGGCGCCGACGCGGCGTACGTCGCGAGGAGTCCTGCGAGAGCGTACTGCCGCAGCCACCAGATGAGGGCGAGGGCCGCCGCGAAAAGCAGGAAGTAGAGCCGGCCTCGGCGCGACTTGATGTCGAGGTCCTTGAACGACCGGTACCGGAACGTAGAGACCATCAGGAACGCGAGCGCCGCCGTGACGCCCATGAAGACGACGCGGAGCGTGTCCGTGAGTTCGGCGGCGGGGACGGCCCAGATGAGTCCCGAGAGGGCCCCCGCCGCGGACGGGATCGGCAGGCCGACGAACCACCGCTTGTCAACGACGTGAATCTGGACGTTGAAGCGCGCGAGGCGCGAGGCCCCGCAGACCGCGAAAAGGAACGAGACGAGCAGGCCCGCGCGGCCGAAGGCCGAGAGCCCCCAGTTGTAGACGAGAAAGGCGGGCGCGACGCCGAACGAGACGACGTCACAGAGCGAGTCTAGCTGCTCGCCGAACGCGGAGGTCGTCCCGGTGAGCCGGGCGACGCGCCCGTCGATCCCGTCGAAGAATGCCGCGACGAAGATGAGGATCGCCGCGGTCTCGAATGCACCCCTCGCGGAGGCGTCGAGCGAGAGAAAGCCGCAGAAGATGTTGCCCGCGGTGAAGAGCGCGGGCAGCACGTAGACCCCCCGGCGAACCCCGCGGCGCGGGGCATTCGAAGGGGAGTCGGCCAAGAGAGGGCCTAGTGTGCGGAGACCCGCGCCCGGTGTTCGCGCGCGATCTCTTCCATGCGGTCCTTCAGGTGGAGCTTTTCCTTCTTGAGCCGCTTCTCCTCGATCTCCTCGTCCGTGGAGAGGAAGGTCTTGGACGCGAGCTCGGCCAGCCGGCGTTCGTGATCGTGGTGGTTCTTCAGAAGGTTCTTGAACTCGTCGTTGTGGCTGGCCAGTTCGTGCTTGATTTCCTCGGTCAAGGACTGCATCGCCACCTCCTCAAATCGGAATCCCGGGTGAGCCCGGCGTCGCGAGTCTGTATTTTCGTCATGTGCGGCGTCAAGAAGCCGTTTTCCTCATGTCCAGGACCAGGACGAGGGCGTCTTCCCCGTCCAGGTAGTAACGGCTCCTGCGTCCGGCCTCCCGGAAACCGAGGTCGGCGTAGAACGCCCGGGCCGCGCGGTTCGAGACGCGGACCTCGAGGTACACCTCCTCGACGCCGGCGGCCCGTGCGAATGCCAGCACCTCGTCCATCAAGTGCGAGGCGATGCCGCGGCGCCGGTGATTCTCGCCGGTCGCGATCTTGTTGACGTGGAGCTCGCCCGCGGCGAAGGCGCAGAAGACGTAGCCCGCGAGGTCGCCTCGCGGGCCGATCGCGACCCGGTTGAAGCGGTGCGCCGCGCCGATCTCGACCTCGAAGTACTCGCGTTTCCAGGGCACCGGGAAGGCCGCGCGTTCGAGCGCGGCAATCGCGTCGAGATCGACTGCGTGCGCGTCGCGCGTCGTGACGGACTCCGCCAGCGCGCTCACGGCGCACCCAGCTTCTCTTCGGCGGCGCTGCGGCGGCCGTAGACGATTTCGCCGGAGAACTCCGGCCCGGCGGCGGCCGCGATGCGCGCGGCGCCGGATGCGAGCGGCAGGGCGGTGAGCGCCAGGTCCACGGCCGGGACGCCCGCGGCGGCCGCTGCGGCCAGCACGTCTTGCCGCGGGCGCGGGGCCGGCTCTTCCGAAAGGCGGCCGGCGCTGCGGCGGGCCGCGTGGACCTCGCCCCGGCCGGCGTCGAGGACGAAGAGGACGTCGGCGGGCTCGGGAAGGGCCGCCGAGGCGGCGCGGAACGTCGGGACGAGGACGAGCGGGATCCCCCGGGCGCGGGCGAGGCCGCGCGCGAAGGCCATCCCGGCGCGAAGGCCGGTGAAGGATCCCGGCCCTGAGAGGACCGCGACGCGGTCGAGGTCGGCGACGGTGAGGCCGGCCCCGGCGAGCGCGGCGGCGACGGCGTTCGGGATCGCCTCGGCGGCCGCGGCGGGAAGCGCGGTCACCGGGCCGTGGCCGGCCTCGTCCGCGACCGCCAGCGCGGGTCGGGGAGAAGCCGAATCGAGTGAGAGCACGCGCATCAACAGGGAGTGACTCGATGCTAGCATCCCCGACCTCCGATGCGCGCGACGCCCATGCTCGAGCAGTACTGGGCACTGAAGCGGGAAGCGGGAGACGCGATCCTCCTCTACCGCCTCGGGGACTTCTACGAGATGTTCTTCGAGGATGCCGAGATCGCGGCTCCGCTGCTCGGTCTGGTGCTCACGGCCCGCCACAAGGACTCGGACATCGAGGCCCCGATGTGCGGGATCCCGCAGCACGCCCTCGAGACGTACCTCGCCCGCCTCGTGACGGCGGGGAAGAAGGTCGCGATCTC
The DNA here is from genome assembly GCA_039930645.1 of Acidobacteriota bacterium. Lineage (GTDB taxonomy): Bacteria > Acidobacteriota > Thermoanaerobaculia > UBA5066 > UBA5066 > Fen-183. The sequence goes on from JBDTTJ010000022.1 coordinate 5,737, forward strand.
CGAGCAGACCGAGGCGGCGGCCAAGGGCCGCTCCCTCGTGGCGCGGAAGATCGTCCGCGTCGTGACGCCGGGGACGATCGTCGACCCCGAGCGGCTCGACGCGCGGCGCGCGAACGAGATGGCGGCCGTCGCCTGGGACGGCGCCGGCGCGGCCGTGTCCTGCCTCGACCTCTCCACGGGCGATTTCTCCGTCCTCCCGCTGCGCGACGCGGGCGCGGTCTCCGAGTGGCTACTCCGGCGCGCGCCGCGCGAGCTCGTGGTCTTCCCGTCGGACCGCGAGCGGGCCGAGGCGCTCCTCGGGGGCCTGCGCTCCGGCTGGGCGGATCCGCCCGCGCTCTCGGTGCTGACGTCGGAATCGCCGCGCGGCTCGAACGCGGCAGAGCTCCTGAAGCGCCATTTCAGGACCGCGACGCTCGAGCCGTTCGGGCTAGGTGAAGGCGGCCCGTCGGTGGACGCCGCGGCGGCGCTCCTTTCGTACGCGCGCACGACGCAGCGCGCCGACTGCGACCACGTGCGGTCGCTGAGGCGCGAGACCGAGGGCGACGGTCTCGTCGTCGACTCGGTGACCGCGGGACACCTCGAGCTCTTCCGTTCGGCCCGGGACGGAAGCACGGACGGCACGCTCGTGTCGCTCCTCGACCGGACGGGCACGGCGTTCGGGGCTCGGACGCTCCGGCGCCTGCTCGAGCGCCCGCTCGGCAAGATCCCCGAGATCGAGGGCCGGCTGGACGCCGTCGAGGAGCTCACGGCCGACGCGGCGCGCCTCGAGGCGCTCGCGAAGGGGTTCCGCGAGATCCCCGACCTCCCGCGCCTCGTCTCGCGCCTCGCGGTGGGCGCCGGCACGCCCCGCGATCTCGCCTCCCTCGCCGCCGGGCTCGTCCGGGCGGCCCGGCTCTCCCGGACGCTGGACGGCGTTTCCTGCACGCTCCTCGCGCCTGGCGGCGACGCCTCGCCGGACGACGTTCCCTTCGGGCTCGGCGAGTCCGTATCCGCGCACCTCGTCGCCGAGCCGCCGCTTTCGGCGAAAGAGGGCGGCCTCTTCCGCGACGGCGTGGACGCGCAGGTCGACGAGATCCGCACGCTCCGGCGCGAGTCGGCGACCGTCCTCGCGGCGCTCGAGGCCGGCGAGAAGGCCGCGCGCGGCATTCCGACGCTGCGCGTGAAGTTCAACCAGGTATTCGGCCACGTCTTCGAAGTGCCGGGCGCCGCCCGCGCGAAGATCCCCGAGGACGCGCTCAAGCGCCAGACGCTCGCGAGCGTCGAGCGGTACGCGACGCCCGCTCTCGTGGAGGTCGACGAGAAGCTCCGGTCCGCCGACGCGCGCCTGGCCGCGCGCGAGCTCGAGCTCTTTCAGAACCTCGTCGCCGGGGTCGTCGTGGAGTCGGGCCGCATCCTCACGGCCTCGGCGCGCCTCGGCCTCCTGGACGCGCTCGTCTCCTTCGCACGCGTCGCGCGCGCCGCCGCCTGGACGCGGCCGCGCCTCGTCGAGGAGCCTGTCCTCGACGTGGAAGGCGGCCGCCACCCGGTCGTCGAGATGCTCCGCCCGCGCGAACCGTTCGTCCCGAACGACGCGAGCCTGGGCGGCGAGGGTTCGCACGTCGTCGTTCTCACCGGCCCGAACATGGGCGGCAAGTCGACGTACCTGAGGCAGAACGCGATCCTCGTGCTCCTCGCGCACGCGGGCTCGTTCGTGCCCGCCGCGTCCGCGAGCGTCGGGCTCTGCGACCGGATCTTCACGCGCGTGGGCGCGTCCGACTCGCTCGTCCGCGGCGAGTCGACGTTCCTCGTCGAGATGGCCGAGACGGCGCACATCCTCCGGCATGCGACGGAGAAGAGCCTCGTGATCCTGGACGAGATCGGGCGCGGCACGTCGACGTTCGACGGCCTTTCGCTCGCGTGGGCGATCGCCGAGCACCTCCACGACACCGGGGCCCGGCGCGTTCTTTTCGCGACGCACTACCACGAGCTGACGGAGATGGCGCTCGTGAAGCCGGACGTCGTGAACCGGACGATGACCGCGAAGGAGTGGAACGGCGAGGTCGTCTTCCTGCGGAAAGTGAGCGACGGCACGGCCGACCGCTCGTATGGCGTGCAGGTCGCGCGGCTCGCGGGGATCCCCGAGCCCGTGCTGGTGCGGGCGCGCGAGATCCTCGGCAACCTCGAGCGCCACCAGCTCGACGTCGGCGGGCGCCCCGTCCTCGCCGAGCACGCGGGCGCTCCGCCGCAGAAGAACGCGCAGCTCGACCTCTTCCGCGGGCAGGGCGAGATCGTGCTTGACGCCATCGGCAAGGCCGAAATCGACGCGATGACCCCGCTGGCGGCGCTCCAGCTCCTGGCATCTCTCCAGCATCGGCTGAGGGGGGAAGCTTGAAGAAGAAAGAAAGAGAGAAGAGAAGATTTTCTTAGAAGATGAAGAGGGCAATGGCCAACGCTGAGCGCTTCGTGTTTGGACTCGGCGGCCCCGAGCTGTCGCCGGCGGAACGCGCGTTCTTCGCCGCGCATCCCCCCCTCGGCTTCTTACTATTCAAAAGAAATCTTCAATCGCCTTCTCAGGTCGTCGCGCTGATCGAGGCGCTGAGAGGGCTCTCTTCTCCGGAGCCTCTCGTCTTCGTCGACCAGGAGGGCGGGACCGTCGACCGCCTCGGCCCGCTCCTCGGCGTGCCGTTCGCGTCCGCCGCCGCGTGCTCGGAGGCGGGGACGGACCGGATTCACGAGAATGCCTACCTGATGGGCCGCGCGGCGCGGCTCCTCGGGTTCGACGTGGACTTCGCGCCGTGCCTCGACCTCGGGCAGCCCGGCGCGGGCGCGGTCGTCCTCGAGGGCCGCTGCTTCGGGTTCCACGCCGAGGACGTCGTCATCGGCGGGATGGTGTTCCTCCACGGCCTCGCGCGCGCGGGCCTCGCCACGTGCGTCAAGCACTTCCCGGGCCTCGGGCGCGGCGGGGTGGACTCGCACGCGAACCTGCCCGTCGTGGACGCTCACGACGTCGACCTCATGGTCACGGACGTCGCGCCGTTCGCAAAGCTCGCCCGCGGATCGGACGGCGTCATGGTGGGCCACGCGGCGTACCCTGGGTTCGAAAACGGCGCGCTCGTGCCGGCGTCGTGCTCGCCGAAGATCCACTCCATCCTGCGCGGCCCCGTGCGATTCGAGGGCGTCGTCTACTCGGACGACCTCGAGATGAACGCTCTCGAGGGCACGCTGTCCGAGCGTGCCGAACGCGCGGCGGCGGCCGGCTGCGACGCCGTGATCCTCTCGAAGACGTTCGAGGCATACGAAGACGCGGTGGGCCGCGTGGCCGCTCTCGGCCCCGACCCCGCCCGCACCGAACGCTTCGCCGCCCTCCGCCGCCGCGTCGCGGGCGCCCCGCGCCCGCGATTCACGGAAGAGGCTTGGGCGAAGCTGGCAGAGGAAACCGCTGCGTTCGCGGAATTGATGGCCAAGCCAAGAGAGAAGAGGAGAGACGAGGACTTCGGAAGATTTTCTTAGAAGGCTAGAACGGAACGTCGTCGTCGGCGTCGCCGCCGCCGTCCGGACCGTCCGGAGCCGCGCCGCCGCCGCTCGCGGCCACTCCGGCAACGCCGCCTTCGCGCTTACCGCCGAGCATTTTCATCTCGCGCCCCTTGATCTCGGTCATATAACGCTTCTGGCCCGTCTCCTTGTCGTCCCACGTGCGCGTCTGAAGCGCGCCCTCGATGTAGACGAGTTGTCCCTTCGACAGGTAGCGCTCGCAGATGCCCGCGAGTTTGTCGAACAGGACGACCCTGTGCCACTCGGTCTTCTCCTGCTTCTGCCCACTCGCCTTGTCGTACCAAACCTCGGTCGTCGCGATCCTCAGGTTCGCGATCGGCACACCACCCGTAGTTGCTTTCATTTCCGGGTCGGCGCCGAGATGGCCGATGAGGATGACCTTGTTGACGGATCCAGCCATGGAAATCTCCTCCGATCGGCCCGGATCCTACAATCCCTCCGGCTTGAGCGACACGCGGAAACTCGTCCGGTCGACCTGGGGCATCACCGCATGGACGGTGGTCTCCCGGCTGGCGGGCGTCGTACGGGACGCGACGATCGCCCGGTTCCTCGGCGCTTCGGCCCTGTCGGACGCGTTCTACACGGCGCTCCGGATCCCGAACACGATCCGCGCGGTCGTGGGGGAGGGGGGCCTCCCCGCCGCATTCGTCCCGATGGCGAAGAAGGTCGAGCGCGAGCGCCCCGGCGAGGAGGGCGCCTACGCGGGCCGGATGCTCGTCCTGCTCTTCTGCGTGCTCGTCGGGATCGTGACGCTCGGCGTCCTCTTTGCCGGGCCGCTCGTCGGCCTCTTCGCGGGCGGCTTCAAGGCGACGCCGGGAAAGTTCGAGCTGACGGTTCTCCTCACGCGGTGGATGTTTCCGTACGTCCTCCTCGTCTCCGTCGCCGCCCTTCTCGAGGCCTTCCTGAACTCCAAGGGCTTCTTCCAGCTCTCGGCGGCGACGCCCATCGCGTGGAACCTCGCGATCGTCGCGGCGGCGTGGGGCCTCGCGCCCGCGGGCGTGCCGGCCGTCGCCGCGCTGACGGGCGGCGTCCTCGTGGGCGGCGTCCTCCAGGTCGCGCTGCAGGGACCGGCCGTCCGGCGCCTCGGCCTGAGGTTCTCGGGCTCGCCGTTCGGCGACCCGGAGGTCAAGCGCACGGCGCTCATGATCGCGCCACGCCTCTACGGCTACGGCGTCGGGCAGCTGTCGCTCGTCGTCTCCACCCGGACCCTCGCCGCGCTCGGCGACGCGTTCGTCACGTACAACTACTGCGCGTTCCGCCTCGTGGACTTCGTCCTCGGCGGCTTCGTCGTCTCCCTGACGCGCACGGTCCTGCCGGCGCTTTCCGACCAGGCGTTCGAGAAGGACCGCTCGGCCTACAAGGCGACCGTCGCGTTCGCGCTGCGCCTCATTGGCTTCGTCACGATCCCGTCGATGGTGGGACTCATGCTCCTCGCCGCCCCGATCGTGGACCTCATCTTCCGGCGCGGCCATTTCGGGGAAGGCGACGTCGCCAAGACCGCGCTCGCGGTGGTGTTCTTCGCTCTCGGCCTCTACGCCGCGGCGGGCGTGAAGATCGTGACGCAGGCGTTCTACGCGCTCCACGACACGAAAACCCCCGTGATCGTCGCGACGTTCGACCTCGCGGTCTTCTGGGCGCTGTGCGTGTGGCTCGCCAAGCCGATGCAGCACGCGGGCGTCGCCCTGGCGACGTCCGCGGGATTCTGGATCAACTTTCTCGTCCTCCTCGCCCTGCTGTGGCGGCGGATGGGCTCGCTGGGCGGGCGCGTCGTCGTCTTCGCGCTCCTCCGCCTGCTCCTGGCGAGCCTCGCGATGGGCGCGGTCGTCTGGTTCCTCGGGCACCGCGTCTTTCCGTACGACGCGGCCTGGGTCTTCCTCGCGCGCGCGGGCTGGGTCGCCGGCGCGGCCGCCGTCGGCGCCGGGGCGTTCCTCGCGTTCGCGGCGCTGCTCAGGGCGCCGGAGCTGGGCGAGGCGCTGGGCGCGCTGCGGCGGAAGAAGGGGCCCGTTTGACGGAGACGTTTTGGCCATATATGGTTGCCATATGGCCCTCAAGACGACTGTCTACCTCGACGAGGCCGACTACCGGCGCCTGAAGGCGATTGCCCGGGCGGACGGTCGCGCGCCCGCCGAGCTGGTCCGGGAAGCGGTGGCCGAATACGCGCGCCGCCACGGGAAACGCAGGCTTCCGAAGAGCCTGGGGGCGGGCAGGGGCAGGAGAGAAGATGTCGGGGAGCGGGCCGAGGAGCTTCTGAGCGGCTTGGGCCGGTCCTGATGATCGTCGCGGACACCGGGGCCGTCTATGCATTGATCGATTCGAAGGATCGGCACCACGCGAACCTTCGAAGGCTCTTCGAGTCCGACCCCGACGCGTGGCTATTGCCGTGGGCGATACTTCCCGAGGTGGACTATCTCGTCGGCAAGCGCCTGGGCAGGCGAGTCGGGGATGAGTTTCTGGAGGATCTTGCGGAGGGCCGCTTCGCGGTCTCGTGGGGCGACGAGGACGACCTGGCGGCGGCGCGCCGGATCTGTCGGCGCTACTCCTCGCTGAACTTCGGGCTCGTGGACGGTGTCGTCATGGCGGTCGCCGAACGGCTGAAAGCCGCCGCGATCGCGACCCTCGACGTGCGCGACTTCGGGGCTGTGACGTTGAAGGGATCGCCGAAGCTTTTCCCGCGCGACCTCTGAGAGGCCGGCTCCCCACCGCGGCCTCTCTAGAGCAGCTCGAGCGGGATCGGCGCGAAGCAGACGACGAAGATCAGGAGCACCGCGGCCGCCACGAGCTTTCTGCGGAAATCGAGCGGGGTGTCCTCGTCGATCACCGGCGGGTGCCGGAGCCCGGTGAAGAGCGTGAACGCGACCCAGATCCACCACCCGGGCCACTGCAGCCCCATGAACGCAAGAACGATGAGGAGCGGAATCGCGATCGTCCGCTGGTGCCGACCGAAGACCGCGTAGAGCGCATGCCCGCCGTCCAGCTGGCCGAGGGGGAGCAGGTTCAGGGCGGTCACGAAGAGGCCGAACCACGCCGCGATGAAGACCGGGTGCTCGACCGCGTCCAGGCTCGTGAACGTGGTTCCGAGGACCATCTTCTGGAAGAGCGTCACGAGAATCGGATAGCGGAAGAGGATCGTGCCCTCGGAGAGAACCGACGCCGGATTCGGGCGCGTGTGCGCGATGCCCCAGGCCAGGAGGGGCAGCGCGACGACGAAGCCCGCGATCGGGCCCGCGACCCCGATGTCGAAAAGCTTCTTCTTGTCGGGGATCTGCTGGCGGATGCGGATGAAGGCGCCCATCGTGCCGACGAGCGACGGGAACGGGATGAAGTAGGGCGGCGACGCGTCGATCCCGTAGCGCCGGCACATCAGGTAGTGGCCCATCTCGTGCGCGAGGAGGATGAAGAGGAGCGGGACCGAGAACGTGACCGCGCCGCGGAAGAGCGCGGCGACCGTCGCGGCCGTATTGGCGCCCGGCGTCAGGAGGCTCGGGCGGAAGTTCACGGCGAAGTTGGCCCCGACGTAGGTTGTCGTCCCGAACGTCAGAATGAGCAGCAGGGCGTGGAGCCACCAGCGCTCTCGGCGGGGTGCTCCCTCCACTTCAGGTGCGGGTGGCGGGTGCGGCGGGGGCGGCGGGGGCGTCGTGGGCGTCGTGGGCGGGCTCCTTCGGAGCCGGCGCGAGCGTGCCGGTCATATCGCGGAGCTCCTTGCCGGGCTTGAATCGGATCGTGAACCCCGGCGGGATCTGCACTTCCTCGGTCGGGCGCTTCGGATTCCGTCCGATGCCTCGCTTGCGGGGCTTGACGAGGAACACGCCGAACCCGCGCAGCTCGATGCGCTCGCCGCGCGCGAGGGCCTGGCGCATCACGTCGATGACCGTTTCGACGGCCTGCGTGGCCTTCTGCCGCGGCACGTCGGCCGCTGCGGCGACGCCGTTGATGATGTCGTTCTTGATCACGTGTCGGGGAGTTTACCCGGTTGGGCCCATGTCGTTCAAATCGAGCCCGTTAGCCCCCGTCAGAGGCGGCCGAGCCGGCTCTTGAGAAGGACGATCTCGAGGCCCGTGGCCGCCATGGCCGCGAGGCGCTTGAGCGCGGGAATCGAGGGCGGCCTCGCCCCCTCGGCGGCCTCGCCGTAGAGGTAGACGACGGTCTTTCCCTTGAGGTTCACGGGCACGACGGCGACGAGGCCGAGGCCGTTGGAGGCGAGCGCCTCGAGCGTGGAGGCCGTTCCCGGCAGGTCGGGCTGCGGGCCGACGTAAAACCCCTCTGTATTTCGCAGGGTTGCGAAGACCGACGGCTCGGTGTCGAGGAGGCGGAAGCGGCTGAAGCCGTCGGTCGGCGCGGGCCGGGCGGCCCAGCCCACGACGGCGTCGCTCTGCGCGATGAAAAGCGCGGCGCGCGTCACGTGCCGGAGCGCGTCGTCGAGGACCGCTTCAGCGACGTCGTCACGGTGGCGCGCGCCCGAAAGGCGCGCCAGGAGCTTCTCCTCGGCGGCGGCCTCCGGGCTGGGCTCGGGGCGCTCGGGGAAATTCATCGACTCGGGCTGAGGGTCGAGCACTTCGAGCGGGTCCTCGAAGATCTCGGGCTCGGAGCGCCGCCGGACAGCCTGTGCCTGAGCGGCGAGCGCCGCGCCCTCGGCCTGCCAAGGGTCGCCCTCGTCCATGCGCCGGATGCGCTGCGGATAGGGCGTGAGCGTGTCGGGTGGCGGAGGGGGCGGCAGGATGCGCAGTTCGGGTTTGCTCCGCGAGCGGCCGACCTTCGGGAGCGTCGGCTCGTCCGTGTCGTCTTTCCGCTCGGACGCGACCTCGCGCAGGTACGCCGCGGCCGTCAGGTAACGCGGCTCGACGTCGGCCGCGTAGAAGCGGTAGAGGAGCGCGTAGATCCGGACCTCGAGCGCCGCGTGCGGGGCGATGCGGAAACCCGTCAGGGCCGCGAGCTCGTCGAGGGCGGGGAGGTCCCCGGGGTCGCGCATCGCGACCGAGAGGACGCGGCCCTCCTTGCGGAACGGCACGGAGTGCAGCCGCTGGGCCACGCGGGCGGGTACGAGTCGGAGAACGTCCGAGCGGATCGACTGGAGAAACTCGGGCGTGGCCGGAGGCACGCGGTTCTGCACGGCGAGGCCGTGGGCGATCACGTCCTCCGAGGCGTCTCCCTCGAGGAGGGCGGTGCCGAATCGGCCGCGCAGACGGCTCTGCCGGAGGACGGCGCGGTGCCGTTGCTCCTCCGTGATGAGCTTGCTTTCGAAGAGGAGATCGCCCAGTCGCGGCATGCAGAGACTTTCCCGGCAAGTCTACACTCGGCGCACGGGTAGAATCGTCGCCATGAGCGACCGTCCGATCCGCGTCCTCGTCGCCAAGCCGGGCCTCGACGGTCACGACCGCGGCGCCAAGGTCGTCGCCCGCGCGCTGCGCGACGCCGGCATGGAAGTCATCTACTCGGGCCTGCGCCAGACGCCGCAACAGATCGCAGCGGCAGCCGTCCAGGAGGACGTCGACGTCGTCGGCCTCTCGATCCTCTCCGGCGCCCACAACGTTCTCGTGCCCGAGGTCCTCCTGGCGCTCAAGGAGCGCGGCGGCGAGGGCATCGCCGTCGTCGTGGGCGGGATCATCCCGGACAAGGACATCGCGCCCTTGAAGGCGAAGGGCGTCCGCGACGTCTTCCTGCCCGGCACCAGCACGGCTTCCACGGTCGACGCGATCCGCCGCCTCGCGGCCGAACGGGCCGGCGCCTGATCCGTCCGTGAGCGAAACCCTCGCGTCGAAGCTCTCGCCGTCGTCCGGCGAGTTCCAGGAGAACGCCGCCCACCACCGGGCGCTCGCGGAGCGCCTGAGGGGCGAGCTCGCGAAGGCGCGCGAGGGCGGAGGCGAGAAGGAGCGACAGCGCCACGTGTCGCGCGGCAAGCTCCCCGTGCGCGAGCGAATCGAGCGCCTGCTCGACCCCGACACGGCGTTCCTCGAGGTCGCGCCCCTCGCGGGCCACGGCCTCTACGACGGCGCCGCTCCGGGCGCGGGCCTCGTGACGGGCGTCGGCAAGGTCGAGGGGCGCGCCGTGATGATCGTCGCGAACGACGCGACGGTGAAGGGCGGGACCTACTACCCCGTGACGGTCAAGAAGCACCTGCGCGCGCAGGAGATCGCGCTCGAGAACCGGCTCCCGACGATCTCCCTCGTCGACTCGGGCGGCGCGTTCCTGCCGCTGCAGGCCGAGGTGTTCCCGGACCGCGACCATTTCGGCCGCATCTTCTACAACCAGGCGCGCATGAGCGCCGCCGGCCTCCCGCAGATCGCGGCCGTCCTCGGCTCGTGCACCGCCGGCGGCGCGTACGTTCCGGCGATGTCGGACGAGACCGTCATCGTGAAAAACCAGGGGACGATCTTTCTCGCCGGGCCACCGCTCGTGAAGGCGGCGACGGGGGAAGACGTGACGGCCGAGGAGCTCGGAGGCGGCGACGTCCACACGCGGCTCTCGGGCGTCGCGGACCACCTCGCGGACGACGACGCGGACGCGCTCGAGAAGGTGCGCGGGATCGTCGCGCACCTCGCCATGCCGCCTCAGCCGCCCCCGGGCCGCGTCGCGCCCGAGGAGCCGCTCTATCCGGCCGAGGAGCTCTACGGGGTCGTTCCGAAGGAAGTCCGCCGCCCGTACGACGTGCGCGAGGTCCTCGCGCGCGTCCTCGACGGCTCCCGCTTCCACGAGTTCAAGCCGCGCTACGGCGCAACGCTCGTGGCGGGCTTCGGGCACGTCGCCGGCTACCCGGTCGCGATCCTTGCGAACAACGGCGTTCTCTTCTCGGAGTCCGCTCTGAAGGCGACGCACCTGATCGAGATGGCCTGCCAGCGCGGGGTGCCGCTCGTGTTCCTCCAGAACATCACGGGGTTCATGGTGGGCAGGGCGGCCGAGCACGGCGGGATCGCCAAGGACGGCGCCAAGATGGTCCACGCCGTTGCGAACGCGTCCGTTCCCAAGATCACGCTCGTGATCGGCGGCTCCTTCGGCGCCGGGAACTACGGGATGTGCGGGCGGGCGTACCAGCCCCGGTTCCTGTTCACGTGGCCGAACGCGCGGATCTCCGTGATGGGCGGCGAGCAGGCCGCCGACGTTCTCGCGACCGTGAAGGACGAGCAGCGCGTGCGCGAAGGCGCGTCGCGCATGACCGACGCCGAGCGCGCGGAGTTCCGCCGGCCGACGCTCGAGAAGTACGAGGCCGAGGGAAATCCGTACTACGCGACCGCGCGCCTGTGGGACGACGGGATCCTCGACCCGCTCGACACGCGCCGCACGCTCGCGCTCGCGCTCGCGACGGCGTCGCGCGCGCCGGGAGGGGAGACGCGGTTCGGCGTCTTCAGAATGTAGGCATGAAGAAACGATTCGCGATCGCCGCCGCCGTATTCGTTCTGGCCGGTCCCGCTCACGCGCAGAGGCGTCTGACGTGCGGGTCGATCGAGGCCCTGGAGGTCACGTCGCTGACCCGGACCCGCGTGACGGCGTTTCTTCGAGCCGTCCTCCCGGATTCGCCACCGGGATCCAAGATTTCCTTCGAGGGAAAGATCGAGCTCGCGAACACGGTCCTCCCGGTGGGGCCGAAAGTGACCGCCCTCGTCCAGCATGCCGAGGGACGCCACGAAGTCGTTCTCCTCGCGGATCTCGAGCTTGCCAAGATGCCGGCAGAGCTCGTCTCGCGCCTCCAGGCGGCCGCGCTGGATTTCACCCTCGAAGGAAACCTCCGGTCTTCCTCTTCTGCCCCTCCCATGCCCGTCTGCGCCGTCGGGGTCCTGAGGGTCGGGACGAGCCAGATCCGCGCGAGCGGCCCAGTGGGACGGGACTTCGCCCGGTTCGGCGGCGCGCGCCTGGCCGGGTTCTCGCTCACCGAGACGCAGGGAGAGGCGACCGTTGTGATCTACAACCCTCTCTCCTTCCCGCTGGACGTCAGGGATTTCGTGTACGAGATCCGCGTGGGCGACCGAAAGGTCGCGTCCGGCGAGCGTCACGGCTTGCGGCTCCACCCGGGCCGCGAAAACTCGATCGACCTGCCCGTCTCGGCCGCCAACACGGACCTCGCTGCCGCGCTCGCGGGCGCCATGGCGTCGGGCGGGCGCGTCGAGGGCCGGCTCGTCGCGACGATCTCCGTGAAAGTCGGAAAGGACCAGGCCATGACTGTTCCGCTCGATCTCCCCGGAACGATCCAGGTGGGCAAATGAGCGCCCCGAAGGTCCTCCTCGAGAAGTCCGCCGACGCGCGCGTGGCGCGTCTCGTCCTGAACCGGCCCGAGGTTCGCAACGCCTGGGACGGCGAGACCGTGACGCTCCTGCAGCGCGCGCTCCGCGACCTCGCCTCCGACGACTCCGTGCGCGTCGTCGAGCTCTCGGGCGCGGGAACGGCGTTCTGCGCTGGCGCGGACCTCGACTGGATGAAGCGCGTCGCGAATTTCACAATGGAGGAGAACCGGCGCGACTCGGCCGAGCTCGCGCAGCTCTTCAAGGCGCTCGACGAGCTCGACAAGCCCGTGGTCGCGCGTGTCCAGGGCGCCGCGCTGGGCGGCGGCACCGGCCTCGCCGCCGCGTGCGACGTCGTCGTCGCCGCCGAAGGCGCCGTCTTCGGGACGACCGAGGTGCGCCTCGGAATCATCCCGGCCGTCATCTCCCCGTACCTCGTCCGGAAGATCGGCGAGTCGCACGCGCGCTCGTGGTTCCTGACGGGCGAGCGGGTCGGAGCCGAGGAGGCGCGGCGCGTCGGCCTCGTCCACCACGTCGTCGCGGAGAAGGACCTGGCGGGCGCCGCGAAGGCGGTGATCGAATCGATCCTCCTCGGCGGGCCGGCCGCGGTGGTCGAGGCCAAGCGCCTCGTCCGCACGGTCTCCACGCTGCCCGCGCGGGAAGCTTCGGCATGGGCCATCCAGCGGATGGCCGAGCGGCGCGGCTCGCAGGAGGGGATGGAGGGCCTGAAGTCCTTCCTCGAGAAGCGCCCCCCTGACTGGACGACGAAGGGATCGTGACGCGGGCGAAGCCCTTCCGACGCGTCCTCGTCGCGAACCGCGGCGAGATCGCCGTGCGCGTGATCCGCGGCGTCCGCGCGGCGGGCCTCGCATCCGTCGCGGTGTACTCCGAGGCGGACCGCGGCGCCCGCCACGTCGCGCTCGCGGACGACGCGGTCGAAATCGGGCCGGCGCCCGCCAGGGAAAGCTACCTCTCGATCTCGAAGCTCGTCGCCGCCGCGAAGGAGAAGGGCTGTGACGCCGTTCACCCCGGCTACGGCTTTCTCTCCGAGAACGCGGGCTTCGCGCGCGCCGTCGAGGCGGCCGGGCTCGTGTGGATCGGCCCCCCGCCGGAAGCGATGGAGGCGATGGGGAGCAAGATTTCTTCGAGGGAGAGGATGAAGGCGGCGGGTGTGCCGGTGGTGCCGGGTGCGCTGATCGCGGGAGAAGACGAAAAGGAAGAGAAAGAGAAGATTTCTTCGAATGGTGAAGAGGCGACGGGGAGCGCATCGGCGAATCGAGTCGCGCCGCGGCAGCCCGCAACCTCGGGCGCCTTCGAAGAAAATCTCTCTTCCGTTCTCTCTCTCGGTTTCCCCGTCGTCGTCAAAGCCTCCGCGGGCGGCGGAGGCAAGGGAATGCGGATCGTCCGCGAGGCGGGGGAGCTTTCGGAAGCCATTTCTTCCTGTCGCCGCGAAGCGGCGGCCGCCTTCGGAGACTCGACGGTTTACGTCGAGAAGTACCTCGAAAAGCCGCGGCACATCGAGGTGCAGATCTTCGGCGATTGGTCCGGAACCGTCGTCGCGATCGGCGAGCGCGAGTGCTCGCTGCAGCGCCGGCACCAGAAGGTCGTCGAGGAGTGCCCGTCGCCGGCCGTGACGCCGGAGCTGCGCGCGCGCCTCACCTCGGCCGCGGTCGACGCCGCGAGAGCCGTCGGATACGTGAACGCGGGCACGGTCGAGTTCCTCCTCGCGCCGTCCGGCGAGTTTTACTTCCTCGAGATGAACACGCGCCTGCAGGTCGAGCATCCCGTCACCGAGGAAGCGTTCGGCGTGGACCTCGTCCTGCTCCAGCTCGCCGTGGCGGCGGGGGAGAAGCTGCCGCTCCTGCCGGCCGCCCCGACGCGCCACGCGATGGAGGCGCGCGTCTACGCGGAGGATCCGGAGGGGGGCTTTCTGCCGCAGACCGGACGCGTCCTTCTCTACCGCGAGCCTTCCGGACCGGGCGTGCGCGTCGAGTCCGGGCTCGCCGAAGGTCAGGACGTCGGCGTCCACTACGACCCGCTCCTCGCGAAGATCGTCGCCTCGGGCGCGACTCGCGGCGAGGCACGCCGCCGGCTCTCGGCCGCCCTCGGCGAGACGGTGATCCTCGGCGTCGTGACGAACGTCGCGTGGCTTCGCAGGCTGCTCGGGACGCCCGAGGTGGCCGCGGGCGCGATCCACACCGGCCTTCTGGAAGCTCTCGCCGTGCCCGGGGCTCCGCCTCCTCCCGACGAGGCGTTCGCGGCGGCGGCGGCGGCTCTCTCGGGCGCGTCGGCGCCGGCATTTCCCGATCCCTTCGACGGCCGGTTCCGGGCCGGAGGCGGCGCGTGAAGCTCCGCGAGAGCGCGACGGGCGAGGCGCGCGACGTGCGGCCGGGCGAGATGCCGCGCGGCGCGTTTGCGGCCAGGGACGGCGACGTCGCATGGGTCTTCGCCTTCGGCGAGACGTGGCGCATCGCGAAGGCGGGCGCCCGCGCCGCGCGCCCGTCCGAGGAGGAGCACGCGCTCACGGCGCCCATGCCGGGCCGCGTCTCTTCCGTGCGCGTGGCGGACGGCCAGAAAGTGGAGAAGGGCGACGTCCTCGTGATTCTCGAAGCCATGAAGATGGAGCACGCCGTGAGGGCGCCCCGGGCGGGAACCGTGTCGCGGC
>JBDTTJ010000023.1:0-19647 GCA_039930645.1 Acidobacteriota bacterium
CAGTCGCGCGGCGTGCCCTTGAACACGTTGTTGACGTGGCAGGTCGCGCAGGTCTGGGTCGCGTGGACGCCCGCGAGGGCGAACGTCGTGGCCGTGTTGTGGTTGAAGCTCGCGGGCCTCCAGGCCGGGTCCGTGTACTTGTGGCAGGTGTCGCAGGTCGTCGCGAACCCGGCCGCGGGGTGCGCGGGGTTCTTGGAGTTCTGGTAGTCGGCCTTGTGGCAGGAGTAGCAGTCGCGCGGCGTGCCCTTGAACACGTTGTTGACGTGGCAGGCCGTACACGGCTGCGTCACGTGGACGCCGGCGAGGACGAACGTCGTCGTCACGTTGTGGTTGAACCCGGCGTCTTTCCAGTTAGGAGCCGAGAACTTGTGGCACGAATCGCATGCCGTGGGGAACGCCGCGGCGGCGTGCGGCGGGTTCTTCGAGTTCTGGTAGTCCGTCCGGTGGCACGAGAAGCAGTCACGGGGCGTGCCCTTGAAGACGTTGTTCTTGTGGCACGCCGCACAGGGCTGCGTCACGTGGACGCCCGCCAGCGGGAACGTCGCGTGGGTGAAGCTCGCGCCCTGCCACGTCGGCGACGAGGCCTTGTGGCAGCCGGTGCAGTCCGTCGGGAACCCGCCCACGACGTGGCCGGGGTTCTGGGCGCGCTCGTAGTCCGTGCGGTGACAGGAATAGCAGTCGCGCGACGTCCCCTTGAAGACCTGCGCCTTGTGGCAGGACTCGCAGTCGAGCGTCCGGTGGGGCGTCTCGAGGGTGAAGCCCGTCGCCGCCGCGTGGCTCCACGTGACGGCGCTCCATGTGATGGGCCGGTGGCAGTTCTGGCAGTCGCCGCCGAGTGCGGTCTTGAAGCGGTCGTCCTGCTTGCGGATCCAGTGGCAGTCGTAACAGCCCGTTGGGGTGCCCTTCAGAACCCCCTTCAGATGGCACGAGGCGCAGGGGACCGCGAGGTGCTTGCCCTCGAGCGTGAAGGCGGCAGTCTTGTGGAAGGCGCGTGACGCGGTCCGCCAGATGACGGCGTTGTGGCAGGAGGCGCAGTCGCGCCCGAGGGCGCCGTGATGCACGTCCTCGTGGCAGTGGGCGCACGCGACCGGGACCGCGTACCGAACGGCGGTCCCGCGCCCGGCCGGGTAGTCCGCGGTCTCCTTCTTGTGGCATTCGGCGCACGCGATCGTCGCGTGTTTGGCGACGAAGAACTCCGCGGTCTCCTTTTTCTTCGGGTGCTTGAACGCCGCGATCTTGAAAGAGGAGGCGCTGTGACACGTCTCGCACCTCGGCGAAAGCTGGCCGAGGTGGGGGTCCTTGTGGCAGGTCTTGCACTCGGCGGGGATTCCGGTCAGGCGGACGGCCGTGCCGCTGCCGGAGGGGAACTTCCCTGTCTCCTTCGCGTGGCACTTCGCGCACGGCACAGCCTCGTGTTTGCCCGCGAGCTGGAATTTCGCGCTCGAGTGGACGAAGAGGTCCGGCTTGAAGCCCTTCCCGGAGAGCCCGTGGCACTTCGCACAGTCCGGGCCGACCTGGCCGAGGTGCGGGTCCTTGTGGCAGGCCGCGCACGCGAACGAAACACCCTTGTACTGGCGCGCCACCGCGGGCGCCGCGAGGCCCTTCGCGGCCGCGCCGGAAGCCGCTGGCTCGGCGAGGTGGCACTTTTCGCACGCGACGCCGAAATGGGCGCCCTGGAAGAACTCGGACTGGCGCGGGTGCTGGAAGGCGGAGATCTTGAAGGTCGTCGTCCCGTGGCAGGTCTGGCACGTCGCGCCGAGCTTTCCCTTGTGGAAGTCGGCGTGACAGGAGGCGCACGCGGCCTTCGCGCCGCGGAAATCGACGGTCCGCCGGGAGACCGGCATGTTGACGCGGGCCTGCACGCCCGCCGGCTTGTGGCAGGCCACGCACGTGGCGGTCGCGTGTTTGCCGTCGAGCGGGAACTTCGTGCGCGCGGCGTGGTCGAACTTCGCGGGCTTGAAACCGGCCTCGGTGTGGCACGCCGCGCAGTCCTCGCCGGGGAAGAGGCCCCTGTGGACGTCCTGGTGGCAGTCGGCGCAGCGCGTGAACTTGAGCTTGACGAGCGTCGTGGGCTTTACGTGGCACGTCCTGCAGGCGACGGCAGCGTGCCGGCCCTTGAGCGGGTATCCGGTCTTCGCGTGGTCGAATTTCTGGCCCTCTGCGAGCGTCTTGAAGCTCGCCGTGACGTGGCACGTCGTGCACGTCCCGAGCGAAGGGACGTGAGGGTTCTTGTGGCAGTCCTCGCAGGCGCCGAAGCGCTCGATCCTGTATCGGCCCTTCGTCGTGTGGCAGGCCTCGCAAAGAGCCTTGGCGTGCGCCCCGGTCAGCGGGTACTTCGTCCTCGAGTGGTCGAAGCCCTTTTTCGTGTCCTTGAAGGCCACGTTCGTGAGGTGGCACGTCTGGCAGATGGCGCCGAGGGTTCCGTTGTGGACGTCCTTGTGGCAGGAGCCGCACGTCTCGGAGAGCCCGAGAAACGTGCGGGCCTTGTGGCAGGCCCTGCATTCCAGCGGAGCGTGCAGGCCGTCGAGGGCGAATCCGGCCTCGACCTTGTGGTTGAAGCCCTTCGGCTCGAAGTGGCGCAGGTCTCCGTCGACCCCGGCGTGTTCGACGTGGCAGCCCGCGCAGTCCTTGCCCGCGGCTTCCCGGTGCACACCCTTCTTCGCCTTGATGCGCTCGGCGACGGGTTTGTGGCATTCGAGACATCGGGCGGCGGTGACCTGACGGCCCGGCTCGTGGCAGCTCTGGCATTTGTCGAGGCCCTCGAGCTTCGCGTGCGGCCTCGAGAGCTTTCCGGGCGAGACGAGGCTGCCGAGTCCCTGTGCTCCACGAGCCTCGGACGCGGCCCAAAGGGCAGCCAGTCCGAGGGCGAGAAGCGTCCGGCGGGTCGTCACCCTGATCACCTTCGTAGGCCAATCCCTTCTACCCGTTGGGGTTAATGCCATTTTGTCCGGCAAATGAGGTCGTTCCGTGGACATGGCCGACCCGGAAAACGACGACCTGCCCCGAACCTGTCGGGTTTTGTTGAGAGTGAATCCGCCTAACGTTGAGAAAGCGTCTCAGCGCTGGACTACTCGCGCCAGACGGCGTCGAAGAGCGCGAAGGCCGCCGTCGTGACGACCCCGTCGTACGCCACGAGGACCCGCACGAAGTCGAGGCCTGCCGAGAAGTCCGCCTCCCGCGCCGCGACCTGCGTGCCCGAGACGGCGGCGATGAGCGGCGGGAGGAGGAGCGGAATGGAGAGGACCGCGAAGAGCGCTCCCTTGGCCGCCGCCTTCGAGACGAGCGCCGCCGTGAACGTGGAGGCGCCCGCGAGACCGAGGCACCCGAGGACGAGTACGACGACGAAGAGAGGCGGGCACGCGATCTCGAACGAGGTCAGGACGAGAAACAGCGGCACGATGAACGCCGTCACTGCGAAGAGGAGCACGATGTTCACGAGGTACTTGCCGAGGAGGACGGCGGCCGGGGGCGCCGCGAGCCGCAGGGCCGCGGCCGTGCCGCCTTCCTCTTCCTTCACGAAGACGCGCGCGAGGCCCGTCATCGCCGAGAAGAAGATGACGATCCACAGGAGCACCGCGTTCACCGTGGGCCGGTCCTCGGGCGCGAGGCGCGTCGGGCCGACGGCGTAACCGACGAGGACGAGGACCGCGAACGCGAAGAGGAAGAGCGCGTTCACGGCAACGCGCGTGCGCCATTCCGCGAGGAGGTCCTTGCGGAGGATGGCGAGAGCGGCCTCGAGGAGGGGTGCGGGCCGGCGCGCGCTCATAACGACACGGTCTCGTCGGCCAGCGCGAGGTCCCGCGGATCGTTCGAGGCGATGATCGCGATTCCCCGGGCGCGCTGGGCGGCGACGACTCGGGCGACGACTTCGACGCCGTCCGCGTCGAGATTCGAGGAAGGCTCATCGAGGAAAAGGACGGCGGGGTCGTGGAGCGTCGCGTACGCGAGCTTGACGCGCTGGCGCTGGCCCGTAGAGAGAGAAGAAAGAGATTTCTTCGAGTGTGAAGATTCGGAAAGCCCGACCCCCGCGAGGAGGTCCTTCGCGCGGGACGACGTCCGGCCTCTGACCCTTTCGAAGAAATCCAGGTTCTCCTCGGCCGTCAGCTCCCCGTACAGCGCAAGATCGGGCGCCACCCACCCGATGCACCACGGAACGTCACGGGGGCCGAAGCCCGCTCCCTCTTCACCTTCAAAGAAAATCTTCGTGCTTCCGGCGCTCGGACGGATCAAGCCCGCGAGGGTCTTGAGGAGCGTCGTTTTTCCGCTCCCGTTCGAACCCGCGACGCCGAGGACGCTTCCCTCCGGGACCTCGAACGACAGCGGTCCGAAGATCCTCCGGGCGCCATAGGAGCGCGTCAGGCCATCGACAACGAGCCGCATGCGGGCGGAAGGATAATCCCTCCCGTGGTGCAGCGATTTCTCGGCGTCCTCGTCTTTCTCGCGATCTCGCTCTGGAAGGCGACGCTCAGGATCACGATCGTCGGCGAGGAGAACCGGCAGGCGATCCGGGCGAAGGGGAAGAAGCCGCTGCACGCGATCTGGCACCAGCGGATGGTCGGCGGGATCCTCGCGCACCGTGGCGAGGGGTACGTCACGATGGCCTCGCAGAGCGAGGACGGGGAGATCATCGCGACGTTCCTCAAGTACTGGGGCTTCGTGGCCGCCCGCGGCTCTTCCTCGCGGGGAGGCGACGTCGGTTCCGCGGAGTTCCTCGAGGCTCTCAAATCCTCTCCCGGCGGCGCGCTGACGCCGGACGGCCCGCGCGGGCCCGCCCGCAAGTGCAAGCGCGGAATCCTCGCCCTCGCCGAGCAGGGGAACGGCCTCGTCCTGCCGTCGTCCTCCTCGTCGTCGAATCCGCGCTTCCTGAACTCGTGGGACCGTTTCCTCATGCCGCTCCCGTTCTCGCGGTGCGTCGTCGTCTTCGGACCGCCGCTCGAGCGGGGAAGCGACGAGACCGAGGAGGCTTTCCTCTCTCGGGCAGCCGCCGCGATCGACGCGGTGACGGACGAGGCGGACCGGCTCTGCGGCGTCGCAAACGCGCCGCGCGAAAGGCTGAAGAAGGCATGACGCTTCCCGTCACCCTCGCGGACGTCGAGGCCGCCCGCCTGCGGATCGCGCCGCACGTCCACCGCACGCCCGTCCTGACCTCTTCGAGCCTCGACGCGCGCGTCGGCGCGCGCCTCTTCTTCAAGTGCGAGACGTTTCAGAAGGTCGGCGCCTTCAAGGCGCGCGGCGCGTTCTCGCGCTTGACGCTTCTTACGCCCGAGGAGCGGCGCCGCGGCGTCGTCGCCTTCTCGTCGGGCAACCATGCGCAAGCGGTCGCCCTGGCCGCGCGGACGCTCGGCATCTCCGCGACGATCGTCATGCCGCACGACGCGCCCGCCCTCAAGCTCGCCGCGACGCGCGGCTACGGCGCGGCCGTGAAGGTGTACGACCGCGAGAGAGAGAGCCGCGAAACGATCGCGAAGGACATCGTCGAGCGCGAGGGGCGCATCCTCGTTCCGCCCTTCGACGACCCGGCCGTGATCGCGGGCCAGGGCACGGCGGCTCTCGAACTCCTCGAGGACGCGCCGGACCTCGACGTCCTCCTCGCCCCGTGCGGCGGCGGCGGACTCCTCTCGGGCGTTGCGGTCGCCGCGACCGCGCTCCGTCCGGGGATCGGCGTCTGGGGCGTCGAGCCCGAGGCCGGCGACGATTTCAAGCGGTCTCTCGCGGCGGGACGTCCCGTCGAGATTCCGGTCCCCGCGACGATCGCCGACTGCCTCCAGACGACGCGCGCCGGCGTCCACACGTTCGCGATCGTCTCGGCGCTCGCGAAGGGGATCCTGACCGTTTCCGACCTCGAACTGCGGATCGCAATGTCCGTCCTTTTCACGCGCATGAAGCTCGTCGTCGAGCCCGGCGGGGCGGCCGGGTTCGCGGCGCTACTGGCCGGGAGGGTTCCGGACGCGGCGGGCAAGCGCGTCGGCGTCGTGCTCTCTGGCGGAAACGTCGATCCGGAGGCCTTCGGCCGGCTCGTGACCGGACTGCCCGAGGGCTCGGTCTAGAAGGCGACGTTCACTCCCGCGGTGATGCGGAGCGTGTCGGATCTCAGGCCCAGGTCCTTGACCGCCGCGACGTCGAGGATCGTCCAGCGGCCGTCGGCCCAGAACGAGATCCTCTCGCCCGCGCGCACGTCGACGCCGACGCCGCCCTGCAGCGCGAAGAGGTTCTGGGACTGGTACGTCGTCCCGGCCGGGGGATTCCCGCCGTACGCGTTCACCCAGTGATAGCCGATCCCGGCGAGCAGGTACGGCTGCACGCGGCGGGAGGAGAAGAAGAAGTAGAGGAGAGAGCCTTCGACGGGCACGTGGTCCGCGTCCACGGTCCCGCTCGCGCCCGACCAGGACAGGCGCTCGTAGCCGGCGGAGACCTCGAGGCCGAGGGCGCCCGTCAGGCGCGGGCGCCAGTGCAGGCCGAAGGAGGGGTGCGCGCCGTCGGCGTCCGGGCCCGTCACGACGCCGACGTGGGCGCCCCACTGCGCGTCCGGATCCGAGTTCGACTGGGCGGATGCGGGGGCGGCGGCGAGGAGCGCGGCGAGGGCGCAAGCGAGGACGATCGGGCGACCCGGCATCGGGGGCGGACTCTACCGCGCCCGGACCCCGGATCGCTCATAATCACGATACCTGTGGCCGGCAGAACCTGGAAGGACGACCTCCCGCCTCTGATTCTCGCGCTCGCCGCGCAGCTCGGGCTGGTCCGCGCGGTGGATTGGGCGCGCGCCAACACGGCGACCCACGATCTGGCGCGGTCGCTGGTCGAGAACCGGTTCTACTGGGCGCCGCAGATCGGCTCACTCCTCGTCGTTTTCCTCTTCGCGCGGCTCGTCGTGAACGCGTTGAACCTGCGGGGCGTCGCAATCGGGGACTGGCTGCGCTCCTCGGCCCTCCTCCTCGTCCTGGGTCTCGGCTGCATCGCGGCCGCCCACCTCGACCAGATCCTCGCCCTCGGCGCGGAGCTTCTCGGGATCCCGGCGCTCCAGACTGCCTCGCAGGACATCGCCGCGTCGTCCTTCTCGCGCCTGCTCTCCCGCGCCGCGACGCTGCGGTTCGCGATCGACCTCGCCGGCCTCCTCTTCTGCCTCTTCGCCATCCGCCTCGGGAAACCGCCTCTGCCCGACGCCCAGCTCGCGCGCGGATACGCGTCGGTGAAGGACTGGATCCGCGCGGGCGACGCGTACTTGAAGGCCGGCGACGTGCGCCGCGCGCGCCGGATGTTCAAGAAGGGCCGCTCGTGGGCGCGCCTGGCGGCGCTCGAGCTACGGGATGGCGACCCGGCCGAGGCGGCCCGCCTTTTCCAGGACGCGGGCGATGCGTGGTCGTGGGAGGCGTCGCGCGCCTGGTTGGCGGCGGGCAATTCGGCGGCCGCGGAGGAGACGGGACTCAAGGCGCTTCAGCTCGCGCGCACGGGTGGCCGATGGGACCGGCTTGCGGAGATCGCGGAGGCCCTCGGAGACAACGGAACCCTCGCGGACGCGTGCCGCAAGCTCGCCGAGGCGACGACGAGCGGTCCGGTGCGTTCGGCGCTCTGGAAGCGCGCGGGCGAGGCGTACCGGGTGGCCGGGCGGCCCGGCGAGGCGGGCGAGGCGTTCCGCGCCGCGCAGGAGTACTTGCTCGCCGGAGAGTTGTTCATCGAAAGCGGCCGCTCGACGGAGGCCGTCCAGAGTTTCGAGAAGAGCGGCGCGCTGACGAAGGCCGCCCTCGCCGCCGCGCGTGCGGGTGACGAGAAGTCGGCGCAGGAGCTCCTCGCGCGCGAGGCCGAGGCGCGCGGCGATCTCGTGTCCGCCGCGGACGCGTGGCGGCGCGCGGGCCAGCCGCTCAGAGCCGCCGGCTTCTACGAGCGCGCCGGGGACCTCGTGAAGGCGGGAGACGCGTGGAAAGACGCGGGCCGCCCGGAACGCGCGGCCGCGCTCTACCAGAAGGGCGGGGCGAGCGAGGCGGCGGCCGAAGCGTACGAGGCGACGAACCAGCACGAGAAGGCGGCGACGATCTACGTGGAGCTCAAGCAGTACGACAAGGCCGCCGCGCTGTTCCGCGCGGCGGGACGCCTGCCGGCGGCGGCGGCCGCGCTGCAGGCGGGCCGGCAGTACGACGAGGCCGCCCAGCTCTTCCACCGGACGGGCCGGAGCCTCGAGGCCGCGCGCTGCGCGCTCCTCGGCGGGCACCGCGAGAAGGCCTGGGAGTACCTCACGAGCGTGCCGCGCAACGACGAAGGGCTCGCGGAGCTCTTCCACGACCTCGCGCGCGCGCACCTCGCGGTGAACGAGCCGAAGGACGCCATCCACGTTCTGCGCGAGTTCCTGCCGCGCGGGCCGGTCCAGGCCGACAACCTGCCGCTCCACATGACGCTCCTCGGGGCGTTGCGCGCCGCCGGCGACTCCAGCGAGGGGATCGAGCTGGGCCGCATCGCCGCCTTGGACCCGTCCGTCCTCGACGGGTCGAGCGTGGCGCCGCAGCTCCCCTTCGGGGAGGTCGACATCGACTCCTCGATGCCATCCGCGTTGATCCGCACGCCCGCGGTGCACAAGTCCGGGCCGTACGCAGCCGTCACGCGCTCCCCGGTCACGCAGAAGGTCCAGCCGCCGCGGCTGGCCATCCCCGGGCCCGTGCCTGCGTCGGGGCAGGCTCCGCTGCCGCCGCCGTCCGCGCCTCCGCCCGCGCTCCGGACGGGGTCGGGACTTCCCGAAACGCCGGAGGAACGCTACGAGATTCTCGCGGAGCTCGGCCGGGGCGGCATGGGCGTCGTCCACAAGGCGCTCGACCGCAAGCTCGACCGTTTCGTCGCCGTGAAGATCCTGCCGTGGCAGCTTCGCGGCGACGAGACGGCGATGCGCTACTTCAAGCGCGAGGCCAAGGCGATCGCGGCCCTCAAGCACCCGAACATCGTCGCCCTGTATGACTACGGCGACGGCTTCGGCTCGCTCTACCTGGCGATGGAGTACCTCGAGGGCCCGAACCTCCAGAAGCTCATCAAGAAAGACCCCGAGCGCGTGAGGAAGCACTGGCGAAACTGGTTCACACAGGCGACGCGCGGGGTCGCGGCCGCCCATGCGAAGGGGATCCTTCACCGCGACCTCAAGCCGGCAAACCTCATCCTCGACGAGCACGGGACCCTGCGCATCCTCGACTTCGGCCTCGCGCTTCCGCAGGCGGACGCGGGCGGCACGTCGAAGCTCATCGGGAGCCCCGCGTTCTTCCCGCCCGAGGTCCTGCGCGGCGAGATGCCGAGCCCGGCGTCCGACGTCTACTCGCTCGGCGCGGCTTTCTACACGCTCGCGACAGGCCGCTGGCCCTATGTCGGCGAAGACGTCCTCGTGGCGCGCCTCGAGCGCGACCCCGACGACCCGCGGCCGTACGCGCCGTTCCTGAACGAGGAAGAGATCCGGATTCTCATGAAGACGCTCGCCCGGCACCGGCCCGAACGCTACCCGGACGGCGGCGAGCTCCTCGCGGCGCTCCTCTCCCTCGAGGGGTAGGCGCTCCGCCGGAAGCGGGGCCCTTCAGTCGAGCGTCTTCCTCAAGCGGATCAGGCCCTGGCGGATCCGCGTCTTGATCGTGCCCAGCGGCTTCTTCAGCCGGGCGGCGATCTCGACGTGGGTCAGGCCCTGGAAAAACGCGAGCTCGACCGCTTCCCGCTGCGCGGGAGGAAGCGTCGCGACGGCCTCGCGCATGAGGTCGCGCGACTGGCGGTGAGACGCCACCTGGTCGGGCGGGGCCTGCTCGTCGAGGGGATCGAGGTTCGTGAGGGGATCGTCGAACGAGATCGTGCGATCCTCGCGGCGGTGGCGCTGGCGCCGGCGGTCGATGGCGCGCGAGCGCGCGACCGCGAAAATCCACGCCGGCGGGGCTCCCCGCGACTCGTCGTACTGGGCGGCCTGCCTCCAGATCTGCCAAAAGACGTCGAGGACGACGTCCTCGGTGTCCTCGGCGCTCCGGAGGATCTTCCAGACGAAGGAATGGACGGGCGAGGAGTACCGCGCGTAGAGCGCGTCGAGGGCGGCCGAGTCCCCCTGCTTGATCCGCGCGAGGAGATCGAGGTCGGCGGCGGAGTCCTGCACCGGGTGAGATCTTACGGTGGGTGGGACGTCATCCGGGCTTTTGCCGCTTCAGGAGGTAGTGGGACACCATCCATTCGTTCCCTCCGCGGAACGCGAACAGCTCGGCGCAGGCCATGAAGAAGACGCGCCAGGCCTCGACGCGCGCCCTCGCGGTTTCGCCCTGCGCCGCGAACACGGCACGTGCTTCCGCACGCCGCGCGTCCAGGTTCTCGAGCCACGCTTCGGCCGTCCGGGCGTAGTGCGTGCCCGAGACGCGCCAGTGCTCCTCGACGGTGAGATCGTCCGCGAAGCAGAAGGCGAGGCGGTCGGAGGGCATGAGGCCGCCCGTGAAAAAGTTGCGGGCCATCCAGTCGGCCTCGCCGTCCGCGACGAACGGGTAGGCCGCGTCGCTGTGCGAGAAGACGTGCAGGAAGAATCGCGCCTCGGGCCGCATCCACGCCGCGACGCGGGCGAAGAGCGCTTCCCAGTTGCGCATGTGCTCGAACATCTCGACCGACACCACCCGGTCGAACGTGGCCCCCGGCGCGAAGTCGTTCATGTCGGCCGTCACGATCCGGAGATTCGCGAGGCCGCGGCGGCGGGCCTCCTCCTCGATGTGGGCGCGCTGGTCGCGGGAGTTCGAGGCCCCCGTGATCCGGGAGTTCGGAAACCGCTCGGCCATGAAGAGCGAAAGGGAGCCCCATCCGCAGCCCAGCTCGAGCACGTCCTGTCCGTCCTCGAGCCGCGCGCGCCGGCAGGTGAGGTCGAGCATGGCCTCCTCGGCGGCGTCCAGGGACGTGACGCCGGGAGGAAACAGCGCGCTCGAGTACTTGAGGCGCTTCCCGAGGGCGAGCTTGAAGAAGGCGGGCGGCACCTCGTAGTGCTGGTCGTTCGCGGCGCGGGCCTCGAGCGCGATCGGGCTCTGCCGCATCGCGGCGACGAAGGCCGCGTGCCGCCGCTGGACCTCTTCGGCGTCACCGGCGTGCTCTTCCACGAGGCGCCGGGCGCAGAGCCGGCGGATCGCGGCCCGGAGGACGACGTCCGGAACGAGACCGGAGGAGACGAGGCGGTCGGCGTTCATGTCTTCGGGAACCACGGCACGAACGCGCTCGTCGTGCGCTGGTACCGGCGGTAGTCCTCGCCGCGCGACCGCAGCGCCTGCGCTTCCGTGGCCGGGATGCCGGTCACGCGGAGCAGGAAGAACAGCATGAGCGCCGGTCCGAGCGCGGCGACGGCGCCCCACGGCGATCCGAGCGCGAAGACGAGCCACGCGACCCAGACGAGCCATTCGAAGAAGTAGTTCGGGTGGCGCGAATACCGCCAGAGCCCGGTGTCGCAGGTCTTTCCGCGATTGGCCGGATTCCCTTTGAAGGCGGTCAGCTGAGCGTCGGCAAGGCTCTCTCCCGCGATCGAGACGAGCCAGAGCGCGGCTCCCGCGATCTCCCAGCCCGAGAAGCGCGGCTCGGGGTTCAGGACGGCGAGAAGCATCGGCAGCGACAGGAAGACGTCCAGCAGCCCCTGAAAGAGGAAGAAGAACAGGAATCTCCGGGAGACGTTCACTCCCTTTCCGGACCACTCGGCGCGGAGCGCCCGATACCGGCCCTCCTCGGGCTCGCCATGCAGGCGGCGCGCGAGGTGAGCGGTGAGGCGCACCGACCAGATGAGCGCGATCGCGGCCACGGCCGCGCGGCGCGGCGGCCAGCCGGAGCCGAGAAGCGCGTAGAGGAGCGCGACGAGGCCGATGCCGAGGGACCACCCCGCATCCACGATCCCCGCGTTCTTCAACCGGAGGTGCCACGCCCAGAGCGCCGCCATCATCGTGAGCGCGACGGCCGCGGCCAGGAGCGCGAGGCGAAGCGCCTCGGGTCCGTTCACGACGCTCCCCGGTAGGCCGGAATCGGCCCGAGCGAGCGGTTGCCGGAACGGGTCAGGACGAGATGGACGTCGTTCACGTAGCGCTCGACGAATCCGCCCTCGCAGTAGGCCAGGTAGTACTCCCACATCCGGAGGAACCGTTCGTCGAAGCCGAGGGCCGCGGCCTCGGCGCGGCGTTCGAGGAAGCGCGTGCGCCAGCGGCGCAGCGTCTCGGCGTAGTGAGGCCCGATCTCCTCGAGCCGGTCGATGAAGAGAGTCGTGTGGCGCGAGAGGGCCGAGGTGATGGCCGTGAGCGAGGGCACGTGGCTGCCCGGGAAGACGTGCTTCTTGATGAAATCGGGCCGGGCGAGCAGCCGGTCGTGCCGATGGTCCGGCACGGTGATCGTCTGGAAGACGGCGAGGCCGTCCGGCGCGAGAAGCGCGTCACAGGTCTCGAAGAAGCGCCCGAGGTACTCGAACCCCACCGCCTCGAGCATCTCGATCGACACGATGCGGTCGAACCGCTTTCCCTCCGCCGGGAGCGTCCGGTAGTCCACGAGGCGGATGTCCACGAGGTCGGAGACGCCTGCTTCTCGCGCGTGCTCCTTCGCCCAGGTCCGCTGCTCCGTCGAGAGCGTGAGGCCGGTGACGCGGCACCCGTAAGTGCGGGCGGCCCAGACCGCGAAGCCGCCCCACCCGCAGCCGATCTCGAGCACGTTGACGCCCGGGCCGAGACCCGCGAGGTCGGCGACCCTCTTCCACTTGTTGCGCTGCGCGTCCTCGAGCGGCTCGTCGTCCCGTGAGAAGAGCGCGCACGAATAGGTCATCGTCTCGTCCAGAAAGAGCCGGTAGAACGCGTTCCCGAGGTCGTAGTGCGCCTCGATGTTCCGGCGCGCGCCCGCGGGCGAGTTGTGCCGCGCGGCGTGAAGCAGGCGATGGCCCCAGTTCCGGAGGCGCGCGAGAGGCGTGTCGCGGTCGAAGCGGTCGGCGTTCGCGATGAAGAGCCGGACGACGGCAACGAGGTCGTCGGTCTTCCAGTCGCCGTCCATGAAGGCCTCGGCCGCCGCCAGGTCGCCGCCCATGGCGAGCCGCCGGAACGCGCGCCAGCGAACGGCCTCGACGCGCGCCGAGGGGCCCGCGTCGGGGTCCCCG
Organism: Acidobacteriota bacterium; assembly: GCA_039930645.1. Lineage (GTDB taxonomy): Bacteria > Acidobacteriota > Thermoanaerobaculia > UBA5066 > UBA5066 > Fen-183. The sequence continues at coordinate 13,082 of JBDTTJ010000023.1, forward strand.
AAGCGCTGGACGGTGCCGTCCGGGAAGACGAAGCGGAGGGCGCCGCCCTTCAACTCCGCCAGCTGTCGCAGGACGAGGCGGACGGCGAGGCGGTCGGCGGCCGAGGGCGCCACGGTCGTGGGGGCGAGAGAACGGTCTTCGGCAAACGGGGTCGAGCTCAAGCGTTTCTCCTCGCTTCCGGGCTTTTCCTTGCGAACGGGGACCGGGGCGCGGCCCCGGCGTAAAGGGCGCCCTCGGGCGGCGCGGGCTTCGTGAAGGACGGAACGCGTTTCAGAAGCAGGAAGAACGCGTGCAGGTGAATCCACGCCATGACGCGGAGGGGCATCAGGGGGTGCCGGACGAGAGCGCCCAGAAGGGAGCGAGCCGTCAGCGGCGAGCGCCGCCCCGCGAAGAACGCCTCGAAGAACTTGCCGCCTTCGGCGCCCGCCGCGAACTCGTCGACGTGCGCGCGCAGGGTTTCCCCGGGAGGCGTCACCACGAACGTGTACGTCGTGTCCATTCCGATGAACGGCGAGATGTGGAACGCCTTCGGGAAGCGGGCCGAGATCGTCCCGGCGTCGTCGCCTTCCGGGCGCCTCAGCAGGTAGGCGTACCCCTCGCCGAACGTGTTGTTGATCTCGGCGATCGCGAAGGCAAAGCGCCCGGCCCCGTCGAAGGCGTAGTAATAGTTGACCGGGTTGAACGCGTACCCGAGCACTCGGAGATGCGTCAGCAGGAAGAGCCGCGCCGGAGGAGGCACGCCGCGCACCGCGAGCCAGCGGTTCGCCTTTTCGCGGATCGAGCCCTCGCTCTTTCCCATGTAGTCGCCGTCGTGAAGGCTCGTGAGGTTCGTTCGGCCGTGCGAGAAGAACCGGATCTTCTTCGCGAGAGAGTCGAGGTCGTCCACGTCCACGAGCGCTTCGTACACGCGGTACTGGAAACGGTGCGGCTTCGGAGTGAAGCGTTCGTGCCGCACGACGCCGGTGTAGAGGGAAGGGACCGGGACGCTCATGGGAAAGCCACCCCGAGGGCGGCCGCCACCGCGATCCCGGAATTGAGGCCGTCCTCGTGGAAGCCGTTCCCGAAGTACGCGCCGGCGAAATACGTGTGCCGTACACCGCCGAGGCGCGGAAGCTCCGCCTGCGTCGCGAGGCTCTTCGTGGTGTAGACGGGATGGGTGTAGAGCATCTTCGCGATCTGCGCGCCTTCGGCCAAGCGGCGCGCGGGGTTCAGGGTCACGAGGTACTTTTCGGGGCCCGGCACGCCCTGGAGCCGGTTCAGGTCGTACGTCACCGTGGCCCGCTGCCCAGGCTCCCGGCAGTCGGCGAGACGGTAGTTCCACGATGCCCGCGCCTTCTCCCGCGAGGGCAGGAACGACGCGTCCGAATGCAGGACCGTGTCGTTCGCGGAGTACGTCCACGCGCCGAGAAGGCGCGTCTCGTCGTCCGAGGGATCGGCCAGCAGGGTGAGGGCCTCGTCCGCGTGCGTGGCGACGACGGCGGCGTCGAACCGCTGCGTCCCGCCGTCCGTGAAACGCAGCGTCACGCCCGCCACGTCGCGGGAGAGGGACCGCACCGGCATCGCGAGATGCATCCGGTCGCGAAAGGGAGCCGTGAGCGCCTCCACGTACCGGCGGCTGCCGCCCGTGACCGTCCTCCAACGGTATTGCGTCGTGACGCCGAGGAAGCCGTGGTTCCGGAAGAAACGCACGAGGAGGCCCGCCGGGAACTCCTCGATGCCGAGCGTGCCGGACGACCACACGGCCGCCGCCATGGGCGCGAGGTAGTGTCGCTTCATCGCGTCGCCGTAGCGGCCCTCGCGCAAGAAGGCCCCCAGCGTGATCCGGTCGGCGTCCGCGCGGTCGAGGAGGCGCGGGGCCTCGCGGTTGAAGCGGGCGATGTCCCGGAGCATTCCGAGGAAGGACGGCGAGGCGAGGTTCGAAGGCTGCGCGAAAAGACCCGAGAAGCCCGTCCCGCACCATTCGAGCGCGCAGGCCTCGCAGCGGACCGAGAACGACATGTCGCTCTCGTGGTGGGGCGTGCCGAGCGCCTCGAAGAGCCGGCAGAGGTTCGGATACGTCTCGCGGTTGAAGACGAGAAAGCCCGTGTCGACAGGGACCGTGCCTCGCCCGGCCGGCGCGTCCTGCGTGTGAGCGTGCCCGCCCGCTCGGGTCTCACGGTCGAAGACGCGAACCGTGTGGCGACGCGACAGCAGCCAGGCCGCCGACAGGCCGGAAATTCCCGTGCCGATCACCGCGATGTTCAAGAGCGCACCCACACGGAGTCAAATACGCCTGCCGACGGAATCCGGATGAGCGTGAGCGGGCGTGTCCGCTCAGTTGGAGGTGCGCGTCCCCTTGCGGAGCAGCTTCTTCGGAAGCCGCGGGGCCCTGCGCGCGGACGGGCGGTTCGCACGGAGCCAGTCGCGCAGCGCGACGGCGTCGCTCACGCACGCATCGACCCCGGCGAGCGGAACGAGCGCCGGGTCGAGACGGAACGCGAGCCCTCCCGCGAGCACCTTGGCGGAGGGGGCGACCTTCCGGATCTCCTTCACGAGCGGCGCGCAACCGACGACGTGCGCCGCGAGAGCGATCGAGAGTCCCACGGCGTCCGGCTGGCGCATCGAGACGAAGTGGATCGCCGCCTCGCGCGGCAGGTTCGCACCGAGGAACTCGACCTGCCAGCCTTCCTGGCGGCCGATCTCGGCGACGATGCGCGCCCCGAGATCGTGAAACTCGCCGGCCGGACAGACGAGCACGAGGCGGGGCGCGCCGAGGCCGGGCAGGGGGACGTCCCACGCGCCGAGCTGGAAGGCGCGCGCCACGAGCGCCGTGGCGAGGTGCTCTTCGCCGATGGAAATCTCGCCGCGCTGCCACATCACCCCGACCTGATCGAGGGCGGGCTCGACGAGGTCCCGCGCGACGACCGCGAGATCCATCCGGGCCTCTCTCGCGCGGTCGAAGACGGCCTGCACGGCCGACTCGTCGCCCGCGAGGAGCGCCACGAGAAGGGGACCCCAGTCGGGCCGGTCCGGGCGGGCTGAAACCGGGCGTTTTCGGGCAGGCACGGAAGGCACCATAAGGGATACGCCTCGCATCTTCACGCGGATTCTCCGGTGCGTCCCTCCCGGCGCCGCTCTCATACCGCCAGCCGCGGCGCCGTGAGGGTCTTCGGGGCGCCCAGCGCCGACGCGACGATGCCCCGCAGCATGCCGCCGAAGACGGAGCGGTGAAGCGGATAGAGCGCGTACCAGTAGGCGAGACCCAGGAGGCCGGATGCGTCGAAAACCGCGGTCTGGCGGACCTCGGTGCCGCCCGGAACGGGCGTGATCTCGAACTGCAGCCAGGCCCGGCCCGGAACCCTCATCTCCGCGCGCAGGCGCAGCAGACGGTCCGGCTCCACGGCCTCGACGCGCCAGAAGTCGAGTGCATCGCCTTCCCGGAGCTCGTCCGGATTGCGGCGGCCGCGGCGGAGGCCGACGCCTCCGGCGAGAAGATCGAGGAACCCGCGGAGCCGCCAGAGGGCGTTGCCGTAGTACCAGCCGGTGTCTCCTCCGATGCGCCGGACCGGGGCGAAGGCCGCGGAAGGGGGCACCCCGACGACGGCCTTGCGGCTGTCGACGAAGCGCGTGCCGATCCGGTCTCCTCCGTAGCGCTCGGTCAGCCCGGAGGCGGAGACGGCGTCGGACCAGCGCGTCCGGGCGAACGCGTCGTCTTCGTTGACGAGAGCCCGCCCGATCGCCTCGCGCACGCCGCGCGGCCTGACGGGGAAGGCCTGGGCGGCGGCGGGGTCCCGGATCACGGTGGGATTGCGCATGCTGTCCACGAGCTTGCGTCCGACGCGGGCGTAGAGCGGGGTCACGAGGCCGAGCCAGAGGCTCGACAGCCGGGGCGTCAGGAGCGGCACGGGAATCAGGAGCCGACTCAGGCCGCGCTGGCGCGCGTATTCGCGCATGAGGTCGCCGTAGGTGACGCGGTCCGGGCCGCCGATTTCGTAGACGCGTTCGGCGCCTTCCGGAAGATCGAGCGCCGCGGCCAGGAAGGCGATCACGTCTTCGACGGCGATCGGCTGGGCTTCCACCGCGACCCAGCGCGGGCAGATCATCACGGGGAGCCGCTCGACCAGCGCGCGGATCATCTCGAAGGAGAGGCTGCCGGAGCCGAGCACGATCGAGGCCCTGAGCTCGACGACCGGGACTCCCGACTCTCGCAGGATCGCGCCCGTCTCGTGGCGGCTTCGGAGGTGCTCGGAGAGCCCGCCTCCGGCCTCGCCGAGCCCGCCGAGGTAGACGATGCGCTTGACGCCGGCTTCCCGCGCGGCCGTGCCGAAGATCCGAGCGGCCTCCCGGTCGCGCGCGGCGAAATCCTCGCCGCCCATCGAGTGGATCAGGTAGTAGGCCGTGTCGACGCCCGCGAGGGCTCGCGCCACGGCCGGAGCGTCCAGCGCGTCGCCGGCGGCGAGGTCGGTCGAGGGGGCCGCCCGGCCGCGCAGCTCCTCCGGCCGTCGGACGAGGCATCGCAAGGCCTCGCCCCGCCTCTCGAGCTCCGCGTGCAGCCGCCCGCCCACGTAGCCCGTCGCGCCGGTCAGGAGAATCAGGCGTCGGGCCATCGGTGTGTGCATGAAGACTCCGCAAGGCGCTACGCACCGGCGCCGGAAAGGGATGTCGCGGAGCTAGAGGATACGGACCCGCACCTCGCGGACCAGCTCGGGCTCCGTGATCTCGACCTTTTCCTCTACGGCGGCGCGCTGGATGAGCCCGCGCTCGCCTTCCACGATGAGCGTCATGCCCGTCTCGATCTCGTCAAACGTGGCCTCGAGGACGGATTCGTCCGGGTTCTTCACGATGACGGACTCCACGACGGCGGGCTCGCGTCCGTCTACGACGAGGCGGAACGTGGAGGTTTCCTTGGCGTGCTTGTTCTTTTCCTTGCGCGCGAGCTCGCGCGCCCTTTTTTGCGCTCTCTTCTGTCTGATTTCCCAGGCCCGCATTCGGCTCCTTCCGGGGCGCGCGAGGCGCCGTCCGCGGGCATGATACCCGCCGGGCGGTAACCTCCGCTCCGGAGGCATCGATGAAGGCTCTCTTCCTCGCCGCGCACGGCGGGCTCGACGTGCTCCAGTACGGCGACCGGCCCGACCTCACGGCCGGCCCGGGCGAGATCCTCGTGCGCGTTCGCGCCGCCGCCCTGAACAGGCTCGACCTCTTCGTCCTGGCCGGAATCCCCGGCGTTCCGATCGCCCTGCCCCACGTGCCGGGCGCCGACGGCTGCGGCGTGGTCGAAGCGCTCGGCGCGGGCGTGAAGGGCCCCGCGCCCGGCACGCGCGTCGTGATCCAGCCCGGGCTCTCGTGCGGCGCGTGCGAATTCTGCCGCGCCGGCCAGCAGAGCCTGTGCATCTCCTTCCGGATCCTCGGCGAGCACCTCTCCGGCACCTTTGCCGAGCTCGTGGCGGTGCCGGCCTCGAACGTCACCCCGGCGCCGGCCGGCCTCACGGACGAGCAGGCCGCGGCATTCCCGCTCGCCGCGCTCACGGCATGGCGCCTCCTCGTGACGCGCGCGGCGCTGAAGCCCGGCGAGACGGTCCTCATCCACGGGATCGGCGGCGGCGTCTCGACGTTCGCGCTCCAGATCGCGAAGCTCTGCGGGGCCTCGCGCGTGATCATGACGTCGTCGTCGGAGGAGAAGCGCGCCCGCGCGAAGGAGATGGGCGCCGACGACGTCCTCGACTCGAAGGACGACGTCGGCAAGCGCGTCCGCGAGCTGACGAAGAAGCGCGGCGTCGACGTCGTGGTGGACTCGGTCGGCGCCGCGACGTGGAAGCACTCGCTCGTCGCGGCGGCGAAAGGCGGCCGGATCGTCACCCCGGGCGCGACCTCGGGCCCGAATCCCGAGGAGGAGATCCGCCACATCTTCTGGAAGCAGCTCTCCATTCTCGGCTCCACGATGGGGACCGACGCCGAGTTCGCCTCGCTCCTCGCGGCCGTATCGGCGGGGAGGATCGTTCCCGTCGTGGACTCCGTCGTGCCGCTCGCCGAGGGCCGGAAGGCCTACGAGCGCATGCAGTCATCCAACGGCCTCGGCAAGATCGTCGTGAAGGTGTCCGGATGAGCGCGCCCGACGCCGATCTCCCGATGCTCCGCCACACCGTCGCGACGCTCGCGTACCGCGCGGGCAAAGTCCTGCGCGACGCGCCGCCGGCGTTCGCGGGCTTCCGGGCGGGCGAGGGAGGGAAGACGGCGGTCGAGATCCTCGCGCACATGGGCGACCTCTTCGACTGGGCGCTGACCATGGCGGACGGCAAAGCCGTCTGGCACGACGCCGTGCCGCTCTCCTGGGAAGGCGAGGTCGCGCGCTTCTTCGCGGCGCTCGAACGCTTCGACGCGCGGCTCGCCTCGGGCGTCCCGCTCACGCAGCCCGCGACGAAGATCTTCCAGGGCCCCGTCGCGGACGCCCTCACGCACACGGGGCAGATCGCGATGCTGCGCCGGATGTCGGGGGCGAAGATGAAAGGCGAGAACTACTTCGTCGCCGACGTCGCCGCCGGCCGAGTCGGCCTCGAGCAGGCGCCGCCGAAGCGCGAGTTCGACTGAAC
>JBDTTJ010000024.1:0-18993 GCA_039930645.1 Acidobacteriota bacterium
TAACCGCACGTCGATGGAATCTGTTCAGTTCTGCCGGACACCCGGCGGAATGTGACCTGGATCTCTACCGGGGAGTGTCGGCACCTATCGCGGCGAGCGCCCTCGCGCCAAACGCGTTGCGGCGCAACGGTTTAGCTGAGACGGCGTCTCGGTCCGGGTGTCAGACGGAGGAACGGTCCGCGGCCTTCGAAGCCAGGAAGCTCGCGAACGCGCGGTCCTGGGTCCTCACGTGGCCGGCCAGCCACGAGCGCAGTCCGGCGACGGCGACGTGGGTCATGGGCAGCGCCCCTCCCTCGTAGGCCGCGCGGAGCTTCTGGAGCTCGGCGAGGAGCTCGCCGTGCTCGGCGTGGTGGGCCTCGTAACCGGGGTAGCCCTCCATCCGCATCATGAGCTCCTCGGCGAGGAAGTGGACGCGCGTGTAGTCGAGGAGCTTCTCGAGGATCTCGTCGGCAACCTCGCGACTCTTGCCCTCGGCGACTGCGCGGCCGAGCGCCTCGACGAGGTCGATCTGGAGCGCGTGCTCGGCGTCGATGGCCGGAACGTCGAGGCGGAGGTCGCGGTCGATCGCCACGCCCGAACGATATCAGGGCCGAAGCGTGGTCCGGTACCAGTCGACCGTCAGCCTGAGTCCGTCGGCGAGCGTCGTCTTCGCCCGCCACCCGAACAGGCTCGCGGCGCGCGAGACGTCGAGGCGTCGGCGCGGCTGGCCGTTCGGCTGCGCCGCGTCCCATCGGATCGCGCCCGTGTAGCCGGTCGCGCCCGCCACGAGGCGCGCGAGGTCGCGCACCGCGATCTCCTCGCCGGAGCCGAGGTTCACGGGCTCGGACCCGTCGTACGCCTCGGCCGCCGCGACGATCCCCTCGGCCGCGTCGTCGACGTAAAGAAACTCGCGCGTCGGGGAGCCGTCGCCCCAGAGGACGACCGCCCGGGCGCCCGCGGACCGCGCCTCGAGGAACTTCCGGACCATCGCGGGAATCACGTGGCTCGTCGCGAGGTCGAAGTTGTCGCGCGGGCCGTAGAGGTTCACGGGCAGGAGGTAGATCCCGTCGAAGCCGTACTCCTGCCGGTAGGCCTGGAGCTGGACGAGAAGCATCTTCTTTGCGAGGCCATAGGGCGCGTTCGTCTCCTCGGGATAACCGTTCCAGAGGTCCTCCTCGCGGAACGGCACCGGCGTGAACTTCGGGTACGCGCAGATCGTCCCGAGGCAGACGAGCTTCGCGACGCCCGCGCGGCGGGCTTCCTCGATGAGCTGGATTCCCATGATCGCGTTCTCGTAGAAGAAGCGGCCAGGGTGGGCGCGGTTCGCGCCGATTCCGCCGACGACCGCCGCGGCGTGGACGACGACGTCCGGTTTCTCGCGCGCGAGAAACGCGCGGACGGCGTCCCGCTCGCGCAGATCGAGCTCGGCCGCGCGCGGCGCGAGAACGTCGCCGGACCCTCGCCGCCGCAGCGCCTCGACGAGCGCCTGCCCGAGGAACCCTCCTCCGCCGGTGACGAGGACGCGGCGACCCGCCCAGAAGTTCATGCGCGGCGGAGTCTAATCGAGTGACGCCCGTCAACCTCGATCGGCGCTGCTCCGTCTAGACTTCCGCCCGACGGAGGATCTGCATGGCACCGCGCGCTCTCGTTCTCGCTCTCGCAGCCCTGTTCGCCGCATCGGCCGCGAGCGCCGACGTCGTGATCCCGTCGACCGTCTATCGCCGCGGCGCGGGCGGCGCGGAGTTCCGGAGCGACGTGCGGGTCTTCAATCCGACGAACGCACCGGTGAACGTCACTCCGGTCCTGTACGACCAGGTCTCCGGCCAGACGATCACGAAGCCCGTGGAGACGATCCCGCCGCGCGCCCAGAAGGCGTACGACAACATCGTCGGGACGCTCTTCGGCAAGACGCTCGACGAAGGCGCTTTCGGGCCGATCCGTTTCCAGACGACGGGAACAGTGATCGTTTCCTCGTCCGTCAACAATTACAACGCGTGCGGCAACGGTTCGGTCTCGGGCCAGTGGCTGCCCGGCCTCGACGAGACGGCGGCCCTGAAGACCGGCACGCTCGTCCAGCTCGCCGCGAGCACCGACGCCGCGACAGGCTATCGGTCCAACGTCGTCTTCACGAACCCCGGCGCTTCCGACGCCACCGTGACGACCCGGCTGCGGCAAGGCGACGGCACGCTCGTCAGGGAAGTCGTGGTCGGGCCGCTGCCGGCGAACGGCTTCACCCAGATCGGCGTGCTCGCCGCCTGGCTTCCGAGCCCCAACACCATCACGAGCACGAACCTGTGGCTGGAATTCACGAGCGACCAGCCGGTCCTCTCCTTCGCCTCGGTCATCAACAACGCGTCGGGCGACCCCTTCGCGATCGTCATGACGGCCGAGCCGAACGTCTCGGCGCCGGTTCTCGCGCCCGCCGCGTCCTACACGGTGGCCCCCGCGAGCCCCGGCCCGGGGCAGTCGGCCACGTTCACGGACACGTCGACGAATTCTCCGACGACACAGCTCTGGTCCTTCGGCGACGGGACGACGGCCACGTCGGGCGCGACCGTCCAGCACACGTATGCGACGGCCGGTGCGTACAAGACCTCGCACTTCGCAGGCAACGCGGCCGGAACGGGCGCGGCGACGAAGGACGTCGTCGTCGCCTCCGCCGCGCCGATCGCGGTCACGATCTCGGCGACGACAACGAACAACACGAAGTGGACGTTCGTTTGCCAGACGGGTCCTTGCAGCGGCGCGGGGAATAACAACGTGAACCTGAAGGTCGGCCAGCCCTACACGATCACGTGGACGACGCCCGCTTCAGAGGCGAAGACACACGGCGTGGGCGGCCTTGCCACCCTCGGGATCGGCACGGATTGCGACGTCATCCGGGCGAACCAGCCGTGCACGGTGAGCTTCACGCCGACGGCCGGGATGCTGAACTTCCCGGGACCCCTGTACACGTACGTGTGCACGCAGTCGACGTGCGCGCCGTCGCAGGCGGTGCACGACGCCATGCAGGGCACGATCACGATCGTTCCCTGAGCCAATTACCTTCTAGGCAATCTCCCTCTCCGCCCAGAGGCATTCCCGCGGGTCCTTGTCTTCGCGCAGCCCGAGGAACGACGGCTGGCGGAGCCGGAGTTCGCCGGTCCATTCGGCGAAGGCGACCTGCGCGACGACCTTCGGCTTCACCCATGCCGCGTCTTTCACCCCATGCGGCGCCGGCGTGAACGGGCACGCGTCCTGGTGCAGCGGCTCGAGCTTCTCGAGGAGCGAGAGGAGGACCCGGTCCGAGAACCCGGTCCCGACCGCGCCGCAGAAGCGTAGGTTCTTCCCTTCGTAGAGGCCCACGAGGAGGGCCCCGAAATGCGGGCGCGGATCGCTCGGGAGCGTGAGCCCGCCGATGACGAACTCCTGCTCGCGCCGCACCTTGACCTTCAGCCAGCGCAGGGAGCGCCGGCCGGACTCGTAGGGCGAGGAGAGATCTTTCCCGACGACCCCCTCCCATCCCTTCTTCACGGCTTTCGCGAACGCGGCGGCGCCGTCCGTCCCGAGCCGCTCCGCGAGCGCGAGAGGCGGCGCCGGGTGCTTGCCGACGAGCGCCTCGAGGGCGGCGCGGCGCTCGCCGAGCGGGAACGACGTCAGGGAGACGCCGTCCGCGTCGAGGCAGTCGAAGAGGACGAGCACCGGAGGCCTGGCACCCGGCTCGTTCCTCCCCTGGAGGAGCTGGAAGCTCGACACGCCCCTGTCGTCGAGGACGACGAGCTCGCCATCGATGCAGAGGTTCCCCCCCGGGAGCGCCTCGACCGCCTTCACGAGGTCTGGCAGCTCCTCGGCGAGGTCGATTCCCCGGCGCGTGGCGAGCGTGACGCGGCCCTTCCGGCGGATGGCGACGATGCGCCAGCCGTCGTACTTCGGCTCGAAGACCCAGCCGCGCCGGCTGAACGGCTCTTTGACGCGCGTGGCGAGCATCGGCGCGAGAGGCGAGAGGGGCCTCAAGGCGTCTGCCCGGCCCTCGGGAGGGCGGCAAGAGCGGCGCGGAGCGAGGCGTCGAAAGACCTCTTCTGATAGTGGCTCTCGCCGTACCGCCAGACGTCCCGGCCTTCCGCGTCGAGGAGCAGCATGGTCGGGAGCTTCGGCCCCGGCTTCGACGCGTCGCCCGCGAGGCCGTAGCGGTCGCGGAAGACCGCGTCCTCGTCGCAGAGGAACCGCGGCGTCAGGCGCACGCCGCGCTCCTTCCCGACCGCGTCGATTCCCCTCGCGACGGCGTTCGGCCCGTCGGGCGAGACGGCGAGGACGGGAATGTCCTTCAGGTCCGTCGCCTTGAGCTTCTCGAGCAGGACGAGCTGCTCGACGCAGTAGGCGCACCAGAAGCCGCGGAAGAAGAACACGACGACGGGCTTCCCGCGATACCCGGCGAGGGACGCCGGCTTGCCGGAAGCGTCCGGCAACGCGAGCGCCGCGACGGGCGGCGACGCGGCCCGGGCCGGCATCGCTGCGAGAGCGAGACCGAACGCGAGAGCCGCCGCGCGGGTCAGCGTTCGGGCCCCGGCTTCGAAGCGGTCCACGCGCGCTCCCAGAACGCGTCGAACGAAGACGGCGCCGTCGCGGGCAGGCCCGACGCGCCCGTCAGGTTCTCGGCGTCGAGCGTGAAGCTCAGGTAGCAGAGACACATCTCGTCGCTCGTCGCCTCGCCCCACCGCACGTCCTTCGGCGGCACGTTCGGGTTGTTCGGGTTGTCCGCCGAGTTGTCGTACGTCGCCTGCAGCGCAAGCGTGCCGAACATCGGAACCTTGAGCGGCGTCTTGTACGCGTAGAAACCCTGCCAGCGGAAATCCCAGTCGGGCACGCGCGCGAGGCACAGCGGCGGGCCGTTCCCGAGCGGGGCGACCGAGATGCTCATCGAGCGGCCGAGAAGGTGCATGTGCGGCGCGATCCTCCAGAGCGTGATCGCGTACGGCACGGGGCCGTACGAGGCCGTAACGGGAATCGCGGACTGCCCCGCCGGCAGGCGGAACGTCTGGTTCACGAGCGGCAGCGTGAGAAGCCGCTTCTGGACGGGGACGCGCGTGAAGTGGAGGCCGACGCGCGTGCGGTCCGGCGCGACGCCGCCCGTCCGCGCGCTGTAGTGGACTTGCATGACGACGGGCGCGCCCTTCGGAAGATCGATCCCGATCCCGTCCGGAAGCAAGGAGTTCCGGAATCCCGGCACCCACGCGCCGAGCGGCGACACGGCCGAGAACCCCGGCCCGCCGAAGCACGGATAACCGGGCTGCCCGTCCTTGCCGTCCAGCGCGGAGGAGGCGTCTGAGGTGTCCGCGAACAGGAGCACGTGGTGGACCATCGTGCGGTTCCCGGGCGTCACTTCGACGGCCGAGAGGGTGCGCTGCGCGTCAAGGCCCGTCGGCAGGCGGAAGCAGCGGTAGACGTCGCCGGCGGAGAAGTCCGGCTGGAACGGCTGCGGCATTTCGAGCTGGACGTCGGGCGTACCGAGCGCCCATCCGTCGTCGAAGCTCAGCGGCGCGGGCAGAAGCGAGCGGTCTCCCTCGGGCGCGCCCGAAAGGGCCCACCAGTCGAAGGCGCGGACGTCGGCGTCCGACAGGCGCGGATCGCCCTCGAACGTCGCGCACGAGGCGTCGGCCTTGAACGGCGGCATCCGCCGCGTCGTCGTCACGATCTGGATCTTCGTGCGCTGCGCGTAGGCGTCCTCGTACGTCACGAGCGGGAACGGCGCGATCCCGCCGTCGTGGTGGCAGCCCTGGCAGTTCGCCTGCAGAAGCCGGACGATCTCGTTGCTGAACGTCACGTGAGGACGCACGGGCATCGCCGGCCCGGGCCTGGCGGGCGCGTGCGACACAAGCGGCTGCCGGTCGGTGGAAGGCCCCGCCATGGCCGATGAGGCCGCACACATGGCGACCGCGACCCACGCCGCGCTGAGTCCGCTCTTCCTCATTCGCGGAAATTCTATCCCGCCCGGTGCGACGCCATCTCAGGAATCGGAAGGGCCTATCCGAACAAGCGGTCGATCGGCGCGTAGACACCCGCTCCTGCGTTCGGCACGTACTCGAAGCCGCGGCCGAGCGGGTCGTCGTGGCGCATCGTCGTCCAGTCGATCCCGAGCGCCGAGTAGACCGTGCACGCGAGGTCCTCGGCGCGGAGCTCGGTCCGTCCCGAGACGCCGGAATCCGTGATCGTGGCGCCCGTCGCGTCCGTCGCGCCGATGACCTGCCCGCCCTTGACGCCGCCGCCCGCGAAGACGGCGCTGTAGCCGGCGAAGTGATCGCGCCCGGCCTGGCCGTTCAGGGCGCCGACCGTCCGGCCGAACTCCCCCGCCATGACGATCAACGTCTCGTCGAACAGCGTCTTGCCCGGCGTCTTGCCGGGCGCGGCCTTGAGGTCGCCGATCAGGCTCGCGAGCGCCGGGTCGACCTGGCCCATCTGGCTGTAGAGGCTCGTGCCCGTCTTTCCATAGATGTTGCTGTGCATGTCCCAGCCGCCGACGGACACCATGACGAAGCGCGCTCCGCGCCCGCCCGCGAGGAGCTGCTTGGCGACGAGGCAGCCGTTGCCGAAGGACGAGTTGCCGTAGCGCTGCGAGTCCGCGGTCGTGAATTTGAAGAGGTCGTTGACGGCCGGCGTGTCGACGAGGACCTTGGCCTGGTTGTAGAAGTTCACGGCGTCGGCCGCGTCCTTGCCGAGCGGCTGACCCGAGCGGAGCGCCGCGTCGAGCTGCGCGAGGTCGTTCCAGCGCGTCCCGAGGCGGGTCGCGCCGTCGGGGTGCGTGAGACTCGCGAGGCCCGTCGTCGACGGCTGGACGACGAACGGCGCGTACGTGGACGGGAAGTAGCCCGCGCCCGAGAGCCCGGCTTGCGTGTTCAGCGAAAGAAACGCCGGGAGAACGTCGTTCGGTCCGCGCTGCTTCTCGAGCTCGAGCGCGGCGACCGCGCCCATGTTCGGGGCTTCCGAGCCGGTCGCGCCCGTCGGGTTGCGCGAGATCTGGATCCACGTCTGGCTGAGCCCGTGAACGAGCGCCGCGGACTTCATCGAGCGCACGATCGAGACGTCTCCGAGCCGGTTCGCGAGGTTCGGCATGAGGCCGGCCGGGAAGCGCAGCCCGCCGCCGAAGCCCGCCGGCGCGAAGTCGGACGGCGTCCACGCGCCCTCTTTGAGGTCCCACGTGTCGACCTGGCTCGGGGCGCCGGGCAGGAAGACGAAGATGACGTTCTTCGCCGTGTTCCGCGTCGTCACGGCCGCGGACTCGGCCGCCCACGCCGCCTCGGGCGACTTCAGGAACCACGAAGCGACAAGACCGCCCGCGCCGAGCTGCAGGAAGCCGCGGCGGGACAGGTCGGGGCCGTTCACCGGGGTCGCGCCGGTAACCGGAAAGCTCGGGAGCGATTTCATGGCGGCCCTCAGTAGTTGTAGAGAAAGTCGAGCTTGTTGAGGAGCGCGAACTGGAGGTCCTCGGCCACATGGGCCTTCGTCTCCCCGTTCGGCGGGCTCGCGAAGAGCGCGACGCCCGCGGCGAGCTCGGACGCGCTCGGATTTCGCGAAAGCGACGACAGATAGAGCGACGTCACGATCTGAGTCGGGGTCGCGTTCGCCGAGATCAGCTTCTGGACGGCGGATCCCGCCGTCGCGCTCTTGATCCGGCTCGTGACCGTCGTGTCGTTCAGCATGAGGAGCGCCTGCGAGACCGAGAAATCGTTCGACCGCGCGTCGCCGTCGCGGTCGGCGCGCAGGAAGGCATTCAGGAAATTGCCGATGACGCTCCCGCCACCCGGCTCCTGGACGTCGGGCAGCTGCATCGCAAGCGTCACGTTCGGCAAGCCGCCGCTCACCGGGATGCTCGCCCCGACGTTCGTCGCGCGCGTGATCGCGTCGAACACCTCCTCGGCGGTCAGGCGTCGCGCGAAGTGCCGCGCGAAATACGGCGCGTACGACTCGCTCCACGTCCCGGAGTAGAACGACGAGAGCTGATAGGCGTTCGACTTCGCCATCACGCCGAGGATGTAGCGCAGGTCGTGGCCGTGCCCCGCGTAGTCCTCGGCGAGCTTCGTGAGGAGGGCCGGGTGCGTGGGCTGAATGGTCCACGAGCCGGGTGGGGGGCTTGCCGCATCCTGCCGCATCGGGTCGAACGCGTCCGCGGGCTCGACGATGCCGGCCTTGAACAGCTCCTTCCAGAGATAGTTGACGGCCGCGCGCGCGAACTGCGGGTCGTTCGTCACGAGGCGCCCGAGGGCCTGCCGGAAGCCCTCGCCGCTCGCCGGCGCGCCGCCGCCAGGGGCAAGAGGCGACCTCAGGTACGCAGGGTCGATCGACGTCATGCCCGAAGGGCTGGTCGTGTAGTACGCCTTCGTGCGGTCGGTCTTGTTTCCCGTCGTCGTGTTCAGGGAGTAGTTCCCCGTCGGGCGCTCGCCGACCGTGTAGTAATAGTCCGCGTTCGTCGTGCCGGACCGCGGCGTCGAGACCCGCGAGTAGAACGAGGCCAGGCCCCAGAAATCCTGCCGCTTCACCGTCGAGCCCCAGAGGTTGATCGCGTCGAGGTGGCCCTGTCCGTTGTGGCAGGACGTGCAGAAGACGGCGCTCGTCCCGAGAAAAACGGCCGCCGTCGAGGCGGCGAGGTTGTCGTACGTGTCCTGGGCCGGTCCGTTCGTCTGGATCTGACGCACGGCGTAGTTCGCGGCGCCCACGGATGTGTTCACGCCCGTGGCGCCGATGATCTCGCGCGCCATGACGTCCCAGGGCTTCCTCGAGCGCACGGCGTTCTGGAAGTACGCGTGGAACGCGTTGCGGCCCTGCGAGTAGAGGCGACCGCTGGAACCGAACGCCGTGTTCTGGAACATCTCGTCGTAGAAGAACGTCCAGCGGTCGACGAAGGCGTCGGAGGCGAGGAGCGTGTCGATCATCCGGCCGCGCTTGTCGGGAGACGGGTCGGCGAGGAACGCGCCCGCAGTCGCGGCGTCCGGGATGCGGCCCGTGAGGTCGAGCGTGACCCGGCGCAGGAACTCCGCGTCGGAGGAGAGCGGCGCCGGGACGACCCGCGCCGCGTCCATCTTTCCGAAGACCTCCTCGTCCACGTAATTGACCCGGCGGACGCGTGCGGAAGGCTGGAACGCGGGTCCGGCCGCCACGGGATGGGACGCCGCGAACGCCTGTGTGCCTCGGGACAGGGCCTCGCGCCGCAGGCGCCCGTCCGGGTCCGCGTGGGAGGGCACGAAGGTGCAGTCGGCGGACGGAACGAACTCCGGGGCCGCGGGAACGAGCTCCGGCCCGACCGCCGGCCCGACGGCGAGGATCGACAGGATGGCGAGGCTCGGAAGCAGGCTCATTGAGACTCCGACGCAGTAGGCGCCGGGAAGATTACCCCTTCCCGGGAAAATCCATCGCTTTGGCCCGTCCCGCCCCCGAAGTTGCTACGCTACGGCACCGGCCCCGCCGCCACCATGAACCTCGATCGCCTCCGCCAGAAATTCTTCGAAGGGCTCACCCGCTACCGATGGCTCGAAACCGTCGGGCGCGGGGGCATGGGCATCGTCTTCAAGGCACAGGACCTGGACCTCGAGGATGTCGTCGCGATCAAGGTGCTCTCACCCGACTGGGAGACGGACGACCAGCAGCTGCTCCAGCGGTTCAAGCGCGAGATCAACCTCAACCGCAAGATCAAGCACCCGAACGTCGCCCGCATTCACGACTTCGGGATGAGCGGCGACTTCCCGTACATCACGATGGAGTACGTCCCGGGCAAGGATCTTCGGACGGTCATCCAGACGGAGGGCCGCCTCTCGCAGGCCCGCGCGATCTCGATCCTCCGCCAGATCGCCCTCGGGAGCGACGCGGCGCACAAGCTCGGGATCATCCACCGCGACCTGAAGTCCCAGAACGTGATGCTGGAGGATTCGGGCGCCGTCGCCATCCTCGACTTCGGCCTCGCGCGCGGGAAGACGACCGAGCAGCTCACGCTCGACAGCGTCATGGTGGGGACGCCTCACTACATGTCGCCCGAGCAGGCGCTCGGCCGCCCGACCGACGCGCGGAGCGACGTCTACTCGATCGGCGTCATGGCCTACGAGCTCCTCACGGGCCACGTGCCGTACGACGGCGAGTCGCCTCTCGTCATCGCGATGAAGCACGTCTCCGAGCCGCCACCCGAGGACCTCCGGCACATGACGCACATCGCGCCGGAGTTCATCGCGATCACGTACCGGGCGCTCGCGAAGGACCCCGCCTCGCGCTTCGCTTCCGCCGCGGACCTCGAGGCCGAGCTCGCGATGCTCCCGCCGTTCCGCGAGGGCGTGCCCGCCTCCGAGGAAGCTCCCGCTCTCCCGGTTCCCGCACCCCCGGCTCCCGCAAGCCCGAGTCCCGGCGTGCCCACGCCGGCGGTCACACAGGCCAGCGCGATGCTCGACCTGGCGGGCATGCCGACGCCCGTCCGCCCGACGACGGCCGTCCCGGCCAGCGTCGTCCCGACGCCGCCCGTCGCGAAGAACCGCCCGCCCGTGATCCTGCTCGTCGAGGGCGACGCGAAGAGCCGCAAGGCGCTCGCGGACCTCCTCGGGCGCCACGGTTGCCGGACGCTCGAGGCCAAGGACGGCCCCGAGGCGCTCGAGCGGCTCCTCCAGGACACCGTCGATCTCCTCCTCATGGACGTGCAGCTGCCCGGGATGGACGGCTTCGACGTCACACGCGTGATCAAGGCGCAGCCGCAGACGGCCGCGCTGCCCGTCGTTCTCACGACGGCGCGCCTCGACCGCAGCCACTTCGCGTTCGCGATCCAGTCGGGCGCGACCGACGTGATCGGGAAGCCCCTCCTCAACGAGGCGGTCGTCGGCCGGATCTGGCACATCCTCACCCACCACGGCTTCCTGCCTCCCGCCGGCAACGAGCCGGTCCTCGCCGCGATGAAGAAGACGCTGCCCTCGGCGATGACGCCGCCCTCGACGCCCGGCAAGCGCTAGGAAAGCAGCGGCAGCAGGTCGACGAGCCGGCGCACGTAGACCGCGGGCTGCGGCGCGCCGCGCCCGTGCCGGTCGAACCAGATCGGGAACCAGCCCGCCGCCTGCGCGCCGAGGACGTCCGTCGCGAAGGAGTCGCCCACGTAGACGCGGCGCCCCGGCCCGCCGCCGGCGGCCTTCCACGCCGCGTCGAAGATCTCCCGCGCCGGCTTCATCGCGCCGACGTCCTCGGAGAGCACGACGTGCGTGACCCAGCGGTCGAGGCCGAACCGCGCGATCTTCCCGCGCTGCGTCTCGCGGAACCCGTTCGAGAGGATTCCCGCGACGCCGAAACGCGCCGCGTGCTCGAGGACCTCGAGCGCGCCTTCGACGAGCGACCAGTTCCGGCCGTACGCGCCCATGTAGAAGTCGCCGATTCTCCCGGCATGCCCGGCATCGAGGCCGAGCGTGCCGAGCGGGTCCGCGAAGCGGCTCTCCGAGAGCGTCGGCCGGTCGATCTCGCCCTTGCCGTAGCGGTCCCAGAGCGCGAGGTTGCTCTTCCGGTACGCCGCGAGCCACGTGTCGAACGGGACGGCGCCGAATACAGGCGCGTGCGCGGCATGCGTCTCGCGGTGCGCGCCCTCCTCGGCGGCGTGGTGGTCGACGAGCGTGTCGTCGAGATCGAAGAAGAAGAGCGGCTTCACGCGGCGGTGAGCTTCAAACCCCGGCCGGGTGCCACGTCGTCTTGATCTCGAGGAACGGCTCGAGGGCGGCGAGCCCTTCGGCCTTCGCGGAGAGGAACCAGTCGGCCGCGGCGACGGCCTTCGGGCGCGAGACGCGCCGCACGCGGTCGGCGGCCTCCTCCTCGACGAGCTTCCCGAGCGCGGCGTCACCCGAGCCGTCGTCGATCGCGTCGACGTCGCGGTGCGTCGCGAGCGCGGGGACGAGCTCCTTCTTTTTCCCGGAGAGGAGGTTCACGACGCCGGCCGGGAGGTCGCTCGTCGCGGCGACCTCGCCGAAGAGAAGACCCGGGATCGGCGTCCCTTCCGGTCCGATCGCGACGACGGTGTTGCCGGAGACGATCGCGGCCGCGACGCGCGTCACGAGCGGGAGGAGCGACGGAGCCTCGGGAGCGATCACGCCGACGACCCCCGTCGGCTCCGGGGTCGAGAAGTCGAAGTACGGCGCGGCGACCGGATTGACGCTCCCGAGGACGGCGGCGATCTTGTCGGCCCAGCCCGCGAAGTGGACGAGCCGGTCGACGGACGCGGCGACTTCCTTTTTCGCGGCGCCCGCGGAGGCGCCCGTCGAGGCCCGGATCGCATCGACGAACTCGGCGGACCGCTGCTCGAGCATCTCGGCGGCGCGGTAGAGAATCTGTCCGCGGTTGTACGCGGTCCGGCCCGACCAGCCGGCGAACGCGCCGCGCGCGGCCTTCACGGCGTCGCGGACGTCCTTCCGCGAGCCCAGCGGCACGTGCGCGAGGAAGGCGGCTTTCTCCCCCGTCGCCGCGTACGCGCGCCCCGACTCGGTGCGCACGAACGCGCCGTTGATCAGAAGCTTGTACGTCTTGCGAACGTCGAGACGGGGCACGCGAGGATTCTAGCCCGTGGTCTCGTGACCCGCACCGGCACGTTAGACTCCGTCGCACTGGTGCTCGGTTCCGGAACCCGCCTTGGCCCCTATGAGGTGATCTCTTCGCTCGGAGCGGGGGGAATGGGAGAGGTCTACCGGGCGAAGGACCCGCGCCTCGGCCGCGACGTCGCGGTCAAGGTACTGCCCGAAGAGTTCTTCGAAGGTGAAGAGAGGAGGCATCGGTTCGAGAGGGAGGCGCGGCTGCTCGCAGCGCTCAGTCATCCCGGAATCGCCGCCATTTACTCATTCGAAGAAATCCCCTCTTCGTCTTCCTCTTCGTCTTCCCCTCCCGCGTCGCGCCACATCCTCGTCATGGAGCTGCTCGAGGGCGAGACGCTCCGGCAGGCGATCGCGGCCGGCAAGCTTCCTCTTCGCCGCGCCGTGGACTGGGCCATCCAGATCGCGCGCGGACTTGCCGCCGCGCACGACAAGGGCGTCATCCACCGCGATCTCAAGCCCGAGAACCTCTTCGTCACGAAGGACGGGCGCGTCAAGATCCTCGACTTCGGCCTCGCGAAGCTCGCCGAGGACGCGGGCGCGGGGCAAGACTCGAACCTGCCCACCGCGGCGCGTGGCACCGAGCCCGGCATGGTCCTCGGGACGATGGGCTACATGGCGCCCGAGCAGGTGCGCGGGAAGCCCGCCGACGCGCGGAGCGACCTGTTCGCCTTCGGCGCGGTGCTCTACGAGATGCTCGCGGGAAAGAAGGCGTTCGGCGGCGATTCCAGCGCCGATGTCATCACGGCGATCCTGCGTGAAGAGCCCGCGGACCTCTCTCTCACAAACCAGACCGTCCCGCCGGGCCTCGAGCGCATCGTCCGCCGCTGCCTCGAGAAGGCCCCGGAGCAGCGCTTCCAGTCGGCGGGCGACCTCGCGTTCGCGCTCGAGAGCCTCACGTCGGAGACCGCGGCGCGGGCAATCGCGCCCGGCGTCGCGCCCTCGCGCGTCGTCAGGCGGCGCGCTCTCCTCTTCGGCGCGGCCGCTGGACTCATTCTCGGCGGCTTCTTCGGCGGGCGTGCCACGCGGAGGCCCGCACCCTCCGCCCCGGCCCTGAAGTTCGAACGGCTCACGGCCGAGCCGGGAGTCGAGCGCTCCCCCACGCTCTCGTCGGACGGCGAGAGCGTCGCGTACGTCAAAGCAATCGGCGGCCGGACGCATGTCTTCGTCCAGCGCGTGGGAAGCGACAAGTCGGTCGACCTCTCGGCCGACTCCGCGTCCGCCGACAGCGATCCCGCGTTCTCGCCCGATGGCTCGCTCATCGCCTTCCGCTCGGAGCGCGACGGCGGCGGCATCTTCGTCATGGGGCCGCTCGGGGAGTCGGTGCGCCGTGTGACGGACGGCGGCTTCGGGCCCGAGTGGACTCCGGACGGCAAGGAGATCGTCTATTCGGAGGAGGCCGCCCTCTCACCGCTCGCGCGCGGAAGACGCGCTCGCATCTGGGCCGCCGAGGTCGCGACCGGAAAGAAGCGGACGATCTTCGGGCCGGACGCGATCGAACCCGCCGTCTCGCCGCACGGTTTGCGCGTCGCGTTCTGGGGGCTGGCCGGAGACACGGCGCAGCGCGACATCGGAACGGTGCCGCTCGCGGGCCTCAAGCCCGGCGAGAGGCCGGCGCCCGTCACGCAGGACGCCGACGTGGACTTCAGTCCGTTCTGGTCCCCCGACGGCGCCTGGCTCTATTTCGGCAGCGACCGCGGCGGGAGCTTCAACCTCTGGCGCGTCCCGATCGACGAGGCTTCCGGCGTCACGCGCGGGGCGCCCGAACCCCTGCCGGTCCCCATCACGTGGGCCGGGGTCTTCCCCGGGTCCTTCCGCGGCGCGCGAAGCGGCAAGCGGATCGCGTTCACGGCTCCCGCCGAGCTCATGTCGATCGAGAAGCTCGCGCTCGAGCCCGGCACGCTGCGCGCCGCCGGGCCGCCCCGGATCATCCGGAGCAGCTCCACGAGCTTCGAAGATCTCAACCTCTCGCCGGACGGCTCGACGCTCATCACGCGCACCGTCGGACGCATCGAGGATCTGTGCCTGCTCCCGGTGGACGGCGGCAAGCTCCGGCGGGTCACGCACGACGAGTTCCGCAACCGGGGCGCTGTCTTCACGCCCGACGGCAAGCGGCTCGTCTTCTACTCGAACCGCGGAGGGGACTACCGCGAGTTCTCCGTGGCCGTGGACGGCAGCGGGGTTCAGCCGGTCACGCCCGAAGGATCTCCGTTCTACCTGTACCCCGCGATCTCCCGCGACGGCCGGTTCCTCGCGGCCGCGTCATTCGACGCCAAGGTCGCCGTCATGCCGCTCACGGCAGGTCCGGGCGGCGCTCCCGCCGCGGCCGCGCCCCTCGTCCAATTTGGTTCGCGCTGGCCGTGGGCGTGGTCGCCGGACGGCCGCCAGGTGCTGGCGGCCGGGCCCGGGGGCGAGAACGACCTACCGGCCATCCTCTGCACGATCGAAACGAAGGCCTGCCGGGACCTCGGGATCAGGGCATTCTCGGCGCAATTCGCACCGGACGGGCGGACCGCCATTTTCGCGACGCCGGACGGAATCCGCGCCCTCGACCTCGCGGCGCGCGTCTCGCGCCTCGTTTACGCGGTCCCCGACGGATCCGTCCGGAGATTCGCCGTCTCGCCCGACGGCCGCTCTCTCTACTTCCTGAGAGACGTCACCGAGGGCGACATCTGGGTGGGTACGTTCCGTTGACGCTCGCGGCGGCGTGCGTCCTGGCCCCTCGCCGCCCGCCTCTACTTGTCGATCTGGATGGTCTCCTTACGGCCGCTGTTGGCCACCGCGGCCATGAGCCCGACACCCACCGCAATGAGGGCGCCAATCGCGATCCACACGCCGCTCACGTTCGCCAGAACTCCGAGTTTCCAGAGTGCCGCGAGGATTCCGGCCAGCAGAAGCACGTAACCGAGGAAAAATGTGCCCATCCATTTCATTTGTCTGCCCTCCGAGGGAACCGGCGGGGTAAGGGCTCTGCGAGCCCGGAAATCAACGCCGGCCGCGCCAGTAGAAGCCGCCGCCGCCCAGAACGAGAAGAAGGACCACGATGATGAGGATGGTTTCGGTAGTCATAGAGCCTCCTTTTCGCACACGGAGCACGACACGTGCCAGGAGGGGCCACGGCACCCAGGCTCGGTAAGATCCCACCCATGACGGCGCCGAAGGTCATCCCCTCAGAGGCCCGCTGGCCGGTCCTCTTCGCGCTCCTCGCGCTCGGCCTCCTCAACTTCGCGCTGCCCCCGACGCTCATCCTCGGCCCGCGCTGGGTCGTTCTCGCCGTCCTCGTCGTCCTCGCCGTTTCGACCCTGCTCGCGCACCGGGCGGGCCGCACCTCGCTCACGAAAGCGCTGGGCTTCGCGATGAGCGGCGTCGTGACGCTCACCCTCGTCGGCTCCCTCGCGCTCCTCCTCGCGGGCCTGCCGAAGAAGAGCGAAACGCCGGTCGAGCTCGCGAAGTCGGCGGCGTGCCTCTGGGTCGCGAACGTGCTCGTCTTCGCGATCTGGTACTGGAGGCTCGACGCGGGCGGGCCGTTCGCCCGGGACGGTCGCGGCGCGCACACCGAGGGCGACTTCTTCTTCCCCCAGATGATGGACGGGTGCCCGGGGCCCAAGAAATGGTCTCCCCGGTTCGTGGACTATCTCTTCATCGCTTTCAACAACTCGACCGCCTTCTCACCCACCGACACGCCCGTCCTCTCGCGCTGGGCGAAGGTCCTGACGATGCTCCAGTCGCTCATTTCCCTGCTGGTCGTGGCGGTCCTTGCGTCCCGTGCCGTCGGCCTGATCTGACGCGCGGGTCTGGAACCCGGCGAACCCGCGCTCTCAGAACCGCCGGCCGAGAATCGCCGATCCGATCATCCGGGCGGTTCCGAGGACCCCGAACCGCTCGAGGAAGATCTTCCTGTAAAGCGCCATGTGGGTCTCCGGCGGCGCGGTCGCGCGTCCCTTCTCGACGAGACGAAGCGCCCCCGAGGGGCAGGCCCCGATGCAGGCGCCGCAGCCGATGCAGCGGCCGTGATCGACCGCCGTCTTCCCGTCCCGGGTCTCGAGCGCGTCCATCGGACAGCGCGGGCGGCACGCTTCGCAGTCGATGCAGGCTTCGCCCTCCACCTCGGCCCGGAAGTTCGAGTGGATGACGTCCGCGGGGCGCGGGAACTGCTTCGCCATCCGGAGAACGCCGCAACAGCAGCCGCAGCAGAAGCAGATGAAGAGCGGGTTCTGCGCGTTCTCGGGCTGGACGACCATGCCGTCGCGCTCGGCCCTCTCGAGGAGCGCGAGAGCCTGCTCGCGCGTCAGCGCCTCCGCCGAGGTCGTCTCGAGGAGGTGACGCGCGACGCCCCTCAAGGCGAGACACGTCCTCCGCTCGTCGGTCTGCCGGCACGGCTCGCCCGTGAGGTCCCGCCCCTGCCGGCAGACGCAGTTCATCACGGCCCAGGGACCCTCGCCGCCCGCGACGAGCTCGCGCGCGTCGTCGTAGCGGCCGACCGTGCGCTCCACGACGATTCTCGCGTTCACCGGGATCGTGCGCATCTGCTTCGTCTTCGGCCCGAGGAATGCGCCCGCGAAGCCCTCCGCGATGTACCGCTCCATGTCGCGCTGCAGCTCGGGCGTCATCCGGTCGACCTGCAACTCGTACATGCCGACGGCCAGCATCGCCTTGCTCCACGTCTTCTTGCGCCCGGCGCCGTGGGCGCCGCCGCCCATGATCGAGCCCTTCGCGGCGAGGCGGTCGAGGAGCGTATCGAGCTCCGCCGCCGTCCAGCGTCCTCTTTCTGCGCGGCGGTGGATGCGTTCGAGCGACTCCGGAAGGGCGGAGAGAAGAAGCGCCGCGTCGGCCTCCTCGGGAGTGAAGAGCCGACGGAGGATCGAGAGCTCGACGCCGCTCTCCGTCGCCGGGAAGCCGACCGGCATGACGTCGAGGTGCTCCTGGAGCTTGCGGTAGACGTCTTTCACAATCCCCTACGCCTGCGTCCGGCTGGTTCAAACGGCCCATGGCCCGGGCGTATTTTGAGGCCTAACGTCGGGCCGGAGGGTCTCGATGTTCCAGCAATTCGACGAGGCGGCCGCGCACGTCCGCCAGCACGGCATCACGATGGTCGACCTGAAGTTCTGCGACCTCGCGGGGCGCTGGCGGCACGTGACGCTCCCCGCCGAGCGCTTCACGCCCGAGCTCATGGAGGACGGCGTCGGGTTCGACGGCTCGTCCGTGGGCCTCAGGTCCGTCAAGTCCGGCGACCTAGTCCTCGTCCCCGACCTCACGACGGCCTTTCTCGACCCGTTTCCGGAAGAGAAGACGCTCAGCTTTCTCTGCCGGATCCTCGAAGCCGACGACCGCTCGCCGGTCCTCTTCGACCCGCGCACGATCGCAAAGCGCGCCGAGGAGCGCCTCTGCGCGAGCGGCGTCGGGACGCGCAGCCTCTGGGGGCCCGAGTTCGAGTTCTATCTCTTCGACGGCGTCGCGTACGAGAACGGCGTCAACGTGGCGAGCTATCGCGTCGAGTCGTCCGAGGCCGACTGGCGGAGCCACGAGCTCGGCTCCGGATTTACGATCCCGCGCCACGGCGGCTACCACGCGCTGCCGCCGCAGGACCACCTCGACGACGCGCGGACGAAGATCTCGCGCATCCTCGAATCCGTCGGCGTCCCCGTGAAGTACCACCACCACGAGGTCGGCGGGCCTGGGCAGTGCGAGATCGAGATTCCGCTCCTCCCGCTGCTCGACGCCTGCGACGCCGTCCTCATGGTCAAGTACGTCGTCCGGCGCGCGGCGCGGAAGATGGGGCTGACCGCCACATTCATGCCGAAGCCCCTCTACGGCGAGGCCGGGAGCGGCATGCACTGCCACCAGCTCGTCCTCGACGGCACCCGCAATGTGTTCTTCGATCCCGCGGGGTACGGCTGCGTGAGCGAGACCGGGCGGTCTGCGATCGGCGGTCTCCTCCACCACGGAGCGGCCGTGATGGCGTTCACGAACCCCTCGACGAACTCCTACCGCCGGCTCGTCCCCGGCTTCGAGGCACCGGTGACGGCGATCTACTCGCTCGGGAACCGCAGCGCGGCGATCCGCATCCCGAAGTACGCGAACCGCCCCGAGAGCGCGCGCTTCGAGTTCCGCCCGCCGGACGCAACGTGCAACCCGTATCTTGCGATGGCTGCCCAGCTCCTCGCGGGCCTCGATGGCATCGAGAAGAAGATGGATCCCACCGCGCTCGGCTTCGGCCCCTTCGACGGCGACGTCGCGGCGCTGCCACCCGACGTGAAGGCGAAGATCCGCGCGCTCCCGACGGCGCTCGACGAGTCGCTCGACGCGCTCGAGAGCGACCACGCGTTCCTCGTGAAGGACGGCGTCTTCCCCGCCGACCTCGTCCCGCGCTGGATCCAGAAAAAGCGCGAGGAGGACCGCGAGGTCCGCAACCGCCCGCACCCGTACGAGATCGAGCTCTACTACGACCTCTGAG
>JBDTTJ010000025.1:0-18962 GCA_039930645.1 Acidobacteriota bacterium
AGCGTCTGGGACGTGGAGCTCGGCGCCGAGTGGAAGACGAAGAGCCTGCTCTTCAGGGTGAACCTCTACGACATGGAGTTTCGCGACGAGATCGCGGCGACGGGGGAGTTGTCGGCGATCGGCCAGCCGCTGCGGCAGAACGTGGACAAGAGCTTTCGCCGCGGCATCGAGCTCGAGGCCTCCTGGCAGGCGCTCGAGGCGCTGCGGATCGCGGGATCGGCGAGCGCGAGCCGCAACCGGATTTCGACGTGGACGCAGTTCTACGACGTGTACGACACGAACGGCGACGTCGCCGGCTCGACGAGCCGGACGTTCCACGACGTCCAGCCGGTCGCGACGCCGCCCTTCCAGGCGACGCTCGGGGCCGAGACGACGGCGCTGCGCGGCCTGACGATCGGTGCGACCGGCCGGTACGTCGCGGCCTCGTGGCTGGACAACACGAATGCCGAAGGCCTCGAGGCGCCCCGTACGTTTCAGCTGGACGCGGCGCTGGTCGTGGACCTCGCGCGCTGGATTCCGGCGGGGAGGCCGCGGCTCAAGGTGCAGGTCAACAATGTCCTCGACAGCCGGAAGCTCTGGCCGCGCGGCTACTCGTACCTCTACGCAAACCGCGACGGCTCCGGCGCCGAGACGCTGGCGGGCATCCCGTACTTCTACCCGCTCGCGACGCGCAGCGCGTACGTATCGCTCGACATGGGGTTCTGAGGCGTTGCGCCGCGTCGTCCTGACCGGGGGCGAGTGCACGGGCAAGACGACGCTCGCGCGGGCGCTCGCCGGGCGATGGCAGACGACGTGGGCCGCCGAGGCCGCGCGCGAGGTGGCCCTCGCCCGCGAGGGCGTCCTCGACCCGGAGGACGTGCCCGTGATCGCTCGGATGCACGTGCGGCTCGCGGATGCGGCGGCGCGCGCGGCGGGGGAGGCGGGCCGGCCGCTGGTGTTTCTCGACCAGGACCTTTTTTCGACGGCCGTCTACGCGCGGCACTACTACGAGGACTGCCCGCACTGGATCGAGCGGCTCGCCGCCGAGCGCCGCGGCGACCTCTATCTCCTGTGCGCGCCGGACCTGCCGTGGGAGTCCGACGGCGTGCGCGACCGCCCGGCGGCGCGCGAGGAGATCCACGCGCTCTTCGCGGCCGCTCTCTCCGCGGCCGGCGCGCGAGTCGCGCACGTGACGGGCCGAGGGGCCGCGCGCGAGGCCGGCGCCGCCGCGGCCGTGGCGGATTTCCTCGAAACCTGAAGGGGCGCCGGCGGGCCGCCTGGCCGATTGTCGGTGAGTCCACCCCAAGCCTGGCGCCGTAGTGTATTTTTGAAGAGGGCCATGACCACGACCTTCCGGGTTTCCCTCGTCGACTACGTCAACGCCTGGCCGCTGACGTGGGGATTCCTGCGGGGCGCCGTCGAGGGCGCCGACCGGATCACGGACGTTCCGTCGGCCTGCGCGGACCGGCTCGCGCGCGGCGAGGTGGACGCCGGCCTCGTCCCGTCGATCGAGGCCGCACGCATCCCCGGCATCCGAATCGTCCGCGGCGTCGGGATCGCGTCGACGGAGCGCGTGCGGAGCGTCATCCTCGCGAGCCGCCGCCCGCTCGAGCAGGCGAAGACGGTCGCGCTCGACCTCTCGTCGCGCTCCTCGGCGGCGATGGCGCGCGTCCTCTTCAAGGACCTGCTCGGCGCGGCGCCCGAGTTTCACACCGCCGCGCCCGACCTCGCCGAGATGCTCGCGCACCACGACGCGGCTCTCCTCCTTGGCGATCCCGCGCTGAAGGCCGACCTCACGGGGCTCCACGTCCTCGACCTCGCGGAGGGCTGGCGGCGGCTCACGGGCCTCCCGTTCGTCTTCGCGGTCTGGGCGGTGCGGCCGGCGATCCCGCCCGAGCCGTTCCTGTGGTCGCGCGAGTACGCGAAGACGCACCTCGACGAGATCGTCACGGCCGCCGTCGCGCGCACCGGCCTCGCGGCCGGAGAGCTCCGCGCCTACGTCGACGGCAACCTGCACCACGACCTCTCGTCCGACGACGAGAAGGGACTCCGCGAGTTCTACCGCCGCGCGCACGCGCACGGCCTCCTCCCCTCGCCGGACGCGCCGCCGTTCGTGGGCGTGCCGCTCGTCCCGCTGAGGGAGAGCTGAGTTGTCCGCCACCCTCGACGTTCCGGCCGTCCTTCCGAACGCCGCGGCGCCGGGGCTCGGCGGCTCCCCGCGCGTGCGCGAGATCCTCGCGCGCGCCGGCGCGGGCGGGCGCGTGTCGCGGGAAGACGGCCTCGTGCTCTTCGGCGAGGCGACGCTGCTCGAGGCGGGCGGCGCGGCCGACGCCGTGCGCCGCCGCCTCCACCCGCCGGGCCGCGTCACGTACCAGGTGGACCGCAACATCAACTACACGAACGTCTGCATCTACCGCTGCGCGTTCTGCGCGTTCTATCGGCCGGCGGGGGACGCTGAGGGCTACGTCCTCTCCTTCGAGGAGATCGGGAAGAAGGTCGAGGAGACGATCGCCCTCGGCGGCACGGGCATCCTCCTCCAGGGCGGCGTGCACGCCGAGCTGCCGTTCTCGTTCTACGAGGAGCTCCTTTCGTTTCTCCGCGAGAAATATCCGCGCGTTCACCGGCACGCCTTCTCCGCGCCCGAGATCCACTTCCTCGCGAAAAAGGAGAAGACGGGGGTCGCCGACGTTCTCGCGCGCCTCCAGAAGGCCGGCATGCAGTCGCTCCCGGGCGGCG
Source organism: Acidobacteriota bacterium (assembly GCA_039930645.1). Classification (GTDB taxonomy): domain Bacteria; phylum Acidobacteriota; class Thermoanaerobaculia; order UBA5066; family UBA5066; genus Fen-183. The sequence goes on from JBDTTJ010000025.1 coordinate 2,716, forward strand.
GCGCCGAGATCCTCGAGGACGAGGTGCGTAAACGCATCTGGGCGCTCACGAAGGCTCCGACCGAGAAGTGGGCGGAGGTCCACCGCGCCGCACACCGCCTCGGGATGCCGACGACGGCGACGATGATGTTCGGCGTCGGCGAGACCCACGAGCAGCGGCTCCACCACCTCGACGTCGTGCGCAAGACGCAGGACGAGTCCCTCGCCGAGGGCGGCGAGAGCTTCACGGCCTTCATCCCCTGGACGTTCCAGGAGGAGAACACCGCGCTCGACGGCAGGGTCGAGACGGCGGGGGGATCCGACTACCTCCGAACGCTCGCGATCGCGCGGCTCTACCTCGACAACGTCCCGCACGTGCAGGGCTCGTGGCTCACGCAGGGCGCCAAGATCGGCAGCGTCGCCGCGGCGTTCGGCGCCGACGACCTCGGTTCGATCATGATCGAGGAGAACGTCGTCGCGGCCGCGGGCTCGCACAACCGGATGGCGGGCGAAGGCGCCATGCGCGCCCTCATCGAGGGGTCGGGCTTCACGCCGGTCAAGCGAGGCTCGGTCTACGAGCGCTGCCGCGAGGCGTGCTGCCGCGACCTGCCCGCCCTCGCCTGAACCGCGCATAATCCTCGCGATCAACTCTCGATGACGCTCACTCCGGGCTCCCGCCTCGGCCCGTACGAGATCCTGTCTCCGCTCGGCGCGGGCGGGATGGGGGAGGTCTACCGGGCAAGAGACGCGCGGCTCGCGAGGGACGTCGCGGTCAAGGTATTGCCGGAAGAGTTCTTTGAAGGTGAAGAGAGGAGACAGCGGTTCGAAAGGGAGGCGCGGCTTCTCGCCGCGCTCAACCATCCCGGAATCGCCGCGATCTACTCATTCGAAGAAATCCCTTCTTCGTCTCTTTCCTCTTCGACGCGTCACGTCCTCGTCATGGAGCTCGTCGAAGGCCAGGGTCTCGACTCCCTCATCGCGCCCGGCGGTCTGGCCCTTTCGCGATTCCTCGACATCGCCGTGCCGCTCGCAGACGCGATCTCGGCAGCCCACGAGCGCGGCATCGTGCATCGCGACCTGAAGCCCGGCAACGTGATGGTCACGCGCGACGGGCGCGTCAAGGTGCTCGACTTCGGCCTCGCCAAGCTCGAAAGCCACGATCCCGACCCCGGCCTCACGAATACCCCGACGGAGAGCCGCGCGAACCTGACAGCCGAAGGCCAGGTCTACGGCACCGTCGCCTACATGTCCCCCGAGCAGGCGCGGGCCGGCAAGGTCGACGCGAGGTCGGACGTTTTCTCGCTCGGCGTCGTGCTCTACCAGATGTTGACCGGCGAACGTCCATTCCAGGGCGCGACCGCGGTGGACATGATCTCGTCCATCCTGCGGGACAGGCCTCATTCCGTCACTGAGCTGCGCCCGGAACTGCCGCCTCACCTTGCGAGGGTTCTGAGGCGCTGCCTCGAGAAGGACCCGCGCGACCGCTACCAGACTTCGCGCGACGTGTACAACGAGCTCAAAGAGCTGCGGACAGAAACCTCATTAGCCTCCTCAGCACCTTCGCCGCGGTCCGTGACCGGAAGCAGCGCCCGCCCGCCGTCGGGCTCGATCTCCGCCGACGAGGGCTTCTGGGTCGCCGTATTGCCGTTCAAGCACGGTGGCGGCAACGCGGACCTCGCGACCCTGGCCGAAGGATTGTCCGAAGAAGTCGTCGCGGGATTGTCGCGCTTCTCGTACCTTCGTGTGATCACGAGCGGTTCGACGCAGCGGTACGCCGACCAGGCGCCCGACCTTCGAGAGGTCGGCAAGGAACTCGGGGCCCGCTATGTGATGAGCGGCAAGCTTCGCCAGGTGGGCGCCCGGGTCCGCATCGCGGTTCAGCTCGTCGACGCCTCGACCGGCGCACAACTGTGGGCGGAAACCTACGAGCGCCCCTTCCGTCCCGACGCGATCTTCGAGCTTCAGGACGACGTCGTTCCCCGGATCGTGTCCACGGTCGCCGACTGGTACGGCGCTCTGCCCCACAGCATGAGCGAAGCTCTCCGGAACAAGAGCGCCGACCAGATGAGCCCATACGAGGCGTTGCTGCGCAGCTTCGGCTATTACGAAATCGGCAGCCCGGAAGCGCATGCCGCGGCGCGGCAAGGCCTGGAACGGGCCGTCCAGCAGGCGCCCGACAGTGCCGATAGCTGGGCCATGCTGTCCTTCATGTACGGAGAAGAGTTCCGATTCGGGATGAACGCCCTGCCTGATCCCCTCGGACGTGCGCTTCAGGCCGCGCGGCGCGCGGTCGACGCCGCGCCTTCCAACCATTTCGCTTACGCGGCTCTGGCCCAGGTTCTGTATTTCCGCAAAGAATTCGATGCCTTCCGGACCGCGGCGGAACGGGCCATCGCGCTCAACCCCATGGACGGTTCCACGATCGAATACATGGGCCACTTGATTGCCTTCTCGGGCGACTGGGAGCGCGGCTACGAGCTGGCGGAGCGGGGAAGAGAGCTGAACCCAAACTATCCCGGGTGGTACTGGGCGGTCCCTTTCCACAACGCCTATCGGAATCGCGACTACGCCGGTGCTCGAGCTCTCGTGCTCCGAAGCAAGAACACGGCGCCGAACATTCTCCTGGGCACCATGCTCGCGGCCGTCCTGGGGCAGCTCGGGGAGCGCGAAGCGGCGGCCCAAGCCGTGCGAGAGCTGCTCGCCGTGAGCCCCGACTGGGCCCGGATGGGCCGCCGCGTTCTCGAGACGTGGTACCAGCCGGAGCACGTCGAGCACTTGATCGACGGTCTTCGCAAGGCGGGGCTGGAAATTGCTGGCGAAGAGGGCGCCCCGATCTCTGGAGCCGCTCGCGCCGACGAGGGCTTCTGGGTCGCGGTTTTGCCGTTCAAATACCGCGGCACGGACCCGGGCCTCGAGGCCTTGGCCGAGGGGCTGACCGGGGACATCGGGACCGGCCTGTCGCGCTTCTCCTATCTCCGGGTGATCGCGCGCCGTTCGACGTCGCGCCACGCCAGTGAGTCGGTGGACGTGCGCAGCGCCGGCAAGGAGCTGGGCGCCCGCTACGTGATGGAAGGCAATCTGCGGCAGGCGGGAGGGAAGCTGCGGCTTGCTGTACAGCTCGTCGACGCCGTCTCCGGCGCTCATCTCTGGGCTGAGAACTATGAGCGCACCTTCAGCACCGAAGCGGCCTTCGAGCTGCAGGACGACCTGGTTCCGCGAATTGTCTCCACGTGCGCCGATCGCTTCGGCGTGCTCGCGCGGAGCATCAGCGACGCGGTCCGGAATGGGGAACGCGGCCAGATCGGTCCCTATGAGGCCCTCATGCGCGGCTTCGGGTATCACCAGCGCCTGACCCCCGCCGAGCATGCGGAGGCACGCGAGGCGCTGGAACGGGCCGTCGAACGTGCGCCGTCGAACGCGGACTGCTGGGCGATGCTCTCGTGGATCTACTCCCACGAGCATGCCCACGGCTTCAACGTCCTTCCGGGCTCGCTCGAGCGGGCGCTGGCGGCGGCGCGGCGCGCCGTGGATATTGCCCCATCCAACCAGCTTGCCCAGCAGGCCCTTGCGGTCGTTTTGTTCTTCCGCAAGGAGACGGCGAGCTGCCTGAGCGCCGCCGAGCGAGCGATAGCCTTGAATCCGCTCGACACGAGCAACGAAGCCATGTTTCTCATCGCCTTCACCGGCGACTGGGACCGTGGCTGCGCCCTCATCCGTCGGGCGATGGAGCTCAACCCTCATCATCCACGGTGGTACGGGACGGTCCTCGGTATCAACGAATATCGCCTGGCCAACTACCGCGCCGCCGTGGACGAAGTTGTGAAGGCAAACTCGCCTGAAGTCTTCTGGTCGCACATGTTGCTTGTGGCCGCTCACGGGCAGCTTGGTGAGCTCGCCGCCGCACGCAATGCTCTGCGAGATCTGCTCGCCCAGAAGGAGGACTTCGCGCAATCGGCCGCTGAACTGCTCGACAAGTGGTTCGAGCCGCGCCTGGTCGGACTCGTGATGGAGGGGCTCCGTAAGGCGGGCCTGGAGATTTCGGTCGAGAAGGGATCTGCAGCCGCTGCGGCCGACAGCGCGCGTTCCTCCGCGGCCGATTCGGGCGCCGCTCGCGCCGACGAGGGCTTCTGGGTCGCGGTGCTGCCCTTCAAGTACAGCGGCGCCAACGCCGAGCTTGCGGCCCTGGCCGAGGGACTGACCGAGGACATCGTGACCGGCCTGTCGCGCTTTTCGTACCTCCGAGTCGTCGCGCGCGGCTCGACGGCGATCGAGGCCCGCTACCTCATGGAGGGAAGCCTGCGGCAGGCGGGAACGAAGCTGCGCCTTTCGGTCCAGCTCGTCGACGCCGTCTCCGGCGCCCATCTCTGGGCTGAGCACTACGAGCGCGCCTTCAGCACGGAAGCGGTTTTCGATCTGCAGGACGACCTGGTTCCGCGGATTGTTTCGACGGTCGCCGATTCACACGGTGTTCTCCTGCACAGCATGAGTGAAGCCCTCCGGAGCAAGAGCTCCGACCAGCTGAGCCCGTACGAGGCGGTGTTGCGCAGCTTCGGCTACTTCGAGCGGGTCTCTGCCGAAGAGCTTGCCGCCGCGCGATCGGCCCTGGAGCTGGCGGTGCGCAAGGCGCCGGATTATGCGGATGCCTGGGCCATGCTGGCGTTGCTGTGCGCGCAGGAGTACGGGCAGGGATACAGCCTCCTGGCCGATTCCCTGGCTGCCGGGTCGATCGCGGCGCGCCGCGCAGTCGAAGCCGGGCCGTCCAATCATCTGGCGCATTCCAGCCTGGCCCAGGTGCTCTTCCTCCAGAAGGAGCTCCAGGCTTTTCGCAACGCCGCCGCGCGAGCCGCCGCGCTCAACCCGATGGACGGCGCCACGGTTGCGTTGATGGGGATCCTGTTGGCGTATGCGGGCGACTGGGAGCACGGCTGCGCCGTGGCGGAGGGAGCCATGCGGCTCAACCCTCACTTTCCCGGATGGTACCGGCTGGCGACGATCGTCAACGCGTACCGGTTGCGCGACTATCGCGCCGCGCTCGACGCCGCCCTCCGAATCCAGATGCCCGGCTACTTCTGGACTCCCGTGTTTTGCGCGGCGGCGTTCGGTCAGCTCGGCGAGCGCGAGGCCGCGCGAAAGGCTCTCGGGGAGTTGCTCGCCATGAGGCCCGAGTTCGGCAGGGCGGTGCGTGCGGAGTTCGGCAAGTGGCACGAGCCGGAGCTCGTCGAACATTTTGTCGAGGGCCTGCGCAAGGCCGGGCTCGACGTTCCGGACACAGCGGGATCTGCGCCGGCGCCGAAGACCGCGAGGAGTGAGTTGGTTTCGATCGCGGTTCTGCCGTTCTCCGACCTGAGCGCCGCGAAGGACCAGGACTACCTCTGCGAGGGCATGGCCGAGGAGATCATGAACGCGCTCGTCGGGGCCGGCGGGATCCGCGTGGCCGCGCGGACGTCCGCCTTTCGCGCGGCCCGGCAAGGCGAGGAGCTTTCCGCAATCGCGCGCACGTTGAACGTGGGGCACGTCCTCGAGGGCAGCGTGCGGACGTCGGGCAGCCGGCTCCGGGTCACGGCCCAGCTGACCGACGTCGCCACGGGCTTCCAGGTCTGGTCGGAGAAGTTCGACCGCGAGGCCGCGGACGTCTTCGCCGTGCAGGACGAGATCGCCGCCGGTGTCGTCGAAGCAGTCCGGAGCCGGCTCGGCGCGGGCGGTCCGGCGGTCCCGGCGCGGCCGCAGGTGAAGAACCTCGAGGCCTACCAGCACTATCTCAAGGGGCGCCATCTCCGCTACACGAAGAACGATCACGGCGCCGCCCTCCTCAGTTTCGAAAAGGCCGTCGCGCTCGACCCCTCGCACGGGCCCTCGTGGGTCGGACTGGCGGACATCCACGTTCTGGCGGCGGCTTATGGCATGAGACCGTCGGGCGAGGCGTGCGCCCAGGCGAAGGCGGAGCTCGCGACCGCCGCGCGCCTGCAGGGCGAGACCGCGGACGCCCGCTATGTCGAGGGCATGATCGCGTTCTCCGAGAGGCGGTGGGCGGACGCCGACCAGGCGATGGCCCGGGCGATCCAGATCGAGCCGGGCAATGTCCAGGCGCACTGCTGGAGCGCGGTGCTCCTTTCGATCCGGGGACGAGTCGAGGAGGCGATCGAGGCCCTCGAGCGCGCCCGGGAGATCGACCCGCTCGCGCCCTACCCCTACGCGATGTCCGGCTTCTGTCTGCTGAACCTCCGGCGGGCCGCCGAGGCGGAGCGGTATGCCGGGCAGGCGCTCGCGTTCGACGAGGACAACCTCCTCGCGATCTGGGTCGGGGGAGCGGCGGACGTTTCCCGGGGGCAGTTCGATCAGGCCATCGCGCGCCTCGAGCGGGCGGCCGCACGCGCCAGCGGGAATCCGTTCACGCACGGCACGCTTGGGTGGGCGTTTGCGGCGGCCGGCCGGACCGGCGAGGCGCACGGCGTGCTCGAAGCCCTGCGCACCCGGGCCGTGCCGGGAGCCACGGTTCTCTCGGAGGCATGGCTCCTCGCCGCTCTGGGCGAAACGGAGGAGGCGTTCGGCGTCCTGCGGCGCGCGTCCGACGAGAACCTTCTGCTCGTCCCGTTCACCGGGATGCCGGGCTACGACCCGCTGCGCGCCGACCCGCGCTTCGAGGCGTTCGTCGCAAAGCTGGGGATGCCGGCGGCGCGCTGAGCCTCAGGCGAGGAACGGCCGCGCGCTCGCAGACGGTACTGGACGTCGCCGGGCGTGATCGTCGCGACCGTCCCCATGCTGTCCTTGTGGGCGAGGACGCCGTCGAGGACGTACGAGACGATCTCCATGTCCCGGTGCCCGCGCGTCCCGAAACCCTCGCCGGGCCGCACGGTGTCGTCGTTCAGGACGCGGAGCGTGCGGAAGCCCATGTGCTTCGGGTCGTGGTAGTCGGCGAAGGAGAAGGTGTGCCAGGAGTCGAGCCAGCCGTGGTTGGCGTGGCCGCGCTCATTGGCGGGACGGACGGTGATCATGGGGAACTCCGACCAACACCGGCCCCTCCGGCGACTGTTTGGCTCGCTTTCGCCAACGCCGGAGGGGGCGGGTTTAGTCCCGGATCAGAGCAGCCGCTCGGAGATCGACTTCGCCTGCAGGAACAGGCCGAGGTAGTCGCGGCCACCGGCCTTGCTGTCCGTGCCGGACATGTCGAAGCCGCCGAACGGGTGGACGCCGACGAGCGCGCCCGTGCACTTCCTGTTGATGTAGAGGTTGCCGCAGTGGAGGCGCTTCTTCGCCTCGAGGATGCGCCCGCGGTCGCGGCCGAAGTACGAGCCCGTGAGGCCGTACTCGCTCGCGTTCGCGTAGGCGATCCCCGTCTCGAAGTCCTTCGCCTCGGTGATGCCGAGGACAGGGCCGAAGATCTCCTCCTGAAAGATCCGGCTCGCCGGCTTCACGTCGTAGAAAACCGTCGGCGCGACGAAGTTGCCGACCCGCCCGCTCCACGTGCCGCCCGTGCCGAGCTTCGACTCGCGCTTTCCGACCTTGATGTAGTCGGTCACGGTCTTGAGCTGGCGCTCGGACGCGACGGGCCCCATGTAGTTCTTGGGATCCCGCGTGGGGCCCTGCGTGAGCTTTGCCGTCCTCGCGACGACCGCGTCCACGAACCGCTTGTAAAGCCGCTTGTGCACGATCGCGCGCGAGCAGGCCGAGCACTTCTGGCCCTGGAAGCCGAACGCGGAGGCGACGACCTGCGAGACCGCGAAGTCGAAGTCGGCGTCCTCGTCCACGAAGATGAAATCCTTGCCGCCCATCTCGAGGACGACGCGCTTGATCCAGCGCTGCCCCTTCGCGACCGCGGCCGCCTTCTGGTTGATCGTGAGCCCGACCTGCTTGGAGCCCGTGAACGAGATGAAGCGCGTCTCGGCGTGCTCGACGAGGAGGTCGCCGACCTCGCTGCCGGGCCCGGGGAGGTAGTTGAGGGCGCCGGCGGGGACGCCGGCCTCCTCGAGGAGCGTGAACACCCGCCACGCGATGAGCGGCGTGTCGGACGCGGGCTTGAGGACGACGGCGTTCCCGGCGACGAGCGCCGCGGCCGTCATTCCCGTGAGGATCGCGTTCGGGAAGTTCCACGGCGGGATCACCGCGCCCGCGCCAAGCGGAACATAAAGCGTCTCGGGAAACTCGCCTGGGTAGGGCGTCACGGGAATCTCTCCGCCCCAGCGCAGCATCTCCCGCGCGTAGAACTCGAGGAAGTCGATCGCCTCGGCGGTCTCGACGTCGGCCTCGGGCCAGGACTTGCCGATTTCGAGGACCATCGTGGCGGAGAAGTCGTGTTTCTTCGCCCGCATGCGGGCGGCCGCGCGCAGGAGGACCGACGCGCGCTCGCGCGCCGGGAGTCCGGCCCACGACTTCTGCGCCTTGACGGCCGACTCGACCGCCTTGAGGGCGATCCTGCGGTCGGCGAGGTGGTGGCGGGAGAGCACCTCCGAGCGGTCGGAGGGGTTCGTGTTCTCGAGGAGACGGCCGGTCTTGAGCCGCCGTCCGCCCACGACGACGGGGATCTCGGCGCCCTTCTGGCGGTCCACTCGATTGAGGGCCGCCTCGAACGCGGAGCGCTCCTCGGCGCGGCTGAAGTCGGTGAAGGGTTCGTTGCGGAAGTCTTCAAGCATGAGAGGGGGATTCTATCGTTACACTCCGCGAGGAGGGGGGCCGCATGACGGTGGAGGAGTTGAAGGGAAAACTGGATGCGGGAGAATCCCTTTGCGTTCTCGACGTGCGCGAGGCGCGCGAGCTCGCGGTCGCCCGCTATCCCTTTGCGGTGCTGCACATTCCGATGAGCCAGGTGCCGGCGCGCCTCGACGAAATCCCGAAGGACCGGACGGTCGTCTGCGCGTGCCGCAGCGGAAGCCGCAGCGCGCACATCGCGTCCTTTCTGAAGTCCCACGGCCGCGACGCCGTGAACCTCGACGGCGGCATCCTCGCGTGGTCGGCGCGCCTCGACCCTTCAATTTTGCGATACTGACCGGTCGCGCGGGGCGGCCGCCGTCCCATTTGATTTGTGTCCATCACCATGGCAAAGTTGCTCATTGGGGAGGTTTCACTCATGGATAAGAACGTCGCGAAAATTCGCGGCTTCGTCACGGACTTGCTCAAGAAGAACAAGAAGCTCACGGAGCGCGAGGCGAAGGCCGCAATCGGCCGCGCCTTCAAACTGAATCCCAAGACGATCAGCGCCGGCGTCATCCGCGACGTTCGCAAGAAGCTCGGCATCGACCGGCCGGGCGCGATCGCGTTCGCGAAGGCCCTGCTGGACAAGAACCCCGTCCTCGAGGCCAAGAAGGTCATCGAGGAGGTCGGCACTCGCTTCGGAGTGAGACTCGGCGCTCCGGACGTCTCGCGCCTGCGTCCCGCCGGCTCGCGCCGGCGTCGCGGCGGTCCGCGGCCGGACCGCGTGGCGATGCGGACGACCGCGGGGCGCGGCGGCCGCAAGACCGGCGCGATCTCGGTGACGTATCAGGGCAACGGCCACCCGGAGGACCTCGCGGCCTTCTTCCGGGCGCTCGCAGGAGACTGAAGAGGGATTCTTAGAATGGCTGGGGGGCAGGGATTTGAACCCCGATAGCCAGATCCAGAGTCTGGAGTCCTACCGTTGGACGACCCCCCAGCGAGGCGGGCGGCGGATTATGAAGGGGCGGCGCGCCGCGGTCAAACGGTGCGCCGCTCAGGCCGTCCGGTTCAGCCCCGTGCTGAGAAGGAGCCTCTCTCCGGCTCCCACCGCGACGACCACGCCCGCCACGTCCGCGAGGACGTCTGCGATCTCGACGTCGCGCCCGGGAACGAAGGACTGGTGGATCTCGTCCGAGCAGCCCCACAGGGCCGCTCCGAGGAGGAGAAAGACCGCGGTCTTCGCGAGTCCCCAGCCCTCGCCGAAGCGCGCCGCGCGCACCGCGAGGATGCCCGTCAGGAGGAAGTACGCCGCGTGCACGATCTTGTCTCCGCCGGCGAAGGACAGGAGACGCGGGAAAGACGACGGCGGCCGGTCCGAGAGCCAGTACTCGAAGGCGAGAAGGAGGACGACCGGCGCCCACAGGAGGAGCCGGCTCCGCGTTCTCATCCCGCTCCGGCGGCCTTCTTCTCGATCTTTCCCCACGAGTCGCGGAGCGACACCGACCGGTTGAAGACGAGACGGCCCGGGGTGCTGTCCGGGTCCACGACGAAATAGCCCGTGCGCTCGAGCTGAAATGCCGTGCCCGCGGGCAAGGCCGCGAGCGCGGGCTCCACTCGCGCGCCGGAGCGCACGACGAGCGATTCCGGGCTGAGGTTCGCGAGGAAGTCCCGGCCTTCCGGCGCGTCGTCCGGATTCGGGACCGAGAAGAGGCGGTCGTAAAGCCGCGCCTCGCCCGGCAGCGACTCGGCGGCGGAGACCCAGTGGATCGTCCCCTTGACCTTGCGGCCCGGCGCCTCGCCGCCCTTCGTCGCGGCGTCGTAGGTCGCGCGGATCTCCGTGATCGTTCCCGCAGCGTCCTTGACGGCCTCCGTGCAGCGGATCACGTAGGCCCAGCGCAGCCGGACTTCGGCGCCGGGCGAGAGGCGGTGGTACTTCGGCGGCGGGACCTCGCGGAAGTCGTCGCGGTCGATGTAGAGCGTCCCGGAGAACGGCACGGCGCGCGTTCCCTGCGACGCGTCCTCGGGGTTGTTCACGGCGTCGAGCATCTCGACCTTCCCGTCGGGCCAGTTCACGAGGACGACCTTCACCGGGTCGAGGACGCCCATGAAACGCGGGGCGCGCCGGTTGAGGTCCTCGCGCAGGCAGTGCTCGAGGAGCTCCACCTCGACGACGCTGTTGCGCTTGGCGAGGCCGATGCGGTCGCAGAACTCGCGGATGGCCTCGGGCGTGTACCCGCGCCGGCGGAACCCGGCGAGCGTGGGCATGCGCGGGTCGTCCCAGCCCGTGACGTGCTTGCCGGTCACGAGGTGGAGGAGCTTGCGCTTGGAGAGCAGCGTGTACGTGACGTTGAGCCGCGCGAACTCGATCTGGCGCGGCCGTTCCGGCAGGTCCAGAGCTTCGAGGCACCAGTCGTAGAGCGGCCGGTGGTCCTCGAACTCGAGCGTGCAGAGCGAGTGCGTGATGCGCTCGATCCAGTCCGAGATCGCGTGGGCGTAGTCGTACATCGGGTAGAGGTGCCACGCGTCGCCCGTGCGGTGGTGGACCGTCTTGCGGATCCGGTAGAGCGCCGGGTCGCGCAGGTTGATGTTCGGCGAGGCCATGTCGATCTTCGCCCGCAGCGTGCGCGCGCCGTCGGGGAACTCGCCCGCGCGCATCCGGCGGAAGAGGTCGAGGTTCTCGGCGGGCGAACGGGCGCGGTAAGGGCTGTTGGTGCCGGGCTCCGTCAGCGTCCCCCGCGTCGTGCGCACCTCGTCGGCCGTGAGGTCGCACACGAACGCCTTGCCCTTCCCGATGAGCGTCTCGGCGAATTCGTAGAGCTTCTCGAAGTAGTCGGACGCGTAGAAGAGGCGGTCCTCCCAGTCGAACCCGAGCCACTTCACGTCCGCCTGGATCGAGTCGACGTACTCGACCTCTTCCTTGAGCGGGTTCGTGTCGTCGAAGCGGAGGTTGCAGGTCCCGGCGTACTCTTTCGCGATCCCGAAGTTCAGGCAGATGGATTTCGCGTGGCCGATGTGCAGGTACCCGTTCGGCTCGGGCGGGAACCGGGTGGCCACGCGCCCGCCGTGTTTGCCGGAGGCGAAGTCCGCGTCGACGATCTCGCGGATGAAGTCCCTGCCGGGAACGGTGGGCGCGGGCGTCTTCGTGTCGTCCATGGAATTCCTCAGTTTGGGGCCGCCGGCGCGGCGATGCGGTCGGCGAACGCGAGGATCCTCCGGCGGGTCGTGTCCCGGCCGAGGACCTCGATCATCTCGAAGAGCGGGGGCGACGCGAGGGAGCCCGTGATCGCGAGGCGCGCGGGCTGCGCGATCTGGCCGAGCCCGAGGCCGGTCTCGGCGGCGAGCGCGCGGGCTGCTTCCTCCATGGCGGCGTGGGTGAACGGCTCGACCGCGTCGAGGCGCGCCGCGAGCGCGCGGAGGACGGGAGCGATCTCGGGCTTGCCGAACTTCTTGAGGCCCGCCGCGTCGAAGACGAGAGGATCGTCGCCGTAGACGGAGAGGCCCGCGGCGAGCTCGATCAGCGTCTTTGCCCGCGGCCGCAGGAGCGCGATTCCCTTCGTGAGCGTCGCCGCGTCGCGCGCCGGGAGGCCGAACGGGGCGAGGAGCTCGAGGAGGCGCGCGTCGGGTGTCGCGAGGATGCGTTGCCCGTTCATCCAGAGGAGCTTCTCGTGGTCGAAGCGCGAGGGCGAGGGTCCGATGCGCTCGAGCGCGAAGAGGGCCGTCATCTCGGCGAGCGTCATCCGCTCGCGGTCCTCGCCGGGCGACCAGCCGAGGAGGGCGAGGAAGTTCACGAGCGCTTCGGGCAGGAAGCCCTGGTCCCGGAACTCCTCGACGCCTGCCGCGCCGTGCCTCTTGCTCAGCTTCTTGCCGTCGGCGCCGAGGATCATTCCGAGGTGCGCGAAAACGGGGCACGGCGCGCCGAGCGCGCGGAAGAGCGCAACGTGCTTCGGGGCGTTCGGGAGGTGGTCGACGCCGCGCACGACGTGAGTGATCGCCATTGCGACGTCGTCGACGCAGACCGTGAAATGGTAGAGCGGGTGGCCGTCCGAGCGCACGAGAACGAAGTCGTCGAGCGCGCCCACGGGAAACTCCGAGCGGCCCTGGACGACGTCGTCCACGACGAGCGGCTCGTCGGGAACGCGAAGGCGCAGGACGAACTTCTCTCCCTGTGCGGCGCGGCGGTCGGATTCTTCCTTCGGGATCGCACGGCCGCTGCCGTCGTACTTGAAGGACGATCCCGCGGCCTCGGCGGCCTTCTTCTGGGCGTCCAGCTCCTCGGGCGTCTCGAACGCCCGGTAGGCCTTGCCCTCGGCCAGAAGCCGGGCAGCCGCCTCGCGGTAGAGGTCCTGCCGCTCGCTCTGGAAGAACGGGCCCTCGTCCCACGAGAGGCCGAGCCACGTCATCGCGTCGAGGATCTGCTCGGTGAGCTCCTTCTTCGAGCGCTCGACGTCCGTGTCCTCGATGCGGAGGATGAACGTCCCACCGTGGCGGCGGGCGAAGAGCCAGTTGTACAGGGCGGTGCGCGCGCCGCCCACGTGGAGGGAGCCCGTGGGCGAGGGGGCGAACCGCACGCGCGGCGCGGTCATGGGCCGGCGAGGATACCAGCCCGCAGTCGGGGCATGATCCCGCCGTGACCTCGGGCCCCCTCTCCGTCCCGCGCCGCGAGGCCCTCACGGCCGACCTCCTCCTCGTCGCCGTGACGGCGATCTGGGGCTCCACCTTCGTCGTGAACCGCGTCGTCATCCAGGCGGCGCCGCCGCTCCTCTTCGTCCTCGCCCGGTTCGCGCTCGCCGCGGCGATCCTGTGGCTGATCGCGCGAGGGCGGCCGCGGACGCCGAACCTCGTCCGGGACAGCGCGGCCGTCGGGCTCCTGCTCGCGGCGGGGATCGGGTTCCAGGTCGTCGGCCAGCTCTTCACGACGGCGTCGAAGGCCGCGTTCGTCACGGGCCTCTCCGTGCCGCTCACGCCCGTCGCGGGCTACCTCATGACGCGGAAGAAGCCCTCGCGCGAAAACCTCGCCGGGCTCGTGATCGCGGCTCTCGGGTTCGTGGTCCTCGCGTGGCCGAGGGACGCATCGGCCGGGTTCAACACGGGCGACCTCCTCATCCTCGTGACGGCCGTGTCGTACGCGGTCCTCATCGTGATCGTGAGTGAGACCGCCCGAACGCACGACGTGAGGTGGTACTCCTTCGGACAGATCGTGTTCGCGGCGATCGGCATCGGCGCCGTGCGGCTCGCGCTCATGCCGTTCATCCACGGATCGGGCGCGTTCCTCGCGGCCGAGGCGCGCCCGCTCGTCTTCGGCCGGACGGTCGTCCTCGCGATCCTCTGGATGGCGCTCGTGGCGACCGTCGTGACCTTCCTCGCCCAGACGTGGGCGCAGGCGCGCATGCCGGCGACGCACGCCGCGATCATGTTCGCGCTCGAGCCCGTGTTCACGGCCCTCTTCGCGGCGTTCTTCCTCGGCGAGCACATGTCGCGCCGCGACTGGGCCGGCGCCGGCCTCGTCCTCGCGGGAATCCTCGTGTCGGAGCTGAGAGGGAGAGATTGAAGATTTCTACGAGGGGTGCGGCGCAAGCACCCCGTCACTCCTGCCCGAACGTCAGGTTGTAGACGTACGGCTCGCGCAGGACAGACAGGACGAGGCTCGAGCGCGCCCAGCCGCTCTCGACGGCCTTGTTGAGGTCGTCGAGCGTCCGCACCTTCACGTTGTTGACGGCGAGGACGACGTCGCCGCGTTCGAGGCCCTTGGCCGCGGCGAGGGAGCGACCGGCGACGGACGCCGCCATGAGACCGCCACGGACTTCCTTGAAGACGAGGCCGATCTCGCGCCGGAGGACCTCCAGCCCGAGATCTTCCGGGGTGCGCTCCGTCATGACGCGTGCGTCCCGCTCGGCCCCCTCGCGCCGGGTGCGGATCGCGAGCGCTCGCCCGGGAGCGGCCGACGCGAGCGCCGTGTCGAAGTCCTCGCGGCTCTCGACCGGCCGGCCGTCCAGCGACACGACGACGTCGCCGGGGGCGAGACCCGCCTTCGCGGCTGGCGAGTCCGGCCAGACCGACCGCACGCGCAGGCCCTGGCCCCGCGCCGACGGCCGGCCGTTCGCGGGCGGGAGCGTCGTCCCGCGGACGCCGATCCAGGCGGTCTTGACCTCTTTGTAGTTCAGGAGGTCGTCCGCGACGCGCCTGACGCGGTCGATCGGGATCGCGAAACCGATCGTGTTCGCGCCGCCCACGATCGCCGTGTTGATCCCGATGAGCTCGCCGAGGATGTTCACGAGCGCCCCGCCCGAGTTGCCGGGGTTGATCGCGGCGTCGGTCTGGAGGAAGTCGGAATAGTTGCGCCCCGACTCGCCCTTCACCGTGCGGTGGGCGGCCGAGACGATGCCCGTCGTCACCGTGTTCGAGAGCCCGAACGGGTTTCCGATCGCGATGACGGTCTCGCCGATCATGAGGTCCGACGTCGTGCCGAGCGCCGCGGGCTTCAGGCCCCTGGGGTCGACGCTCAGGACCGCGAGGTCGTTGTCCGCGTCGGCGCCTTCGAGCTTCGCCTCGAGCTCGCGCCCATCCGCCGTCGTGACCCAGATGCGCGACGCGCCCGAGATCACGTGATCGTTCGTCACGACGACGCCGGGCGCGATCACGACGCCCGAGCCGAGCGACTCGCTGCGCGACGTGCGCGGGCGGGTTTCGCCGCCGAAGAAGAGGTCGACCGGATTGCGCCGCTGCTGGACGACGCGCTCGGCCGAGATGTTCACGACCGAGGGGCTGATGGTCTCGATGGCGGCGACGATCGGGGTCCGGCGCTCCTCGCGTCCCGCGGCGGCGAGGGGCAGCGAGGCGGCGAGCGCGGCGAGCGTGAATGCGAGGCGGGTTGACTTCATTGTCAGTCGTTCCATAATAAAGTCGATATACCGGAAAGGAATTTTAAGTATTCTCAACACGCGGCAGAAGAAAGCGGTTCAGGCGCTCGTCGAGCTCGTCTATCGCGCGGGCCCGGACGTGCCGTCGGGCCAGCTCGCAACGTGGCTGGACCTCTCGCGCGACTCGGTCCACCAGCTGCTGCTGCCTCTCGTGAGGAACGGCTGGGTCGCGGCGGGCCGCGGGCGCAACGGGGGGTATCGGGCGACGCCGGTGGCGCCGGGCGTGACCGTCCTTTCCGTCGTGTCGCTCTACTCGCGCGAAGGGCGCGATCCCACGCCCGACGATCCGGCCTCGCCCCGGTTCATCCGCAACCTCGACCAGCGGGCTTCGGAGCGCTACCGGCAATTCCTGTCCTCCCTGACGGTGGGGGGCCTCGTCGCCGAGGTGCGCGCCGAGCGCGAGGAGCCCACCTACTCGATCTGACCCGCTCTTTTCCGACTCTAGCAAGGCGCGCGCCCCGCCGCTGACGCGCGGCGACAGAGGAAAGCACATGAAGATCGCATCGGACATCACGAAACTGGTCGGCGGAACGCCTCTCGTCCGCCTGAACCGCGTCACCGCCGGCATCGCCTCGGGCGCCACGGTCGCGGGGAAGCTCGAGTTCTTCAATCCGGCCCACTCCGTGAAAGACCGCATCGGCGTTGCGATGATCGAGGCGCTCGAGAAGCAGGGGAAGATCGCGCCCGGCAAGTCCGTCCTCATCGAGCCGACGTCCGGCAACACGGG
>JBDTTJ010000026.1:0-18798 GCA_039930645.1 Acidobacteriota bacterium
CGGTCGTCTCGTCGCACTACGACCTTTCGCGTTTCGGCGCCGAGGTCGTGCGCTTTTCGCCGCGGCAATCGGACCTCCTGATCATCGCGGGCACGGTCGTCGACAAGCTCGCGCCCGTCCTCAAGAAGATCTACGACCAGATGGCCGAGCCGAAGTGGGTCATCGCGATGGGCGTCTGCGCATGCACGGGCGGCTTTTACCGCGCGTACCACGTCGTGCAGGGCGTGGACGAGATCGTCCCCGTGGACGTGTATGTCGCGGGCTGCCCGCCCACGCCGGAGAACCTCATCTTCGGGATCATGGCGCTCCAGAAAAAGATCCAGTCCGGCGAGCTCGCGCGCCATCGCGAGGCCAAGACGTACGTCCCGATCCGCATCGGGGAGGACCCTGTCACGGCGATCCCCGCCTACTCGAACGCGGTCATGGCCCACCTGCCCGGTCGCCACGCCTTGCCCGAGATGCCCGCGTCGGCCGAGGCCGAGGCGACGCCCGAGGGCGGCCGCGAGATGGACTCCGAGATCGCCGCCGCGCGCGGAAGGGAGAACCCGTGAGCGCGACGGTGGCGCCCTCGAAAGGCCTCGAATTCCTGCCCGTCCTCGAACGGAAGTTCGGTGACAGGGTGACCGCCCGCGAGGGCCTCGCGGCCGACGTCCCGACGCTCGTCACGGACGCCGCGTCGCTGCACGAGACCGCGCGCTTCCTGCGCGACGACCCCGCCGCCGCCTACGACCTGTTCCTCGACCTCGCCTCCGCCGACCTGTCCCGTCTGCCCGGCCCGCAGGCGCCGAAGGCGGGGGAGCGCTTCCAGGCGAACTACATCCTCTACTCGACAAGGCGCAACGCGCATCTGCGCCTCAAGGTGAACCTCCCCGAGGAGGACCCTTCCGTCCCGACGCTCACGGACGTCTGGCCCGCGGCGAACTGGTTCGAGCGCGAGGCCTGGGACCTCATGGGGATCGACTTCAAGGGGCACCCGAACCGGCAGCGGCTCCTGACGCACGGCGGGTTCGTGGGGCACGCGCTGCGCAAGGACTACGACGCCAAGCAGCGCTGGCTCTGCACCGAGGAGGACCTCCTCCAGACCGAGCTCGCGGCCCAGACCGACGAGCCCGCGGACATGTTCGAGACGACGACGCTGAACTTCGGTCCGTCTCAGCCCGCGACGCACGGGACGCTCCGGATCGTCATGCGCCTCGACGGCGAGACGATCGTCGCCGCCGAGAGCGAGTGCGGATACCTGCACCGCTGCTTCGAGAAGATGTCCGAGGCGCACACCTACTCGCAGGTGTTCCCCTACACGGACCGCCTGAACTACTGCTCGCCGATGCTGAACAACAACGGCTACGCGCGGGCGATCGAGTCCATGCTCGGAGTCACGCCGCCGCCGCGCGCGCTGGCGGTGCGGACGATCCTCGGCGAGTTCAGCCGCGTCATGGACCACCTCGTGTGCCTCGCGGCGAACCTCGTCGACATCGGCGGCCTCACGAACTTCTGGTACGCGTTCCAGCCCCGCGAGGAGATTTACGGCCTCCTCGAGGCCTGCAGCGGCGCGCGCCTCACCGTGTCCTACGGGCGCGTCGGCGGCCTCGCGAACGACGTCCCCGAGAATTTCGTCCCGTGGTCCCGCGAGATCATCAAGGGCACGCGCGCGCGCATCGCCGACATCGAGACGCTCGTCACGCGCAACAAGATCGTCTGGAAACGCTTCCGCGACACCGGCGTCGTCACGAAGGAGCAGGCGCTCGCGTGGGGCTGGACCGGGCCGTGCCTCCGGGCGTCGGGCGTGCCGTTCGACTTGCGGAAGGACCAGCCTTACGAGTGGTACGGAGAGGTCGACTTCGACGTGCCGATCATGACGGAGGGAGACAACTACGCCCGGTACCTCGTGCGCATCGAGGAGATGAAGCAGTCGCTCCGGATCATCGAGCAGATCCTCGACAAGCTTCCCGGCGGACCCGTCCGGTCGGACGACTACCGCGTGATCCTGCCGCCGAAGGAAATGGTCTACAACGAGATGGAAGCTCTCATCTACCACTTCAAGCTCGTCTTCGAAGGGGTGAAGGTGCCGCCGGGCGAGATCTACTCGGCCACCGAAGGCGCGAACGGAGAGCTCGGCTTCTCCGTCGTCTCGGACGGGAGCGGCTTTCCGTACCGCCTCAAGGTGAGGCCGCCGTGCTTCCCGCTCTTCGCGTCGTTCGAGAAGATCATCAAGGGGCACCCCGTCGCGGACGCCGTCGCGACGCTGGGCCTCCTCAACATCATCGCCGGGGAGCTGGACCGCTGATGGCCGCCAAAGTCGTCACCCTCAAGGTGCCCGAGACGACCTTCGCCGAGAGCATTTACCTCGTCGAGATCGCCAAGGGCCTCGCCCGCACGTTCGGGCACTTCTGGAAGAACCTCACGAACATGAAGGGCCTGCCGACGATCCAGTACCCGGAGATGCTCCGGAAGTACTCGGCCCGCTTCCGCGGCCGGCACATCCTGAAGAAGCGCGAGGACGACACGCTGAAGTGCGTCGCCTGCTACATGTGCGAGACGGCCTGCCCGGCCGAATGCATCCACATCGAGGCGGGCGAGCACCCGGTCCTCGCCTACGAGAAGTACCCGACCGTCTTCGAGATCGACCTCCTGCGCTGCGTTTACTGCGGCTATTGCGTGGACGCGTGCCCGAAGGACGCGATCTGGATGACGCGCGACTACGAGCTGTCCTTCTTCGATCGGAAGTCCGCCGTCCTCGGCATTCCCGAGCTGACGGAGAAGCCGTCCGACACGGCGGCCGGCGGCCCGGGCTACGGCTACCGGCCCTACGAGGGCGAGAGCCCGATGAAGAAGGCGGGGCAGTTCGAGCCCTCCGGCCTCCCGATCCTCCCGGCGCTGGAGAGCCGCGGCACCGCGATCAACCGCATGCCGCCCCCTCCGCCCCCGAAGCCCGCTGCTCCGCCTCCGGCGGCGAAGGCGGGCTGAGGAGCGTACGTTTGAGCGGAACCCGGGAGCCGGTCGGGCGATGATCGCGCCGACTCCCGTCGTTCTGGAAGGCCACGGCGTCTGGCTGGAGCCGCTCGAGCCCGCGCACGAGTCCGGCCTCGCCGCCGCAGCGGCGGACGGGAAGCTCTGGGAGCTCTGGTTCACGTCGGTGCCGGAGCCGGGGCAGACCGCAAAGTACGTGGCGGACGCCCTCGCGGGGCAGCAGGCCGGCCACATGCTGCCGTGGGCGGTGCGGGAGCTCGGCTCGGGCGACGTCGTTGGGACGACGCGCTACCACGACGTCGTGCCTGCGGTCGACCGCGTCGAGGTCGGGTACTCGTGGTACGCGGCGCGCTGGCAGAAGAGTCACGTGAACACCGCCTGCAAGCTGCTGCTCCTCGCGCACGCGTTCGAGGCGCTCGGCTGCGCGGTCGTGGGCCTCCGGTCCGACAACTTCAACTTCGCGAGCCAGCATGCGATCGAGGCTCTGGGCGCGAAGAAGGACGGGGTTCTCCGCCACCACCAGGCCCGCCGGGACGGCACCGTGCGCGACAGCGTGATGTACAGCATCCTCGCGGCGGAATGGCCGGACGTGAAACGCCACCTCGCCGGCCGGCTGGCCCGCCACGCGTCGTGAGCCGTTCCGTGCTCCTCGCGGCTGCGGCCGCCGTCCTGATCCTGATCCTGGTGGCATCCGGCCTGCGCCCGTACGACCGGCTGACCTGGTTCCTCGAGGTCCTGCCGATTCTCGTCGCCCTGCCCGTCCTGTTCGCGACCCGCGGGCGGTACCCGCTCACGAGCCTCCTCTATGTCCTGATCTTCCTGCACGCGCTGATCGTGATCGCCGGCGGTCACTGGACGTACGCGCGCGTTCCGCTGGGGTTCCGTCTCGAGGAGCTGTTCTCGCTGCATCGCAATCCCTACGACAAGATCGGCCACTTCGCGCAGGGCTTCGTCCCGGCGATCGCGGCGCGCGAGATCCTGATCCGCGGCGGATACGTTCGCGGCTGGAAGATGCTCGTGTTCGTGGTCCTATCGATCGTCCTCGCGATCAGCGCCTCGTACGAGCTCTTCGAGTGGGGCTCGGCGCTCGCTCTCGGCCAGGGCGCCGACGATTTCCTCGGGACGCAGGGCGACCCCTGGGACACGCAGTCGGACATGTTCTTCGCCCTCGTGGGCGGCGCGTGCGCGCTCCTGACGCTGTCCCGCGTCCACGACCGCCAGCTCGTGCCGCTGCGCCCCGCGCCCCCGGCCGGGGGCACCTCGGACGTCTAGGGCGCGTCCGGGCGGCGCACGGAGGCGAGCGCCCTGTCGATCTGGCCGAGGCGCTCGAGCATCTCGGCGCGCAGCCGGTCCGTCTTCTCATGGAGGTGGGCGACCTCGAGCTCGGCCTTGATGTTCACGTCGTACTCGATGTCGGCGCGCACATGGTCCTTCTCGGCCTGCCGGTTCTGGCTTATGAGGACGA
Source organism: Acidobacteriota bacterium (assembly GCA_039930645.1). Taxonomy (GTDB): domain Bacteria; phylum Acidobacteriota; class Thermoanaerobaculia; order UBA5066; family UBA5066; genus Fen-183. The sequence goes on from JBDTTJ010000026.1 coordinate 4,433, forward strand.
AGCACGACAGGAAGATCGCCTCGAGGGACACGATCATCGTGAGGAGGCCGAACGGGTACGGATCGAACGCCGGCACTCCGAGGGGAAGCGTGTTGACGGCGATCCAGACCCCGAACCAGAGCGCGTTCAGGATGAGGAACGGCATCCGGCCGCTGAGGTCGCTGATCACGTCGGCGATTTTCTGCAGGCCGCTGAGGTGCGCCTCGGCCTCGACGTTCGCGTTGCGCGAGACACGGGCCTTGAGGAGATCGTCGGCCCGGCGCGTCATGTGCGCCATCGCGCCGAGCAGGCGCAGCGCCACGCCCGGGCTCTTCTGGAAGAGCGGAAGAAGGTGCACGCGGTTCAGCTCGAGGAGCTCGGCCGCGTCGAGGGCCGCGGCCGTGGCCGAGCGCGCGCCGCCGTCGAGGAGAGCGAGCTCGCCGAAGATGTCGCCGGGCCCCGCGACCGAGAGGACGATCTTCTGGCCGGCGGTGTCCTTGAGGAACAGCTCCACCTGGCCGGACTTCACGACGAAGAGCGACTCGCCGGGGTCGCCCGTCGAGAACAGCGTCTCGCCGGCCGCGAGCGCGCGCTGGTCGACGGCCTCCGCGAGCCCCGAGCGGTCGGCGGCGCTCAGGTGCTCGAAGAGATGGACGCCTTCCAGCGATTCCGGGGTGCTCGGCATTCGGCCTCCTGAAACGGGAATGGGGAGAGAGTACGGGAGGCCGGCGAAGCCCCGTGCGCTCGCGCTCGCTGAGGCTCAGCGCTTCCCGGGCTTGTCGCCGACCAGGACGTGGGGCTGGACGTAGCTCGTAAGGCGCGAGACTTCGTCCGTGAGGCCCGTCGAGAAGATCTGCGGGCCGGGCCGGACCTTGAGCGTCGCCGAGTACGTGAACGCCTTGCCCGCCAGGCCCGCGAGCTCCTTCTCGGGCACGTCGATCGGAGCGCGCTCCGTCGTGACGGGGGAGATGCGCCCGTCGGGCGTCGCCGAGACGGCGGTGAAGAGGACGGCCCCCTTCGCGCGCCCGCCCTGAGGGACGAGCGTGAGCTTGTCGAACGGAATCTTGAACTCGAGCGGGACGAGCCACATCTTCCCGGACGGTCTCGGGGTCCCGATCGTGAGCGACGCGCGGAGCGGGTTGGTCGTGCGCGGAATGTGGACGCCGGTCAGAACAGCGTCGGAGACCTTTTCCTCGGGCGTGCGCTCGATGACGGCGCGCCGGGAGCGAACGTTCGCGCCGGGGCGCTTCACGGACACCTTGATCGCGCGCGGCACGCCGGGCTTCGCGCTCGGGCTCTCGTACCCGAGCGAGTAGTACGCGGTCCAGTCGGCCTCGAGGTTCTTCAGGGCGAGGGCGAGGTCGTTACGGCCGACGATCGTCTTTCCGCCGGTCTCGTCCGCAAGCAGGCCCATCGCCATCTGCATGTCGATCTGGCCGATTCCCTCGTCCATTCGTCCGATGGCCGCGCTGTTCTCGGCGGAGACCATTTCGTCCGTCGTGAGGCCCGCGCTGTCGACCGTGACGATCGAGATCCCGGCCGCGTTCGCGCGGGGCGTCAGGGCCCGGAAGGCCCGGCCGCGGTCCCAGGTCGTCCACGTGAGGTCGTTCACGTCTGCGTTCCCGCCGCCGCGGCGCGAGGAGGCGATGGACGTCACCGAGCCGGCCCGGGTGGTCCCGTACAGAAGGTAGTCCCAGATGTCGCGCCCCGGCGACGGGGTGAACTTCTCGGTCAGGAGGAAGAGGACCTTCCGCCCCTCGACGCCGGACACGGCCGCGAAGGAGGCGTGCAGGGCCTCGAGCGTCGTGTCCACCAGGGCGGCCTGCTGGTCGCACCAGGAGCGGAGGTTCAGGATTGCGTTGCCGAGGAGAACGGGTCCGGCCGTCGCGCCCGCCATGACCGCGGAGTCGATCTCGCGAACGAGCTGGTCGTGCTCGCGCTTGGTGACCTCGCCGATCGTCGTCTCGTGCTCGAGAGAGTCCATGAGCGAGGAGAGGATCGCCATGTCGCTCGTGAACGGGCCGCGGATGCGCAGCGCGCGGTCCCACGTTACGAACTGGACTTCGACGTTCGGGCCGACGACGGTCGGCAGGTACTTGCGCAGGCTCTTGAGCGCGCGGTTCTTGTTGACGGACGTCAGGTGGAGCTCGTCCACGAAGACGATGAGATGGGCCCGGGCGGCCTGCGGCGGCTCGTACGCGGGCAATGCGGGGGCCGGCGCGGCCCGGGGGCCGGCCTCCGCGGCCTGGGCCGGTGCGGCGGCGGGGCCGTTGCGGATGAAGGAGAAGTTCGTGAGGGGCTGGACGACGCCGTCCTGCCTCACCTCGAACTCCGCGGCGGTCAGGTCCGGGATCGGCTTCCCGTTCGAGTCGGTCACCACGACGTCGAGGTTCGTGACGGAGACTTCGACCGACTTCGAGACACCGGACGTCGTCTGAGTCGAGGAGGCCGGGAGGGCAAGCGCGAGCGCGAGCGAGAGAACACGTCTCATCGCCTGGCAGGCTACCACTTACCAGACGAGACGGGCTCCGAGGCGCAGCTGGTACGGCCGCCCCTGGCCGTCGACGGGCAGGAAGCTCCCGGCCGCCCGTGGGCGCGTGTCGGCGGGCGACACGAGCGGGTCCGGCGCGATCGCCTTCAGGAAGATCTCGTTCACGTCGACCACCGCGAGAACGCGCACCTCGCCCTGCGGGGACGGCCTGCCGAGCGTGAACTGCGAGTCCGGGTCCCCCGGCTGATGGAAGAGCCGGCGGTCCTCCAAGGCGCCCGACAGTTCGACGCGCGGCTCGGGCGCGGCCTGCGGGAACAGCTTGAAGGTCTCGACGGGCGGGAGGCGGAGGGGCGCGACGGCATCCTCCGCGGCGGCGGCCGCGCCGGCGAGCAGGAGCGCGACGAGGACGCAGTTGCCGTTGTGCATGGTCCTGGGCGAATTATCCGCCCGTTTCCCGCCCCGGAGGCAAGTGATTCAGTGGAGGTACGAGCCGCCGTTCAGGGGGATCGCGATTCCGTTCGCGTACGAGCCCAGCGGTGACACGAGGTACAGGACCGCGTTCGCGACGTCTTCCGTCGAGGCGACCCGGCCGAGCGGAATCTGGGCGAGGACCTCGGCCGCCTGCGGTCCGTCGAGGGCCTCGCGGACAGCCTCCGTCCGGACCCAGCCGGGGCAGACCGAGTTCGCCGTGACGCCGCGCGGCCCTTCGTTGCGTGCGAGGCAGCGGGCGAGGTTCACCATGCCGGCCTTCGAGACGGCGTAGTCCGGGTGGTCCGTCTCGGCCCGAAAGGCCGAACGCGAGGCGATCATGACGATTCGCCCCCATTTCCGTTCGCGCATCGCCGGGAGCGCGAGGAACGAGAAGTGCGCCGCCGCCTCGAGGTTCACGGCCATCGTGGCCCGCCAGCGCGTCAGGAACGCGGCGTCGTCCGTCCCCTCGAAGGGGTTCGGCTTGTAGAAGCCGGCGTTGTTCACGAGGATCCCGGGTGCGCCGAGCCCCTTCACGACCTCGGCCATCGCGCGGCGGCGGGCGTCCGCGTCGGCGGCGTCGGCGGAGACGAGCAGCGGGCGGGCGTGGCCGGCGGCCGCGATGGAATCCGCGACTGCGCGCGCGGCCTCGTGCGAGGACCCGTAGTGCAGGGCGACGCGCGCGTTCGCCGCGGCGAGCGTGCGGGCGATCGCGGCGCCGATCCCGCGGGAGGCGCCGGTCACGAGGGCGACGCGGCCTTCGAGGTCGAACGTGGGATTCACAGGGGGCCTCCTTCGGCGAGCTTCCGCGCCCGGGCGAGCGCGCCGACCGCGCCCACGAACTCGCCGTTCGGGAGGAACCGCGCGCGCGCGCCGCCGATGGAAGTGGCAAAGGCGAGAACGTCGCGCAGCGCGACATTCTGCCGCAGCGTGGCGCCCGCGTAGACGATGTCGAGCGGGAAGGGGACGGCCTCCTGCTTCGAGAGGGCGGCCGCGAGGAGGCCGATGTTTTCGCCGACGAGGCCGGTGATCGCGTTCGCAACGTCGCGCGAGTCGCGCGACGCGATGCGTCCGAGGTTCGAGGCCGTGAGGTCGCCCTGGAGCGCGATCTCGCCCGAGGGATACAGGTCTCGCACGAGGAGATCCACGCGTCGCCGGTCGCCCTGGAACGCGAGGGCCGTGAGGGCGTCGTGGTCGACCTGCCCGAGCAGCAGCTGGCCGAAGCCGCGCAGCGTGCCGCCGCCGAGGCCGGTGCCGCCCGCGCGCGAGACGCGCCCTTCCTGCCCGATGCGCAGGATCGACGTGCCCGTCCCGAGGCTGACGAGGTAGTGCGGAGTCGTCGGCGTGAAATCGGCCTTGCGGATGAGGATCTTCTCGCCCTCGCCCCAGGCCTCGAACTCGTCGGTGAGGACCGGAGGCCCGGCCGACGGCACGAGGCTCCTGAGCCGGTGCGCGCCCGCGCCCGTGGCCGCGAGGCGCAGGCCCGAGCGGCTCGTCAGGAATGCCGCGAGAGCGGGGAGGTCGCCCGAGGGGCAGACGAAGGACTCGAAGGTTTCGAGGCTGGCGCCCACCGGGACGACGACCGCCTTGGCGAGCGTCGCGCCGATGTCGACGCCCGCCTCCTCGCGGATCTCGGTCACGACGCGCGCCCCTCGCGTGAGGCAACGCGCAGCGTCTGGAAGACGCGCGCCGCGATCTCGGTGTAGCCCTCGGCGCCCGGGTGGAAACGGTCGGGCGAGAGGCGGTCCGGACGGCCGTCGAAGACGTCGGCGGTCGGGACGACGAGCGCGTTCTCGACGCCGTTGCTCGCCTCCTCCAGAGCGACATTCCACTTGAGGAGGGTCGTGCGGGCCATCTTCCGGTCGAAGCCCTCCGGGAAGGGGTCGTAGAGTCCCAGGAGGCGGATCGGAGAAGAGGGATTTGCCGCTCGGAGAAGAGGTAGGGTTCTTTGAAGGTTTAGAGAAGCCGTGGCGAGGGCCGCGGCCGTCGGATCGGCCACCGCCTCGCCGGGGACGACCGAACGAAGAGAATGGCTCAGGTCGTTGCCTCCGATCGACAACAGGATGAGGCTGGCTCCGGCGAGCCGCTGCGCCATCCCCGCCTCTTCCACCTTTCTAAGAAAATCCCCGGTCTCCGCCCCGTCGACCGCGAGGTTCTCGACGGAGACGACGAGCCCCGCCCGGCGCAGCGCCGCCGCCACGCGCTCGGGGTAGCCGCCGCCGCCCGCCGCGTCGCCGGCGCCGCGCGTCAGCGAGTCGCCGAGGGCGACGATCCGGAACGTGCCGCTCGCGGGAACGGCCGGCGCCGCGGCGGGAGTCGGGAGGGCGAGCGGGCCTTCGCCCACGCGCTCGCCGAGGCGGCCGGACAGGCCCGCGGCAGCGCCTCCAGCCAGGACGCCGGCGGTGAGGAGCCCGAGGGCGGAGGGGGCGAACCAGAGGAGGAGGCGGCGGGTGCGGAGCGTCACGGCGGCGTATTGTGCCGGAAGTCCGTGCGGCTCCGGGTCTAAGATCATTTTGTGAGCGAAGAGCGCGACAACATTCACGGGTTCGTCCGGGAGACTGTGGACGTGGACGTGCTGCTCACCCCGGAGTCCCTCGACAGGTTCCGGGAGCGCCTCGCGCAAATGGTGGGCGAAGGCCCGGTCGAGAGGTGACAGGGGAAAACCGCCGCTTGACGGATGGCGTAAAACGTCTGCCGTGAGCGCCTCGCCCGTCGTCCTGTCCGCCGAGGGCCTCGCGAAGCGCTATGGCGACCGGGAGGTCGTGACGGACGCCTCCTTCGAGCTGCACCGGGGCGAGGTCTTCGGGTTCCTCGGCCCGAACGGCGCTGGGAAGACGACGACGATCCGGATGCTCGTCGGCCTCGTGAGACCCACGCGCGGCCGCGTCGTCATCGACGGGCACGACCTCGAGCGCGAGTTCGAGGCCGCGATGCGGAAGGTCGGCTGCATCGTCGAGACGCCCGACCTCTACAAGTTCCTGACCGGCCGCGAGAACCTCGAACACTTCGCCCGGATGATCGGGGACGGCGCCGCCGGCCGGATCGACGAGCTGGCGCGCCTCGTCCACATGGGCGAGCGCCTCGACGGCCTCGTCCGGACGTACTCCCTCGGGATGCGCCAGCGCGTGGGGATCGCGCAGGCTCTCCTCTCGGATCCGTCGGTCCTCATCCTCGACGAGCCCACGAACGGCCTCGATCCGGCGGGCATCCGCGAGATGCGCGAGCTGGTCCGCCGCCTCGCGGGCGAGCACGGCCTCGCGGTCTTCGTCTCGAGCCACCTCCTGTCGGAGGTCGAGAAGATGGTCGACCGCATCGCGATCGTCCACCGCGGGCGCACGCTCGCGAAGGGGACGCTCGCCGAGCTGACGGACGGCGGCAAGCGCGGCCTCGAGGACCTCTTCCTCGACCTGACGGGCGGGGAGACGGTGTGACGGGCTATAGGGGGACCGCGCAATGCCTGTGATGCTGGGGCTCGTCGAGAACGAGTGTCTGAAGATTCTTAGAAGGAAAAGATTCCGGCTCATCCTGATCGTTCTGGCCGCGCTTCTGTGCCTCGTCGTCTTTGCCCAGAACCGACAGCAGCAGAACCAGCGCAAGGAACATCCGGAGCGGGACTGGCGCGCGCAGGTCGAGAAGCGAGCGGGCGACCTCGAACGCCAGATGAACCAGCGCCGCGGCATTCCGGAGCAGTGGAAGCGCTGGATGAAGTACGAGTCGGGGAGATTGCGCTATTACCTTTCTAAGAATCTTGATCCGAATTCCCTGACCGGTCCGGTCTTTACGCGCACGTTTGCGGGCGTCGGCAGCGTCCTCCTCATCCCGCTTCTCATCGCGGTCTTCGGGGCCGACCTCGTCTCGTCCGAATTCGCCGAGGGGACCGTCACCCTTCTCCTCACGCGCCCCGTCGCGCGCTGGAAGGTGCTTCTTTCGAAGCTGATCGCGATGGTGCTCTTCACGACGCTCACGCTGCTGGCAGCGTTCGTCCTCGCGTGGGGGATCTCGGGCGTCGCGTTCGGGTGGAGCGGCTGGGGAGCGCCGATGCTCACGGGCTTCCGGCTCGGCCCGGGCGCCGCCGGCGGGTTCGACCTGTCCACCGTCAGGATCCTGCCGCTCTGGCAGGACGCGCTCGCGCTCTGGGGCCTCGCGTGGCTGTCGGCGCTCGCCGTTGGATGCGTCACGCTGCTCCTGTCGGTCCTCTTCCGGTCGGCGGCGGCCGCGATGGGAACGATGATGGCGACGCTCGTGGCCGGGACGATCCTCTCGCGCATCGCCTCGGACTGGGACGGAGCGAAGTGGTTCTTCGTGACGAACCTGCCGCTGCCCGAGTTCTACGCCGGGATGCCGGCGCCCTTCGAAGGGATGACGCTGGCGTTCTCGGCATGGGTGCTCGCGGGCTGGGCCGTGGCCGCGACGGCCGCGGCGTTCGCGGTTTTCACGCGCCGCGACGTGACGGCCTGAACCGGCCCCGGCGGCTACAATTGACCCCTTCATGAGCGACTCGTCCTCCTCCCTCGTTCTCAACGCCATGCTCGAGGAGTTCGGCGACAACGCGCCGTTCGCCCAGGAGCTCTACGCCCTCTACCGCCTCGACCCGGCCCTCGTCGACGAGGACTGGCGCCGGGCGTTGCGAGCGCTGGAGGACCGCGTTCCCTTCGCGATGAGCGTCCCGGCCCGGGCGATCGCTCCCGAGCCGCTCCTGCTGCCCGCCCCGCGCCCCGCGCCCGTGACCGCGCGCCCCGGCGAGCAGGTCGTTCCGATCGCCGGCGGCGCCGCCACGATCGCCCGGAACATGGAGGCGTCGCTCGGCGTCCCCACCGCCACGACGAACCGCGTCGTGCCCGTGAAGAACATGGAGGAGAACCGGCGGATCCTGAACCGTCACCGTGAGGCTCTCGGCCTCTCGAAGGTCTCCTTCACGCACTTCGTCGCGTGGGCCATCGTCCGCGCGCTCGAGAAGCACCCGGCCATGAACGACGCGTTCGGCGAGGCGGACGGAAAGCCGGCCCGCATCCGCAAGCCGGCCGTGAACCTCGGCATCGCGATCGACATCACGAAGAAGGACGGCTCGCGCAGCCTTCTCGTGCCGAACATCAAGGGCGCCGAAAAGATGGCGTTTGGTGAGTTCCTCGCCGCGTTCGACACGCTCGTGGCGAAAGCGCGCAAGGGCGCGATCGAACCCGACGCGTTCGCCGGCACGACGATCTCGCTCACGAATCCCGGGACGATCGGGACGACGTCCTCGCTGCCGCGCCTCATGCCGGGGCAGGGCGCCATCATCGCCACGGGCGCGATGGGCTACCCGGCCGAGTTTCAGGCCATGCCGGACGACGTCATGTCGGCGCTCGGCGTGTCGCGGGTCATGAACGTCTCGTCGACCTACGACCACAGGATCATTCAGGGCGCCGAGTCCGGAGGATTCGTCGCGACGCTCCAGGATCTTCTCCTCGGAGGCGACCGCTTCTACGACCGCATCTTCGAGGACTTGAAGGTCCCGCACCGGCCGATGCGCTGGGAGAAGGATGCGAGCTCGCCGTTCTTCGGCGGAACGAACCGCCTCGAGGCGGTCGAAAAGCAGGCGCGCGTCCTCCAGCTCATCAACGCCTATCGCGTGCGCGGCCATCTCGTCGCGGACCAGAACCCGCTCGGCGTCGACGCGGTGCCGTACCACCCGGACCTCGACCCCGCGACCTACGGCTTCACGCTGTGGGATCTCGACCGGCCGTTCATCACGAACGGGCTCGCCGGCCGCGACCACGCGACGCTGCGCGAGATCCTCGAGGTCCTCCGCCAGACGTACTGCGGAAAGATCGGCGCGGAGTTCATGTACAACCAGGACACCGCGCAGAAGACCTGGCTCATCGAGCGAATGGAGGGCTCGCGCAATCGCGCGAACCTCTCGCGCGAGGACCGGCGCCGGATCCTGGACGCTCTCGTGAAGGCGGAGGCGTTCGAGAAGTTCCTCCACACGAAGTACGTCGGCCAGAAGCGCTTCTCGCTCGAGGGCGGCGAGGCGGCGATCGCGCTCCTCGACCGCCTCCTCGACCGCGCCGCAGAGGCCGACCTCGCCGAGGCCGTCATCGGGATGTCCCACCGCGGGCGCCTCACGGTCCTCGTGAACACGGTCGGGAAGCCCGCCGGGCAGATTTTCGCGGAGTTCGAGGGACAGGTGGATCCCGGAACCGTGCAGGGCTCCGGCGACGTGAAGTACCACCTCGGCGCCGTCGGGACTCACGTCGCGCCCGGTGGCCAGAAACTCGGCGTCGCGCTCGCCCCGAATCCGAGCCACCTCGAGTTCGTGGATCCCGTCGTCGAGGGAATGGTGCGCGCCAAGCAGACGTCGCTCGGCGACCACCGCGAGCACGCGAAGGTGCTCCCGATCCTCCTCCACGGCGACGCCGCGTTCGCGGGACAGGGCATCGTGGCCGAGACGCTGAACATGTCGCAGCTCCACGGCTACCGGACGGGCGGCACGGTGCACGTCGTCGTGAACAACCAGATCGGGTTCACGACGAACCCCGCGGACGCGCGGTCGTCACCGTATTGCACGGACGTGGCGAAAATGGTGCAGGCGCCGGTCTTCCACGTGAACGGCGACGACCCCGAGGCCGTCGTCCACGCCGTGGACGTCGCGAGCGAGTACCGCAACACGTTCCGCCGCGACGTCGTGATCGACATGGTTTGCTACCGCCGATACGGCCACAACGAGGGCGACGAGCCGAGCTACACGCAGCCCCTCATGTACGTGAAGATCAAGGGGCACACGTCGGTCGCGCGCCTCTACGGCGCCGCGCTCGTCAAGCAGGGCGTCTTCTCGCAGGGCGAGGTCGACCAGATGTGGGCCGAGGCGAAGACCGCCCTCGACCGCGCCTACGACGAGGCCCGGGGCGGCGCGAAGTCCGGGTTCGACTCGCTGATCGCCGCGCCTGCGAAGCCGCTGAAGCCGAAGGGCAGCGTGCGCGAGCGTCTCGCCGAGGTCGCCCGCGCCGTCTCGGCCGTGCCGGAGGGCTTCGAGGTCCACCCGAAGCTCAAGCCCATCCTCAAGAAGCGTTCCGAGTACGCGAGCGGCCGGCCCGAGATCGACTGGACGGGCGGCGAGATGCTCGCGTTCGGGATGTTGCTTCTCGACGGCACGCCCGTGCGCCTCTCGGGGCAGGACTCGGGGCGCGGCACGTTCAGCCAGCGCCACGCCGTCCTCGCCGACGCGGTAACGGGGGCCGAGTGGACGCCGCTGAACACGATCGCGCCCGAGCAGGCCGGCTTCGAGGTCATCGACAGCCTTCTCTCGGAGAACGCCGTCATGGGTTTCGAATTCGGCTACGCCGTCGCGGACCCGTCGACGCTCGTCCTGTGGGAGGGGCAGTTCGGCGACTTCGCCAACGGCGCCCAGGTCATCATCGACCAGTTCATCTCGGGCTCGGAGCAGAAGTGGAACCAGCGCTGCGGCCTCGTGCTGCTGCTGCCGCACGGGCAGGAAGGGCAGGGCCCCGAGCACTCGTCGGCGCGCCTCGAGCGCTTCCTGACGCTCTGCGCGGAGGACAACATGCGCGTCGCGAACGTGTCGACGCCCGCGCAGTACTACCACCTGCTCCTCCGCCAGATGGCGGGCGACGTGAGGAAGCCTCTCGTCGTCATGACGCCGAAGAGCCTCCTCCGTCACCCGAAGGTCGTCTCCACGATCGACGAGCTGGCCGACGGCGCGTTCCACGCCGTGCTCGACGATCCGGCCGGCCCGTCGCGCGCCCGCCGGGTGATCCTCGCGAGCGGCAAGGTCGCGTGGGACCTGATCGCGGCACGCGAGAAAGCCGACAAGAGCGACGTCGCGATCGTGCGCCTGGAGCAGTACTACCCGTTCCCGGGTCGGGAGATCGGGGCGATCCTCCAGCGCTACCCTGAGGACGCAGAGCTCGTCTGGGTGCAGGAGGAGCCGCGCAACATGGGCGCGTGGCGCTTCGTGCGCGAGCAGTTCCTGGACGGCAAAGTCGAAGGCCTCGCCCCGCACCGGGCGCTCCGCTACATCGGAAGGCGCGAGCTCGCGAGCCCGGCCCCCGGCTCGCACCACGCGTTCCAACACGAGCAGGAGGCGCTCGTCGCCGAGGCCCTGCGCGTGGGAGCACGGGAGTCGGCGGCCGTTTGATCCACTGGCCCGAGCGCGGCTCGGGAGCATCGCTGAGGCTCTGATCGCGGGCGTGAGGGGGCCGGGTCTCAGGCGCGGTGGCGCGTGGCGTCGTCCAGGAGGAAGCGGGCGAGCGCCGGGAGCAGGACCAGGGCGCCGACCATGTTCATCAGGAAGAGGAACGCGAGGAGGAGTCCCATGTCGGCCTGGAACTTCAACGGCGAGAAGATCCAGGTCGCGACGCCGACGGCCAGCGTGATGCCCGTGAAGAGGACGCCGTTCCCGGTCACCTCGAGGGTCTTGAAGTACGCCTCCCGCAGCGAGTCCCCGCCGCGGTAGAACTCGCGGAAGCGGCTGTAGAGATAGATCCCGTAGTCCACGCCCACCCCGACGCCGAGCGCCGCCACCGGCAGCGTGCTCACCTTGAGGCCGATCTCGAGCATCGCCATCAGCGCGTAGGAGAGGAGCGACACGAGGAACAGCGGGATCAGGATGCAGAGCGTTCCGCGAACGGAGCGGTAGGAGACGAGGCAGAGGAGGATGACGGCTCCGAAGACGCAGGCCATGATCGGGTACTGCGCGGCGTCGACCGCCTCGTTCGTCGCCGCCATGACGCCGACGTTCCCGGTGGCGAGCCGAAACGTTACGGCGGGGTTGCCGTGCCGGGACTCGAATTCCCTGGCCTCGGTTACGACGCGCCGGATGGTCTCCGCCTTGTGGTCGGCCGTGAAGAGCATCACCGGCAGCACGCTGCAGTCCGAGTTGAGGAGCCCGCTGGAGGTCGGGACGTAGGTGACGGACTGCTGGAGGACCGACTGGTTGCGCGACAGGACCCGCCACTTCGGGCTGCCCTCGTTCCAGCCGGCGTTCAGCGTCTTCGCGATCCCCGGAAGGTCGACCGTCGACTGGACTCCCGGCACGTTCGCCATGTGCCAGGAGAAGGAGTCGATCGTGCTCATCACGGCGTGATCGACGCACCCCTCCGGCTTCGTCTCGGCGATGACGTTCAGAACGTCCACGCCGATCGAGAACTTCGACGTGATCGCCGAGGTGTCGAGGTTGTAGCGAGAATCGGCGCGAAGCTCGGGCACGCCGCGATGCAGGTCGCCGACCTGCACCTGCAGCCCTTTCCAGACTCCGAAGACCCCGAGCAGCACGGCCAGCCCGACGATCACCGAAGCCGGCCGCCGCTCGGTGACCCCGGAGAAGCGGCGCCAGAGCCCTTCCATGTGCCGGGCTCTCCGGTGGATCTTCTCCCGGTAGCTCTCGTCCAGCCTGAAGTAGGACAGCAGGACCGGCAGAAAGACGAGGTTCGTCAGGATGATCGCGGCGACGCCGAGGCTTGCCGCGATGGCGATCTCCTGGATCACGCGGATCCTGATGAACAGGATCGTGAAGAAACCGATCGTGTCGGTGGCGAGCGCGATCCCGCCCGGCAGGAGCAGGCGCCGGAAGGAGTTCCGCGCGGCCGTCAGGCTGTCCGCGCCGTCGAACAGGTCGGAGCCGACGGAGCTGACCATCTGCACGCCGTGGCTCACGGCGATCGCGAAGACGAGAAAGGGCACGAGGATCGACATCGGGTCGATCCCGAAGCCGAGAAGCGTGATGACCCCGAGCTGCCAGACGACCGCGATGACCGCGCAGGCGAGCACGACGAAGGACAACCAGCGCGACTGCGAGTAGAGATAGACGAGCAGGCCGGTGATCACGAACGTGACGAGGAAGAAGAGGACGACCCGGGTCGCGCCGGCGGCGACGTCGCCGATCACCTTGGCGAAGCCGATGACGTGAACGTCCACGGGCGAGCCCGGGACGAAGTCGGCGTCGAACTTCTCCCGCACGTTCGTCTCGATCAGCCGCGACAGGGCGATGAGATCCAGCCGCTTGCCGGTCGCCGGGTCGACCTCCATGAGCTCGGCGCTGATGAGCGCGCCGGAAAAGTCGTTCGCGACGAGGCGGCCGACGATTCCGGCCTTCAGCACGTTGCGCCGCACCTTCTCGAGCCCCTTGGGACTGGACTCGAAGTCGTCGGGAATCACGTTGCCCGCCGCGATGCCGTCCTCGATCACCTCGGTGTAGCGCACGTTCGGCGTGAAGAGCGACTGGACCCGGCCGCGGTCCACGCCCGGCAGGAAGAAGACCTCGTCGGTGGCCCTCTTCAGCACGTCGAAGAACGCCGGCGTGAACATGTTGCCGTCGCGCGCCACGAGCGCCACGAGCACCCGGTTTCCCCCGCCGAATTCCTGCTGGTGCTTGAGGAACGTCGCCATGTAGGGGTGCTTGAGCGGCAGCTGCTTCGTGAAGCCCGCGTCGACCCGCAGGCGGGAGCCGGACCAGGCAAGGAGCGCGGTGGCCCCGAGAAAGAGGCCGATCACGAGACGGCGATGACCGAAGACGAGATTCTCGAAGCGTTCGGTCAGGGTGGGCTTGGTGGTCATGAATCGTCCCTCACCGGGGCATCTCCACCTTGCGCACTCCCCCCTCGCCGAAGAGGAGGAGAGTGCGCCCGTCCCCGCGTGCGAGGGCCACGATCGCCTTGCGGTCGGGCTGCTCCTGCTTGCGCACCGTCCGGCCGCCGTCTTCGCTGAAGAGCAGCGTCCCCGCCATGCCTCCCACCACGAAGCGACCGGCGCCGAGCGGAAGGCCGCACGTCAGCGTCGCATCGCTGCCGGTCTCGATCTTCTGCCAGGTACTCCCGCGGTCCGCCGAGAGGAAGAGGTGGCCGCGCAGCCCGAACGCCAGAAGGGGGCCGTCCGGAAGCGGCAGGAGACCGAAGAACGAGCCGTTGTAGGGCGACGGGAGCGGAAGCCAGGCGCGGCCGCCGTCATCGGACCGGTAGAGGTGACCCGCCTCGCCGGCGAGGTAGAGCGTCCCGTCGCCGGCGGGGACGATCTGGTTGAGGTGGGAGTCGTCCTCTCCATGGACCCGCCGGGGCTGCCACGTGTCGCCGCCGTCCTCGGTCCCGAGCAGCCCGCCATACGCGCCGACGGCGAGGCCGCGCAAAGCGTCGGCAAACCAGACGTCGAGAAGAGGCTTCTCGTTTTCGGGGGCGCTGTGGACCAGCGCCCACGTCACCCCGCCGTCGCGGGTGCGGACGACAATCTCGTCGTGGCCCACGGCCCACCCGAGGCGGGCGTCGTGCATGTAGACGCCGGTGAGCAACGTCCGCGTCGGCACGTCGGCCTGGACCCAGGTGCCGCCGGCGTCTCCCGAAACCAGTATGTGGCCGCGTTCGCCGACGGCGACGAGCCGGCCGTCGCGGGCGGACACGTCGAGAAGCAGAGACCGTGGGGCAAGAGGGGCCTTCACGGCGCG
>JBDTTJ010000027.1:0-18713 GCA_039930645.1 Acidobacteriota bacterium
GAGACGTGCTCTCCGTCGTCCTCGCGGGCGGCATGGGCGAGCGGCTCTTCCCGCTGACGCGGGACCGCGCCAAGCCAGCCGTCCCGTTCGGCGGGCGCTACCGGATCATCGATTTCGTCCTGAACAACTTCGTGAACTCCGGTCTCACCAAGATCAAGGTCCTCACGCAGTTCAAGTCGAATTCGCTCATCGAGCACATCATCCGCACCTGGCGCCTCACGTTCGACATCGGGCAGTTCGTCGACCCCGTGCCCGCTCAGATGCGCCGCGGCCCGCACTGGTTCCGCGGCACGGCGGACGCGGTCTACCAGAACCTCGACCTCGTGTTCGACGAGGAGCCCTCGCACGTCTGCGTGTTCGGCGGCGACCACATCTACGTGATGGACATCAACCCGATGCTCGCGTTTCACGAGGACGGCGGGCACGACCTCACGATCGCGGCCTTCCCGGTGCCCCTCAAGGAGGCCTCGCGCTACGGCATCCTCGAGGTCGCCGCGGACGGGCGGATCGTCGGGTTCGAGGAAAAGCCCGCGGAGCCGCGCGCGATTCCGGGAGAGCCGGAGCTCGCGCTCGCGTCGATGGGAAACTACATCTTCCGCGCGTCCGTCCTGATCGAGGCGCTCGAGCACGACGCGCTGCAGGACACGACGCACGATTTCGGAAAGAACCTGATCCCGTCCCTGCTGAAGGGCGGCGCGCACCTGTACGCGTACGACTTCTCGACGAACCGCGTCCCCGGAAACGAGGACCTCGCCCCCTACTGGCGGGACGTCGGGACGGTGGATTCCTACTGGGATGCGTCGATGGACCTCATCTCCGTCACGCCGCCGCTCAACCTCTACAACCAGAAGTGGTCCATCAAAAGCCACTCCCCTCAGCTGCCTCCCGCGAAGTTCGTGTTCGCCGACGCGGTCTCGCAGCGCATCGGCCTGGCCACGGACTCGCTGGTGGCGTCGGGCGGCATCATCTCGGGCGGCACGATCCACCGGTCGATCCTCTTCCCGCGCGTGAGGATCAACTCCTTCTCGCACGTCGAGGAGTGCGTCCTGATGGACGGCGTGGACGTCGGCCGCTACGCCCGGCTCAAGAAGGTGATCGCCGACAAGGGCGTGAAGATCCCGCCGCGCATGGAGATCGGCTTCGATCCCGAGGAGGACAAAAAGCGCTTTCACGTCTCCGAGGGCGGCGTCGTCGTCCTGCCCAAGGGGGCGGTCCTCTCGGACCCCGATTGAGCCTCCGGCCTCATTCCCGGTTGCCTCGGCGAGGATGACCGTATAAAGTTCGGGTTCTCGACCCCAGAGCCGAATTTTATATGGACGACACCGATCGCCGCATCCTCGACATCCTCCAGCGGGACGCCAAGATCTCGCAGGCGAGAATCGCCGAGACCGTGGGCCTGACCACGCCCTCCGTGAACGAGCGCATCAAAAAGCTCGAGACCAAGGGCTTCATCCTGCGGTTCACGGCGCTCCTCGACCCGAGACTCGTCGGCATGCCCCTCGTGGCCCATGTCGACGTGATGCTGGAGCACCCGCGCTTCGAAAGGCCGTTTCTCGAGGAAATCGAGAACCTCCTCGACGTTCAGGAGTGCTACGCGATCTCGGGCGATTTCGGCTACCGGCTGAAGATCCGGGCCCGGGACGTCGAGCATTTCGAGAGGATCCTGAGGGAAAAGCTCCAGACGCTCCGCGGGGTCGTGCGCACTCGCGTCGAGCTCTCGCTGTCGATCAAGAAAGACTCGACGCTGCTCCCGCTCGCCGAAGGCGTCTGAGACCCCGTCTCAGCCGCAAGTGTCGATTTCGCACCAAATCGTCCCCTGAAAGGCGCGTTTGGGCGTGCCGTTCCAGCGTGACTTTGCGCACAGCGTAACGGCAAATTACTGCAAAAGAATCGGTTGGTATCAGCAGGGAGAAGCCGAAAACCGAAGGCATCGCACTTGCGTATACCTGGGCAGGAGATCGAAACGGGCATTCGATGCAAAGTCAAATGAAAACGCCGGTCTTCACTTCCCCCCAACTTCCCGCCGGCCTCGGCCGACGGGCCCTCCACTTCTCTTCCCTCCAACAGTAACCCTCAGTTAGTCCATCCCACCGCCGCAATCCCCGCCCGACCGCAAGGTCGGGTGGGAGCCCACCTTTTCAGAAGTGGTAGGCGACCGAACCGCCCAGTGTGATGGGTTTGTGGTTCTGGTCCGTGCGGAGGAGATAGGCCGTGGCCTCCAGGCGGACATCCCAGCGCGCCGAGATGTGGAAGGCGGCCGCGATGCCGCCGTGCCAGCCGATGACAGTCTCCTTGACGTCGGTCGAGGACTGGCCTTCACCGACCGGCTTCGGATCCAGGCTGTAAACGCCGACCCCGCCGAAGAGCCCTGCGTCCCACCAGGGCTCGCGGAACAGGTAACCCACCGACATGAGGCCCGCGTTCACCTTGACGTCCGGCGCCGTCGTCGGCGTTCCGACGCCGAACGCCGGCTCGACGGGCGTGCCCGGCAGCGCGAAGTTCATGTAGCGCGCCTGGAGAAAGACACCCGGCTCGAGGACGATCTCGCCGAACACGTGCCACGCGCCATTCGAGAAGGCCTTCACGTCGGACACACGCCCGTTGTCCGTGACCCATTCGCCTCCAGCGCCGACGGCGAACGGAAACTGCTGCGTGCGGGGCGGGCCGGCCTGGGCCCGGGCGGACAGGGCGGCGGCGAGGAGGGCGAGGCACGCGGCGGAGCGGAGAAGCAAACGCATCGGTTTCGAGAATACTTCAGGTGCGGCGGCGCCATGAGTCATATCGTTCATACGAGCGCCGCGCCGCCCTCGTCTAGAATCCCCGCCGTGCCCGGCCCGGAGCCGCTTCGACCTCTCCCCGGCGCGTCCGCAATCGCCTCACTTCTCGCGTTGCTCGTGCCCTCGCGGTGCGCGGTGTGCGACGAACCCCGCCGCGAGGCCGGAGGCGGAGGCGTCTGCCCCGCCTGCTGGGCCGCGCTGCCGCGCCTCGCGCCCTCGGCGGCGTGCCCGCGTTGCGCGCTCCCCGGAGACGGCGGGCCGTGCGCCTCCTGCCGCCGCGAGCCACCGCCGCTCGCGCGGACGGCCGCGTTCGGCCTCTACGCGGGCGGCCTGAGGACGCTGCTCGTCGCGTTCAAGTTCCGCGGCTGGGACCTCCTCGCGGCCCCCTGCGGCGCCAGGCTCGCCGAGGCGGCCCGGGCCACGGGCCTCGCGGCCGGCGCCGACGCGCTCGTGCCCGTGCCGTCGACGCGCCGCCGCAACCGCGCGCGCGGCTACGACCCCGCGGCGCTCCTCGCCGAGTCCGCCGCGCGCGGCCTCCGCCTTCCCGCGCGAGCGCTCCTTTCGCGCACCCGCGACACGCATCCCCAGTCGGAGCTTCCGGCCGGCGCGCGCCGGGCGAACGTCGAGGGGGCGTTCGCCGCGACGGAGTCCGCGCGGGGCCGCGTCCTCGTCCTCGTGGATGACGTCTCGACCACGGGCGCCACCCTGTTTTCCGCCGCGCGCGCCCTCGCTCTCGCGGGCGCCGCCGAAATCCGCGGGCTCGTCCTCGCCCGCACGCCCGAACCGGAGCCTTCATGAGCGCTTTGATCGACCGCCTCGTCGTCGCAACCCTTCCCCTCGTCCCGAAGCCGATCGTGAAGGCCGTCGCGTCACGCTACGTCGCGGGTGACACCCTCGAGGCTGCGCTCGACAAGATGCGCGCGCTCGCCGCCGAGGGCGCCATGGGGACGATGGACGTCCTCGGCGAGAGCGTGACGCACCGCGACCAGACCGTCGCCACGCGCGACCAGTACCTCCGCACGATCGACGCGATCGCCGCATCGGGCCTGCCCGCGAACGTCTCCGTCAAGCCGACGGCCGTCGGGCTCGCGATCGACCCCGCGCTCGCGCTCGAGAACTGCACGGAAATCTGTTCGCGCGCGCAGTCGCACGGGATGTTCGTGCGCCTCGACATGGAGGACAGCCCGTACACGGAGACCACGGTCCGGCTCGTCCTCGCGCTCAAGGAGCGGTTCGACGTCGGCGCGGTTCTGCAGGCCTACCTCAAGCGCAGCCTGTCCGACATCGGCCGGCTCCTCGAGAAGAAGGTCAACGTGCGGATCTGCAAGGGCATCTACGTCGAGCCCCGCACGATCGCCTGGAAGGACCGCCAGACGATCATCCGGAACTTCGGCGCCCTCGTCGACAAGCAGCTCGCCGGCGGCGCGTACGCCGCGATCGCGACGCACGACGAGGCCTGCGTCCAGCTCGCGCTCTCGACGATCGACCGGCTGGGAATCCCGAAAGATCGCTACGAGTTTCAGATGCTCCTGGGTGTGGACCCGGTCCTCCGCAGGTCGCTCCTCGACGCGGGCCACCGGCTGCGCGTCTACGTCCCCTACGGCAAGGACTGGTACGCCTATTCCACCCGGCGGCTCAAGGAGAACCCTTCCATGGCGAGCACGATCCTGAGGTCCGTCCTCGGGATGCCTCCGGCCCAGTCCTGAAGGGCGTCTCAACGGCGTTGACGCCGCGCGGAAAACGGGCGGAAGATACGCGGACCGGGGGTTCCCGTGCCGCGATCCATCCGAACGTCCGCCGCCCTGCTCGCCGGCCTCGTGGCCGCGTCGCTGCCGGGGCGTCCGGCCCCCGCGGCGCCTCCCGCGCTCCGGACCGCAGTCGTCGCGCCCCTCTCGGGCATCGTCCGCGCGGACGGTCGCCCCGTCCCCGGCGCCACGCTCGTCGTCCGCGGCGTCATGTCGGGCGGCGCGATGCTCATGCGCACCTTGAAAAGCGATTCCGACGGGACGTTCGTCCTCTCGGACGCGGCCGAGGGCCTCTATACGGTCCTGTCCGTCGTGCCCGGCTTCCGGCCCGCGGTCGCGCGCCTCTTCCACCGGCCGGCGGGTCCGGAAGGCGCGCTCTCGTTCGTGCGCATCGACCTCGAGCGACCGTCCGGCGTCCTGCCGGAATCCCCGACGGGCGTGCTGGACCCGTGGAGCGCGCGCGCGGTGGTCTCCGGCGACGTGCTGCGCGAGGTGCCCGCGATCTTCGCGGCGCTCGACGCGACGCCCGCCCCCGCGGCGTCCGTCCCGCTCCTCGCCTCGGCCCGCGACGCGCGCGCCGCGGTGCCCCTGCACGCCGCCGTGACGACGACGGCGGGCTTCGGCGCGGCCGGCTCCTCGTCGCTCTCGCAGACCTCGCTCGACGTCTCGGGCGCGCTCGGCGCCGGCGTGCGTTGGGGAGCCTCCGGCCAGTACGCGCGCCTCGCCGACCTCGCGGGCGAGAAGACAGGCGATTCCGCGCGCCTCGCCCTCGAAGTCGACGCAGGAGCTTCGCAGTCGGTCCACGTCTCGACGCGCCGGCAGAAACTCTCGGCCGAGGCCGACCCCACGCGCTTCGCGGCCCACGCGCTCGACTGGAGCGGCGCCCTTTCCGAGCGCGGGCAGGCCGCCGTCTCGGCCCGCGTCATCTCGCAGGCTCACCTCCTGGCGACGGGCCCCACGCCGGACCTCTTCGCCCGCTCATCCGACGCCGTCGACGTGGCCGCGCGGTACCAGACCGAGCTCGGGGCTGCGACGTTCGCGCGCGTGACCGTCGGCTACCGCTCGACCTCGAGCGAATACGCCGGCACCGTGACCCCGTTCGAGCACGAAACACGCGCGGGCGGCGTCGCGGGCCTGCGCCTGGGAGAGGTCCTCCTCGTCGAGGCCGGCGCGACGGGCGACACGTCGTTCTACGGCCGCGGCATCACGCCCGAGCTCATGGTCGCCCTGCAGACGAAGGACGGCTGGCGGGTCTACGGCTTCGCGTCCCGCCGGTTCGAAAGCACCTCGGAGACGCTCGTCGTGCGGCCGGGCGAGGCCGGCGCCGACGAAGCGGACCTGACGCGCCGGTCGCGCTCGCTGTACCGCGCCGGCCTGCGCTGGCAGAACCGAGAAGGCGAGAGCGTGGCCGTCGACGTTTCGCGCCGCGAGATCAACGGCACGTACCGGCTCCTGTTCGACGCGGACTTTCTCGACCGCCTCGACTCGCTCTATTTCTTCCCGAACGACGTCGCGACCGACGCGGCGCTCACCGTCTCGACGCGCCTCGGCTCGGCCTTCGACGGGCGCGTGTCGTTCCGGGCCGGAGCGCTCTCGGGGGCGCGCGACGGCGCCATCCGCTCCGACGAGGCGCACTGGGGCGTCGCGCAGGCGGCCCTCCGGGTCCGGGCGACCGACACGTCCATCGGCCTGGGATACCGGCAGGTCGCGCAGGCCCTCCAGCGCGGCCCGACGACGCTGCGCAACGACCTGCAGGCCGTGGACGTCACTCTGGCCCAGGGACTTCCGCTGCCCATCCTCCGGGCGGTCGGAAACGACTGGCGGGCCCTCTTCTCGGTCGAGTTCGGGAAACGCCGCGAGGGCGAGGACGAGGAGAAGACGAATCGCCGGCTCGCGGGCGGCCTCGCCCTGTCGTTCTGACTCTCCAATCCCCCATAGCCCACTTCAAGTTTTTGTTTCGAGAGGCGGTCTCGGCGCCACTCGCGCGCTCTAACTGACCTCGAATCAGTCCTTTTTCTGAATTCAAAGTCCCGGATCTCTGGCATTCGACTTGCTCCGCACCGGCGCATGGAGAGGGTCGGCTCGACGGGGCGCGCCTTGGCGCGTGCGGGGCTCGTGTCCCTTCTCCTGGCGGGCCTGATCCCGTCCGCGCTCTGCCTCGTCCGCAAAGCGGCCACGTTCGGCCGGGCGGACATCCTTCTCGCGCCCGAGGGCGACGCTCTGAGGGTGCACCGCGTTGGCCCGTCGGCCGCTCCGTCCGGCCTCGCGCCCGGCGATCTCCTGCTCCTCGTCGACGGCTCCGGCGCTCGCGCGTCGCTCGAGCCGGCCAAGCTCTTCGCCGAACGCGCCGCCGACGTCGTCCTCCTGCGCGACGGCGTCACGCGTCGCCTCACGACGACGCCCGTGCCCGCGCCGTGGGACCTCCGGTACCTGTTCCTCTTCGCGGTCGGCGGGACCTTCCTCGCTTCGGCGCTCGCAGCGCTGCGGCCGGCGAGGCCCTCGCGCGACTCTCTCCTCTACGCGGCGTTCGCGCTCTCGGTCGGGCTCGTCCTCACGCTGACGCCAACGCCCCCCTTCGACGGGATGTACCGCGTCGCGGTCCTCGCCGAAGATGCGGCGCGCGCGCTGTTCCCGGCGTTCCTGCTCGCGCTCGTCCTCACGTTCCCGCGCCGCGCGCGCCACGTCCCCGCCTGGCTCGTGTTCGTGCCCGCGGCGGCGCTCCTGGCCGCGACGGCCCGGGTCTACTTCAGCCCCGCGACGAACGCTCCCGCCGCCGTCGCCGCGCTCGATCGGGCCCAGATCTTCTGGATGGCGGCGGGCGCCGCGCTCGCGGCCGTGCGCCTCGTGGTCGTCTCGCGGCGCCCGACCGATCTCCTCGCGGAAAAGCAGGTGCGCTTCCTCCTCCTCGGAACCGCCGTCGGGATCCTGCCCCTCGTCGTCCTGAACTTCGTCCCGCGCCTCCTCGGCGGGTCCATTCCGATCCTGTCGACGCTCGCGCTCCTGCCGCTCGCTCTCGTGCCCGTCGCTTTCCTCGCGGCCCTGACACGTTACCGGCTCTGGGACGTCGAGACCCTCGGACGGGAGGCGGCGTCCGTGACCGGCGCGCTCCTCCTCGGAGCGGGTTTCTTCGCGCTCGCGGAGATGCTCCTCGCCCACCCGCTCGCGTTCGCGGTTCCGCACGCGCGCGGCGCCCTTCAGACCTCCGCGGGCCTGCTGATGGCACTCAGCTTCGTGCCCGTCAGGCGCGGCCTCTCGGCCGCGTTCCGCCGTTTCCAGTACCGCGACGACCCGCGCGACCACGACGGGCTGCTCGCTCTCCTGCGCGAGCTGCCGTCCCCGCGGCCTCTCGCCGAGCTCACGGACCTCCTCGTCGCCCGCATCGCCCGCGGCCTCGGAGTCCCACGCGCGGCGCTTCTCGGCGTGACCGGCGATGCCGCGGACGGCTCGCCGGTGGACGGCGGCGGCGCTCTCGCGCTCTCCGAGCTGCCGGCCGCGGCGCGCCTCAGGACGACGCGCCTCTCGCGGCAGGAGTTCACCGAGCGCCCGACGGCCGCCGTCGCGCGCCTGAGGCGCGCCGGTTTCCGGACGCTTGCGCCTCTCACCGTCAGCGGCCGCCTGCTCGCGCTCTTCGCCGTCGCCGACCGCGGCGGCCGCGTCCCGCTCTCGGCGGAAGACGCCGAGCTTCTCGAGACCGTGCTCGCATCCGCCGCGCTCGCGCTCGACCACGCGCGGCTCTTCGAGGAGCTGCGGGCGCAAGCGGACCGCTACCGCAACCTGCAGGAGTTCCACGAGAACGTCGTGGCCGGCTCCGCCGCCGCGATCGCGGCGACGAACGGCGAGGGACGCTTCACGTCGATCAACCCGGCCTTCGCCGCGCTCGTCGGCCGGACCGCCGCGTCGCTCCTCGGCTGCCGCGCCGCCGAGATCCTCCCTCCCGCGCTCTGCGTGGCGAATCCGCCCGCGCGCCTCGAGGCCGACCTCGGAGCCGGGGCGCGCGTCCTGAACGTGGCCGTCTCGCCTTTTCCCGGCGCGCCCGCGGGGTCGAGCGCTCGCGTCCTCGTCCTCGTCGACGCCACGGAGACCGCGCGGCTCGAGCGGGCCCTCGCCGACCGCGAGAGGCTCAACGCGCTCGGGACTCTCTCGGCGGGCGTCGCCCACGAGGTGAACACGCCGCTCGCCGGCGTCGCGGGCTTCGCGCGCCTCCTCCTCGACGAGACGCCCGGCGACGACCCGCGCCGGCCCCTCGTCGAGAAGATCGAGCGGCAGGCCTTCCGGGCCTCGCGCCTCGTCGGGAGCCTTCTCGATCTCGCGCGCGGGCGCCCGCGCGAGATCGAGCCGCTCGATCCCGCCGACGTCGCCCGCGAGGCCGCCCGGGCTCTCGAGGACGAGGGCGCCGCGCGCGGCGCGGCCCTGCGCCTCGTCATCGCCGGCCGGACGCCCGCCGTCGCGGGGCACCGCGACGCCCTCGTGCAGGTCCTCGTGAATCTCGTCAAGAACGGGATCGAGGCCGCCACGGCCCCGGGCGACGCGCGGAGCGCCGCCCCCGAGGTCGTTCTTTCCGTCTCGGCAGGCGACGGGAGCGTGCGCTTCGACGTGACGGACAACGGTCCCGGCCTCGCCTCCGCGGACGCTTCGCGCGTCTTCGAGCCGTTCTACTCGACGAAGACGGCGCAGGGCGGGACGGGGCTGGGCCTCTCGATGGCGCGGGATATCATTCGCGCGCACGGCGGCACGCTGACCGCGGCGTCCGGGTCGCCCGGCGCGCGCTTCACGGTCACGCTTCCCGCCGCGACCTGACACATGGCCACGGTCCTCATACTCGACGACGAGCCCGTCATCCGCGAGGTGCTCGGCTCGGTGCTCGCGAAGGCGGGCCACGCGACGCGCGAGGCCGCCACGGCGGCCGAAGGTCTGCAGCGTCTCGAGAAGGAGCCGATCGACCTCCTCCTCCTCGACCTCATGCTCCCGGACAGGCCGGGCCTCGAGGTTCTCGTCGAGGTCCGCGCCCGCCACCCCGAGATCCCCGTCGTCATCGTGACGGCCTACTCGTCCGTCGAAAGCGCGATCACGGCGATGCGCGAGGGCGCGTTCCACTACATCCCGAAGCCGTTCCGCAACGAGGAAGTCGTCCACGTCGTCAAGCACGCGCTCGAGAAGCGGAGGCTCGTCGCCGAGAACCGCGCGCTCCGTGCGAAGCTCGACGCGCCCGGCGGCTTCCGCGAGCTCGTGGGGCGGTCCGCTCCGATGGAGCGCGTCTTCGAGACCGTGCGCCAGGCGGCGGCCTCGCGGTCGACGATCCTCGTCACGGGCGAGAGCGGCACGGGCAAAGAGCTCGTCGCAAAGGCGCTCCACCGCCTGTCGCCCCGCTCCGCGGGCCCGTTCGTAACCGTCCACTCGGGCGCGCTGCCGCCCGACCTCCTCGAGTCGAACCTCTTCGGGCACGTCCGGGGCTCCTTCACGGGCGCCGTCGCGGACAAGAAGGGGCTCTTCAAGGCCGCCGACGGCGGCACCATCTTCTTCGACGAGATCGGCACGGTTCCGATCGACACGCAGGCCAAGCTCCTGCGCGTCCTGCAGGAGCGCGAGTTCACGCCCGTGGGCGCCGTCGAGCCGATCCACTCCGACGTGCGCGTGATCGCCGCGACGAACGCGGACCTCACGAGGGCCGTCGCCGAGGGGCGCTTCCGCGAGGACCTCTTCTACCGGCTCTGCGTCATCACCGTGAATCTGCCGCCCCTTCGCGAGCGCAAGGACGACATCCCGCTCCTCGTCGAGACGCTTCTCGCGAGGGCCGCCGCGGAGAACGGGCGCGCCGTGCCGTCCGTGACGCCCGCCGCGATGAAGGCGCTCCTCGACCACGACTGGCCGGGCAACGTTCGCGAGCTCGAAAACGTCCTCGAGCGCGCGCTCGTCCTCGGGCACGGCGTCGTCGGCCTCGACCAGCTCCCGGACCCCGTGCGCCGCTCGGTCCCGCGCGCGGCCGCGTTTCCGGCGGAGGGCCTGAGCTTCAAGGACGCGGTCGCCGCCTACGAGCGCGCGCTCCTCGCGGCCGCCCTCGGCCGGGCCAATGGAATCCAGAAGCGCGCCGCCGAGCTCCTCGGCCTCAAGCCGACGACGCTCAACGAGATGCTCAAGCGGCACGGGATGCTCCCGCGCGACGCGAAGGAATCCGAGACCGAGCCCGCTAACCGCGCCTGAGAAGCACGAGCGTCCGGTCGTCCCCGAACGGCGTCCCGCCCGTGAACGCGAGGAGCGTCGCGGCGAGCTCGCGCTCGAGGTCCGGCAGCGGCTTCGGCCGCAGGTCCTTGAGCGCCGCGACGAGCCGGTCCGTCCCGAACTCCTCGTCCTCGGCGTTCGCGGCCTCCGTCACGCCGTCCGTGTAGAGCGCGAGGAGGTCGCCCGGGCCCATCGTGAACGTGCCGGACCCGTACGTCTTGCCGGGGAAGAGGCCCAGCGGCGGACCGTGCGCGCCGAGCATCTCGACCGTTCCGTCCGCCCGCACGAGAATGCCGGGATTGTGGCCCGCGTTCGTGTACACGACCGCCCCGGACTCCGGGTCGTAGAGCGCGAGGATGAACGTGACGAACTTCTCGGGGCTCGTTCGGCGGTAGACGAGGTCGTTCAGGCGCGAGCAGAGCTTGTCGGGCGGGAAACCCTCACCCGCCCACACCTGAAACGCGGACTGAACGGACGCCGCGAGGAGCGACGCCCCCATCCCCTTGCCGCAGACGTCCGCGACGACGACGTCGAGCGTCTTGTCGCCGCGCTCGTAGAAGTCGTAATAGTCGCCCGAGACGGTCCGTGACGGGATCGTGCGCCCGAGGATCTCCGTGCTCGGGAGCACGGGCTCGGCCTCGGGGAGCATGCGCCGCTGGATGTCCCACGCGAGCGTCATCTCCTGCTTGATGCGCTGCTGCGCGGCCGCGCCTTCCTGCAGACGCAGGTTCTGGATCTTGATCGCGGACGTGTTCGCGAGCGACGTCAGGAGACGGAGATCCTCCTCGCTGAAGCTCTTGCGGCCGAGCCGCACCTCGAGATAGATGAGCCCGATGACCTTGTCCTCGACGAAGAGCGGCGCCGCCATGCAGGACGTGATTCCCTGGATGCGGATGGACTCGGCCGCGCCGAGGCCGGCGTCCGTCGCGGCGTCGATGAGGAGGATGCCGTTCTTCTTGTCCACGACCGACGCGATCAGCGTCTTGGACAGGCGGATGTCGGACGGGTCGACGCCCGGCGCGTACTTGACCTTCTCGGCCTTCAGCTCGCCCGACTCGTCCGCGAGCATGAGGAGCCCCCGGTCGGGCTGCAGGAACGTGAACGTCTTCTCGAGGATGAGCTCGAGGAGCTTCTGGAGCGGGATGTCCCCGAGGAGCTCGACGGAGATCTCGTTGAGCATGCGGAGCGACGCGTTCAGGCGCGCGAGCTCCTCGGCCCCGAGCTTCGCGTCCCAGGTCTGCCGGTGGGGGCGCAACAGGTCCTTGGAGGACTGGAGGAACGTCGTCTTCTTCGAGGTCTCGTCGAGGCCCTCGATCACGACGCGCGTCGTGGACTCCTCGAGGACGTCGATGAGCGTCTCGCCGAGCTGGATCCGGTCGCCGGAGGCGAGGACCGCGGGGTCGCCGATCCGCCCCCCGTTCAGCGACGTCCCGTTTCGCGACCCGAGGTCGACGAGCCGGACGTCGGCGTCGGACACCTCGAGGCGGGCGTGGACGCGCGAGAGCGTCCGGTCCGCCAGCGGGACGTCGTTCGTGGACGAGCGGCCGAGCGTGAGCACGGGACGGTCCAGCCTGATCCGCCGGGCGGGCTCCCCGGGCACCCTCACGTTCAGGATGAGCACGGCGCGAGTGTAACCGGACCCGACCCGCCGCGGGACGGGCGTGCTATCCTCACGGGTTCCGGACCGGCTCACCACGCGGCCGGCCGACGAAAGGGTTCCCCCATGAAGGAAAAGATCCACCCCGAGTACCACGAGGTCGACGTCCACTGCGCGTGCGGGACCACGTGGAAGACGAAGAGCACCAAGAACGAACTCCGGCTCGAGATCTGCTCGAACTGCCACCCGTTCTTCACGGGCAAGAGCAAGCTCGTCGACACCGCCGGCCGCGTCGAGCGCTTCCAGAAGCGCTACGCGAACGTGGCGAAGCCCGCCCCCAAGGCCAAGGAAGCCAAGGCTCCCGCGACCCCGGCCTGAACCGGTGACCGGCGCGGCCTCCCGCGCCGCTCCCACCCACCATGTTCCAGAAGCTCGACGACATCGAACGGCGGTACGCGGACCTCGAAGCCCGCGCCGCCTCGCCTGAGGTGCTGGCGGACCACGCCCTCGCGACGAAGACCGCCCGGTCGATGCGCGAGATCGCTCCCGTCGTCGAGAAGAACAAGGAGCGGAAGCGAATCGAGGCGGAACTCGCGAACACCGGCGAGCTCCTCGCGACGCTCCCGCCCGCCGACGAGCTGCGTCCCGTCGCCCAGGCCGAGTTCGAGGCCCTGAGCGCGCGCCGCGCCGCCGTCGAGGAGGATCTCCGGCTCCTCCTCCTCCCGAAGGACCCGAACGACGGGAAGAACGTGGTCCTCGAGATCCGCGCCGGCACCGGCGGCGACGAGGCGGCCCTCTTCGCCGAGGAGCTGTTCCGCATGTACGTGCGGTACGCCGAGGGCCGCGGCTGGAAGGTCGAGGTCATCGACCGGAGCGACCCGGGCGGCGTCGGCGGCCTGAAGGACGTCCAGGCGATCGTCGAGGGCGAGGGCGCGTACTCGCGCCTCAAGTACGAGGGCGGCGTTCACCGCGTCCAGCGAGTGCCCGCGACGGAATCCGCGGGCCGCATTCACACGTCGGCCGCGACCGTCGCCGTCCTGCCCGAGGCCGAGGACGTGGACGTCGTCATCGCCCCCCAGGACGTGCGCATCGACCTCTTCTGCGCGTCGGGCCCCGGCGGGCAGGGCGTCAACACGACGTACTCGGCCGTGCGCCTCACGCACCTCCCGACGGGCGTCGTCGTCCAGTGCCAGGACGAGCGCTCGCAGGTCAAGAACAAGGCGAAGGCGATGCGCGTTCTCAAGGCGCGCATCTACGAGGCCGAGCGCGAGAAGAAGGAAGCCGCGTACGCCGCCGACCGCAAGAAGATGGTCGGCTCCGGCGACCGGTCCGAGAAGATCCGGACCTACAACTTCCCGCAGAGCCGCGTGACGGACCACCGCATCGGGTTCACGTCCCACCGGCTGGCCGACATCCTGGACGGCCGCCTCGACGAGCTCGTCGACCCTCTCGTCGCGCACTTCCAGGCCGAGAAGCTCAAGCAGGAGCTGGCAAAGGCTTAAGAGGAAGAAAAAGAGAGAGACTTCTTAGAAGGTGAATAGGGAAACGGGGCGGCCGTGCGGCCGCCCCGCGGAAGTAGCTTCCTTAAGCAGCCTTCTTCGTCGTCGTCTTCGCGGGCTTGGCTTCCTTGGCGCCCTTCACCTCGATCGACGAGCCGTGCATCTTGTACTTGATCGTGACCTTGTCGCCGACCTTGGCGTCCGCGGCGCCCTTCGTGTCCTTGTCGAGCCCGATCTGGAAGCGCTCCTTGCCCTTCATGACTGTGATCGAGTCGGCGGTCTTCTCCGTGACGTTGCCCGTCACCTGGAAGTCGTCGAGCGCGAACGCGGCGCCGGAGAAGAGGAGGAACGCGGCGGGGGCGAGAACGCGGAAGAGGTTCTTCTTCATGATCGAGTCTCCTTTGTGCGGCGGAATTATGCGCCGGTCCGGCGGTCGAGGACGTACGCGGGCGATCCGTCCGCCGTGGAGACGATGTCCGTGACGGTGTATCCGCGCGCGAAGAGCGGCTCGACGAGAGCGGCGAAACGGCGCCGCGCCTTCAACGCCGCACCCGGATCCGTCCGGTAGAGGCGAGGGGCTCCCGCCGGGAACGGCAGCAAGACGCGCGGGGCGCCGGGGAGCGCGCGCGGATTCCGCGCGACGGGCGCTCCCGCGGCGTCGCAAGGCGTGCGGATCTCCCCTGCCGCCGCGCGGACGGCGCGTGGCGCTTCGAGGCGCCAGTAAGCCTCGAAGCGGTCCGACGGGAGGTCGGCGTAGATTCCCCCGATGAAGCCGTAGAGGTTCGGGTGAAACCGGTCGGCGGTCGCCCCGAGGCGCACGAGGTTCAGCGTCGCGTTCTTGACGAGGAACGGGTCGTACATCCAGGTCACGAGCCGGATGCCGCGCGCCAGGCACCAGTCGCGCTGGAAGTGCTTGAGCTTCACGGCGAGGCCCCGTCCCTGCGCCTCCGGCAGGACGGCGAGGAGGTGCGAGTACTGGCAGGGCTCGGCGAGGTTCGTGCGCGGGAAGCCGTGCACGAATCCGAGCATCCGCTTCCCGGCGAATGCAGCCGCCGTGAGGCCGCCCGCGTGCGTCGCGGCAATGAGGTCGCTCGCCGGCGAGACGCTGCGCTCGGCGAAGCCCCACGCGGCCTTCGAGACGTCCATCGTCGCGAGGAACTCTTCGGGCGTCTTCAGCTCGCGGATCACGACGCGTGCGCTCACGCCGCCGCGCCCTCGAGAAGGCCCGCGACGAGCGCGGCGCGGCGCAGAAGCTCGTCGACGAGGACGTGCTCGGCGCGCGCATGCGCGCCGCCGCCGGCCGGGCCGAGGCCGTCCAGCGTCGGGACGCCCGCGGCCGCCGTGAGGTTGCCGTCCGAGCCGCCGCCGACGCGGGCCGCCGGCAGCTCGAAGCCGAGCGCGTGCGCGAGGGACGCGGCGCGCCGGTAGAGGTCGAGCGACGCCTCGGTGGACTCCATGGGCGGCCGGTCCGAGCCGCCGTCGATCTCGACCGTCACGCGCGGGTCGCCCGGACGGTACGCGCGAAGGCCGGCCATGAGACGGTCGGCCTCCGGCTTCGTCCAGACCCGGAAGTCCACGGTGAGCTCGGCCCGCTCGGGCACGACGTTCGTGACCTTGCCCGACCCGGCGACGGTCGGGACGACGGACGTCCCGGCCGGCTTGTCGGCGAGAGCGTCGGCGTAGAGCGCGAAGCGCGCCATCTCGAGGAGCGCCGAGGCGCCCTTCTCGGGCTCGAGCCCCGCGTGCGAGGCGATCCCCTTGAACCGGACTTTCACGAGGCCCGTGCCCTTGCGCGCGACCTTCGCGGCGCCGCCATCCCCCGAAGGCTCTAGGACGAGGACGCGGTCGCGACGGAGCGCCTCTTCCACGAGCAGACCGCTCGAGGCGCCGCTTCCGACTTCCTCGTCAGGCGTCAGGACGAGGGAGACGCCGCCCGCCGGCGTCACGTCGCCGTTCGCGACCGCCTCGAGGATCGCGAGCGCGACCGCGATTCCGGCCTTCATGTCGAAGACGCCGGGGCCCTTCGCGACGCCCTCCTCGACCGAGAACGGGATTTCGGCGAGCGTGCCCGCGGGCCAGACCGTGTCGAGGTGCCCGAGGAGCAGCGTGCCGCCGGTCTCCTCGCCGAAGCGCACGCGCACCGCGTCGCCGCGGCCCTCGCACGGGACGCACGCGGCCGCGAGCCCCGCGCGCCCGAGGCGCTCGGCGACCCAGAGCGCGAGCTGCGAGACGCGCGCCGGCTCGTCCGACGGGCTCTCGCGGACGACGAGGGCCTCGAGGTCGGCGAGGAGTCGCTCCTTTCGCGCGGCGAAGAGCGCGGCGAGGACGCCCGCGCGGCTCACGCGCGCAGCTCCGTGACGATCGTCGTGTAGCGCGCGAGGACGTCCTGGCGAACCGTGACGCCCGTGCCAGGACCCGACGGGACCGGCATGCGGCCGCTCACCGCCTCGAGCGCGGGCTCCACGATGTCTTCTTCGAAATAGCGAGAGGAGGACGCGGTGTCCCCGGGCTTGGAGAAGCCCGGAAGACTCGCGATCGCGACGTTGTGCGCGCGGCCGACGCCGGCCTCGAGCATGCCGCCGCACCACACGGGAACGCCCGCCTCGCGCGCGGCGGCGTGGATGCGCACGGCCTCGCCGTGGCCGCCGACCCGGCCGATCTTGACGTTGACGACCTTGCAGGCGCCGAGCTGAAAGGCGGCTTTCGCGTCGGCCTCGGAGCGGATCGACTCGTCGAGGCAGATCGGGGTCTTCAGCGTCTTCGCGAGCTCCGCGTGGGCGACGAGATCCTCGTGGTGGAGCGGCTGCTCGACGTAGTCGAGGCCGAACGCGTCGAGCGAGCGCAGGGTGTCCGCGTCGGCGAGCGTGTAGGCCGCGTTCGCGTCCACGGTCAGCGTGATGTCCGGGAAGGCGCCACGCACGGCCGCGAGGGGCTCGGCGTCCCAGCCCGGCTCGATCTTGAGCTTGATCCTCCGGTAGCCCTCTCCGACGTGCTTCCGCACGTTCTCGACGGTGTCCGCCGCGGTCGGCGAGATGCCGAGAGAGACGCCGACCTCGATCTCCTCGCGCGTCCCGCCGAGCGCCTTCCCAAGCGGGACGCCTGCGGCCCGCGCCTGCAGATCCCGCAGTGCACACTCCACGGCGGCCTTCGCCATCCGGTTCCCGCGCACGCGGCGCGCGAGGTCGTCGAAGGCGGGCGGCGACGCGACGTCCTTGCCGAGCACCAGGGGAAGGAGATAGGTCGTGAGGATCGGCAGCGCGGTCGCGAGCGTCTCCGGCGAGTAGAACGGGGCCTCCTCGGCGACGCACTCCCCCCACCCCGAAAGACCCTCTCCGCGCAACTCGAGGAGCAGGAACTTCTTGACGGACGTCTCGCCGAAAGACGTGCGGAACCGGAACTTGAGCGGCATCTCGACGTGGCGAAGGACCGCGGATTCGACGCGCATGGGACGATTGTCTATCATTCGTCGCGAGAATATTCCGTCCCCGAAGGAGCCCCAAATGACCGGTTCCACGAGCCGTTTCCGCTTCGCCGCCCTGTGTGGCGCCGTTCTTCTGGGAGCCGCCGCCCTCGCGGGCTGCGGAGGGAAAGACGACGACGAGGACCGCCCGAAGTCCTCGCGCGCTGCCGGCGCCCCGAAGGACGCCGCTGCTCCCGCCGCCTCCGAGGCCGCGGCCGGACCCGCCGCCGGCGCCACGGGCGCCGCGTCGGTCACGGGCAAGATCGTCTTCGAAGGCGCCGTCCCGGCGGCCGAGAAGTTCAAAATGTCCGCCGACGCCTTCTGCGCCAAGTCGCACCCGGGCGACGTGAGCCGGGAGGACGTCATCGTCGCGGCCGACAAAGGCCTCGCGAACGTCTTCGTGTACGTGAAGACCGGCATCACCGGTGCCTATCCACCCCCCGCGACCGCCGCCGTGATCGACCAGAAGGGCTGCACGTATCACCCGCACGTCTTCGGCGTCGTCACGGGCCAGAACATCGAGATCCTGAACAGCGACCCCACGCTCCACAACATCCACTCGCTGCCCGAGAAGAACGACGCGTTCAACCTCGGGATGCCGGTTCAGGGGATGAAATACACGAAGAAGTTCGACAAGCAAGAGGTCATGGTCCGGATCAAGTGCGACGTGCACGGCTGGATGTCCGCCTTCTGCGGCGTCGTCGCGCACCCGTTCTTCGCGGTCACGGCCGCGGACGGCACCTATACGATCAAGAACCTGCCCGCGGGCACGTACACGATCGAGGCGTGGCACGAGAAGTTCGGCACGCAGACGCAGCAAGTCACGGTGGGCGCGACGGACTCCAAGGCGGTGCCGTTCACGTTCAAGGCCGGTGCCTGAGGCGTTCCTCAGGAGCGGGAGCCGGACCGTCGCGGCCTGCGTCTTCCTGCTCCTGATCGCCGGAGCCCTCGTCACGTCCACCCAGTCCGGGCTCGCGGTTCCGGACTGGCCGCTCTCGTACGGAAAAGTGATGCCGCCGATGGTGGGAGGCATCCTCTACGAGCACGGGCATCGGCTCGTAGCGGCGGCGGTCTCCACATTGGTAGGCCTCGAGATGGCCATGCTGTTTTTCTTAGAAAGTAGAAAGACGGTAAAGATTCTAGGCGCTGTCGCGTTCGGGGCGATCCTGCTGCAGGCGCTTCTCGGCGGATTGACGGTCCTGTTCCTTCTGCCGCCGGCGATCTCCTCCGCGCACGCCGCCCTGGCGGAGATCGTCTTCGCCCTCACCGCCGTCGTCGCACTCATGTGCTCGAAGACCTGGGAAATTCTTCGGATTTCTTCGAGGGGTGAAGAGGCGAGAAGCGCGTTCCGCTGGGTGGTCCTCGCGACATCCGCCGTCTACCTGCAGATCGTCCTCGGCGCGGTCATGCGGCACACGG
>JBDTTJ010000028.1:0-18605 GCA_039930645.1 Acidobacteriota bacterium
CCGACATCCACCCGCTCGTCTGGCGCGAGGTGAATCTCATCGGCGCGGACATGGCGCTCAGGCTCGAGCAGCAGGGGAAGTCGGGCGTCATCTACGGCTACTCCTTCGACGCCTACTGGCCGGGCGGGACGAAGAACACCGCGTGGTGGAAGAACATCTCCGGCCTCCTCTCCGAGGTCGCCTCCGTCCGGATGGCGTCGCCGGTCATCATCGATCCGGGCGAGCTCTCCGGTGGCGGGAAAGGGCTGATCGACTACAAGCCGCAGGTGAATTTCCCGAACCCATGGCCCGGAGGGACGTGGCGGCTCCGGGACATCATGGACTACGAGCGGATCATCTCGGATGCGCTCCTCGAGACCTGCGCCGGCCGCCGGGAGGACCTGCTCCTCGACATGGCGGCGCGCTCAAGGGCCGCGACCGCCACGTTCCCGAAGGACGCCGCATACGTCCTTCCCGCGGTGCAGCGCGACCCCGCCTCCGCGCGCCATCTCGCCGCCCTGATGGCGGAGCACGGCGTCGAGGTTCGCCGCGCCCCCTCGGGGGATCTCTTCGTTCCGCTCGCGCAGCCTTACGGCCGGTTCGTCCAGGAGATGTTCGAGCCGCAGCGCTATCCCGAGGTGAAGCTCGTCCCGGGAAAAGAGATCGTCCGCCCCTACGACGTCGCGGCCTGGACGATGCCGATGATGATGGGGGTGGAGGTCCGGAGGGCGCCGCTCCCGAAGGACCTCCCGCTCTTCTCCGCGGAGGCGAAGGCGGCCTCTCCCACCGGTCTCGTCGCGATCCTGCCGGGCCGCCCCGAGAGCGCGAAGGTCGTCAACGCGGCGCTCCGGTCCGGGGCCGCCGTCGCCGTCGCGCGGGCGCCGATCACGGAGGGCGGCGCGAACTATCCCGCGGGGACCGTCTTCCTCGACGGCGCGGCGAAGGGAGTCGCCGAGGTCTTCGCGGAGACGGGAGTCCCGTCCACGTCCGTCTCCGCCGTTCCGGTCAGCGCTTCGAAGCTGCGCGCCCCCCGGGTCGGTCTCTACAAGGGGTGGAACGCCTCGATGGACGAAGGATGGACCCGCTGGATTCTCGAACAGTACGGCTTCGCGCCCAGGAGCCTCGAGCCGAAGGCCGTCCGCGCCGGGAAGCTGGGCGGTTCCTTCGACGTCATCGTCCTTCCCTCCGTTTCGCCGGACGCACTCCTCACGGGAAAGCCGAAGCGCGACGAGGGAGAGATGCGCTACTCCGTGGACTTTCCGCCGGAGTATCAGGGAGGGATCGAAAAGGAAGGAGCAAAGGCGCTGAAGGAGTTCGTCGAGGCGGGCGGGACGATCGTCGCCCTGTCGCAGGCCTCGGACTTTCTGATCTCCGAATTCAACATCCCCGTCCGGAACGTCCTCGGACGCGCGCGGCGGGAGGAATTCCAGTGCCCGGGCTCGCTCCTCCGGGTGAGCGTGAGCGACCACCCGGTCACGTGGGGGCTCGGAAGGGAGGCTGCCGTCTTCGTGAACGAAGCCGTCGCCTTCCAGACGGTTCCGCCCGGGCCGGAGCTCTCGCGGTGGAATCTCGCCTCCTACCCCGACGACGAGAGGGACGTGCTCCTCTCGGGCTGGATCAACGGAGCCGACCGGCTCCTCCGGCGGTCGGCCGCCGTCGCGACGACCTTCGGGAAGGGAAAGATCGTCCTCCTCGGCTTCCGCGCGCAGTTCCGCGCCCAGACGCCGGCGACGTTCCCGTTCCTCTTCAACGCCCTTTACTGGTCCGTGGACGACGGTCCGCGCCCCGGCCACGGCGGAGCGCCGTAGCCGGAGAGGCTTACTTCGCCGAAACCGAGACGACGCTCCCCGCCGAGTAGGCGTTGAACTCGGGCGCGTACATGGACTGGACCGTCGCGGGCCCGACCCGGAACGTTCCGGCCATGTTCGCGCGCAGGCGGTACTTGAACGTGTACTCGCCGACGGGAAGGCGCTCGAAGAAGAAGTTCGTCGCCGAGTCGCGCGTCTCCTCGTACCACGCGATCCCGAGGTCCCACTTCCACTTCGAGACGACGTTCTCGGGCTCGAGGCCGGCCGCCCGCGGGTCGCGCAGGTGGACGTACTCGGCGTCGTGCTTCGTCCGGAGCGAGATCTGCACCTCGATCTGGTCGCCGGGACGGATGACGGCGCCCTCGGCGAGCGGAGTCAGCGTGAACTCCTTCCCCGTGTTCTCCCGCCGGAAGAACTTCCGCGAGACCTGAAAAAAGTCTCCGCGGTCCTCGGCGGGAAGCCGTTCCGTCGAGAAGTGCCATGCGGCCGAGGCGAAGACGAAGCCCTTGCCTTCCTTTTCGACGATCACGGTCGACGTCGTCTTCGGATCCACCTTCTCGCCGGGGATGACGATTCGGTTGTTCTTCCCCGTGTACTTCTCGGGGTCGAATGTGAACGTCACCTTCTGGACGCCGACGGTCACGGTCGCGTCCTCGGGGACGCCGAGCGCGCCTTCCTTCTTCAGGTAGTGGACGAGCGAGTAGATGACCTCGGCCGTCGCGCGCGTGGACTTCCACTGGTTGAGCTTCTTGTTGAGGAGCAGCCACTGGACGAGGCCGTCCTTCTTTGCGTTGGCGGGATCCAGCTCGAGCAGCGTCCGGAGCGCGAACGCGTGCGTCTCGATCGTGTCGTTGTACCAGAGCCACGAGCGGTCCTCCGGCGCCCAGAACGTCCCCTGCTCCTCGTTCGACTTCGCCGAATCCATGACCGAGTCCCAGACGAGCTTCGCGTCGGCGGCCCGGCCCGAGCGCTTCAGGGTCAGCGCGAGGTAGCCCTTCAGGTAGGGCGCGTGCTGCCTCCAGTGCTTGAACGAGAAGTCCAGCATCTCCTTGCGCTCGGCGTCCGTGAAGGCTCCTCCGCTCCACGAGACGTCGGGGTACGTCGACAGGACGTAGTTCAGGAGAGTGATGTACTCCCAGCAGCGGCCGTCCGCCATGCAGGCGCGCCATTCGCTCCGGTAGTGCTGCGCGACGTAGCCCCAGGCGCGCGTCGTCACGTCCTTCGGCACGTCGACCCCGAACTCGAGCGCCTTCGCGAAGCCGTGGAGGATGTAGAGCGTCATGTACGGCGACGGCGGGCCGCCCGGGAACCACGGGAAGGCGCCAATCAACGTCTGGGCCTTCTTCAGCCGCGCGAGCGCCGACTCGCGGTTCGCCTGCGCGACGCGCGGGTCGAGGACGTTGATCGAGCCGTTCTCGCCGGGGCGGTTCCCCTGGGCCGTCACGAGCCACGGCGTCTCCTCGAGCGCCATCTTCCGGTTCGGGTCGGTCGCGTCCCACGACTCGAGGGGCGTCGTCCTCTTCGACATCTCGGCCGCCATCTTCGCGACGGCCGGATAGTCCTTGTAGACGCTCGAGACGATGCCCGTCGAGAGGAAGCGGTTCAGCGTCTGCTCCGTGCACTCGTACGGGTAGTTCACGAGGTACGGCAGCGCCTGGAGGACCGTGTAGAAGAGCTGCGCGTCCACGGTGACGACCATCTGCTCGTTGACGAGACTCGGGTCGTCGTTCTTCGCGAGGTCGTCGAAGCGGAGGGTCTTGCGATCCTTGTTCTTGAGCGTGACGAAACGCGACTGAACGAGGTGCATCCGGCCGGGCAGCACCGGCACCGGGCGGACCTCGCCGTCCGACAGGTCGCCGGCCGTCGCCACCGCCTTGAAGGCGACGGTCGTCAGCCCCTTCGGCGCCGTGACCGGGAACGTCAGGTTCGTCCCGCCGCCCGCGGGCGCCGTGAACGCCTTCGACGCGCCACCACCGAGGCCGAACTCGGGAAGCAGGCTCTTGCCGGTCGACGGGTCCGTGATCTCGAATGCGAGCGTGCCGCTCAGGGGCTTCGCGGAAGCGTTGTTCACGACGACCTTGATCTCGGCCTTGTCCCCTTCGCGCAGGAAGCGCGGGACGTAGGGACGCACCATGAGGTCCTTGACGGTCTTCGTCTCGGCGTCCACGGAGCCGCCGCGCAGGTCCTTCGTCACCGCGTGGACGAACACCCTCCAGGACGTGACGGAGTCCGGGACGGTGAACTCGATGGAGGCCGAGCCGTCGGCTCCGGTCAGGAGTTGCGGTTGCCAGAAAGCTGTTTCGGAGAAATTGCTTCGGAGGGGGGTCGCCGACGCTTCACCTGCTTTGTCCTCTCGAGCCCGATCGCCGTCTTTCTTCTTGGAAAGTGAATCGATCTCCTCGTCTCGTCCATTCTTTGAATCGGACAGCTTGCCTTCCGCGACCGCGTTGGTTGCCCTCTCCTCCCTCGCCATGGCCGACTTCATCGCCATCGGCGCAGAGGCGGGTCTCACCTGGTTGTAGGCGCCGCCCATCCCGCGGTTCCTCACGCCAGGGCCGCCGATCCCGTAACCGCTCTCGAACTTGAGCCGGTCTCCGACGAGGTACGGGCCGGACGGAGGCGACGGAAAGCCGCTGCTCGTGAGCCAGAGCTGCGGCGCCGGACCGAGCGTCGCGCGGACCACGAGCGGCGTCGCGCGATTCGGCAGGAGCGCGAGCGGGCTCACGGGCCGGTGCTGCGTGAAGGAGTCCAGGCTCCGGTCGTACATGTACGCGAGGAGCTCGGCCGTCTCCTTGAGCGGGTGCTCGGGCGTCGCGCCCCTCACCGTCACGCGCCACGTCTCGGTCTGGCCGGGGCGCAGGCGGTCACGGAAGGTGGCGAAGGAGACCTTCAACTCCCGGTCGTCCCACGGCACGAAGACGCTCTGCGTCTGCTGGAGAAACTGGTGATCGCGCACGGCGGTCAGCGTCACGCCGAGCCCGCCACGGTCTTCCTCAGTGATCGACCGCTCGATCACGACCGGGTCGGTCCCCGCCTTGAGAATTCGCCGCTCGATCGGCCCGCCCGCGCGGGCCACGTCCAGGAACATCGTCTGCTCGCGGAGACCGGACGCGACGAAGAAGCGGGCAATGCCGCCGACCCTCACGGACGAGGACTCGGCGAGGAGGACGATCGGCAGCGCGGGAGCAGCCCTGCCGCCGGCGACGAGGAAGTCGTGCGCCATCTCGTACTTCGCGCCGAAGTCGTCGACCGTCGAGTAACGCAGGCGGTATGCGCCGCCGGGCAGCGCGGGCAGATCGAGCTTCGCTTCGCCCTTCGCGTCGTGCGTCAGCGCGCCCGACGCCGTCTCGGCTCCGTCCTTCCAGGTCCGCAGCCACTCCTCGACGGAATAGGAGGTCGCCCAGCGGGGGCGGAGGAGGTCGCCGGGGGTGGTCACTTCCAGCGCGGCGCGAGGCGCGCTCGTCGTACCGCCGCTTTCGGATTGCTTGGAAGGTAATTCGGCCGGGAGCAGGGTCCTCTCGGGTGCGGTAAGGCGAAGCAGCCGCCAGCTGCCCTTGCCTGCGCGCGGCGCCCCGTCCAGATCGGAGCGCACGATGGTCGCCTCGCCCTTCTCTCCCTCTTTTTCTCTCTTACCTTCTAGGAAGAAGTTCTTCTCTTTCTCCATTCTCGCCTTCACGCTCACGAACCCGAGGCGGAAGGATCGGTCGGCCGAGCGCGTTTCGCCGCCCTCGTCCGTGACGTCCGCGGAGAGGCGGTAGCGGTACGTCAGCTCCCGGTTCGCGCGCTCGTCCGCCTTCGGGGTGAACGTGACCGCGAACTTTCCGTCCGCGCCAAGCGCGGCATTGCCCGTCGCGACGGTCTCCGCGCCGGCCGAATGCCCGCGCCCCATCCATCCCCACCACCACCACGGGTATTCGGTCTCGCGCGTGACGCGCCACACGACGCTTCCGCTCGCGACCGGAAGGCCGAAGTAGTAACGCGCCTCCCCCCGGAACGTCGCGGGCCTGTTCAGGCGCAGAGCGTCCCTCGCCTCCTCGAGCCTCGCCTCGAACGTCGGCCGCTTGTATTCCTCGACGCGGATCGAAGCGGCGCCGCCCCAGTCGCAGCGCACGCTCCATGCGCCGAGCGCGCGGCCCGCGGGCAGCGCGAACTCTCCCGCCGCCGAGCCGTACGCGTTCGTCGTGACGGCCTTCGACTCGACGGCCTGGCCGTTCGCGTCGACGAGAGTGATCGAGACGGTCGACGCCGGCGCCACCCTGAAACGCGCCTGGTCGGCGCGGCCGCGGTAGAGAATCGCCTTCCAGAGCACTTTCTGGAGCGGCCGGTAGATGCTGCGGTCGGTGTAGACGAGCGCCGAGGACGTCTCGCCGGACTGCCCGCGCGTCCACATCGAGAAGGACGCGGCGTCCAGCGCGACGTCCTCGCCGCGCTTCGCGAAGAGGAAAAGCGGCTTGCCGCTGCGCTCGGGAGTCGGCTCGAAGACGGCGAGCCCCTCCCGCCCGGCCGTGGCCTCGGCGATGCGGCGATGCCCCTTCTGCCAGTCGTAAAGGTACAGCGACACCGTCGCCCCGGCCGCGGGGCGGCCGGTCGTTCCCGTCAACACCCGCGCCTCGACGGCGTTCGTGTCCGTCTGGCGAACCGTGAGGACAAGGTCCGTCTCGATCATCCCGACCGCGCGGAGCGGACCCTTGCCGGGCGCGAACCCGGGATCGGCCGATGCGACGACGACGTGCAGGCCGCGCCCGAGAGCCGGCGGCGTCACGAACGTGCGATGCGACTTGAAGTCGGTCGTGGCCGGGAGCGCCGCCTCGAAGGACGCCACGGGCGTGTCCTTCGCGACGAGGTCGTCGAGCTCCTTGCCCTGCGGCAGAAGGTTGTAGTCCTTCGCCCGGCCGATCCGGGCCTCGAGGTCGACGGCATACGCGCGGAAGAAGAGGACCGGGAGGTTCCGGTGCGTGACCTCGATCGACCGCCTCCCCGGACCGTCCGCCGCCATCGCGGCCATCGACCAGTCGGGCGCCTCGATCTGCCCGGCGATGGAGCGCGCACGGTCGGCCCCGAGCGACTTCGGATAGGCGGCGATCGCCTCGAGCGCGAGCGTCCGCGCCCTGACGAGGTTGCCCGGCTTGTCCTCGGCGCGCGTGAAGTCGGCGAGCTGGGCCTTTCCCATCGAGAACCAGGGGACGGCCGCGTACGCCGGGAGCTTGGAGGCGAGGTCCTTCCGAATGGCGGCGCGATCTCCCGCGTCCGTCAGCGCCGCGTCCAGCTGGCGCAGGCGCTCGAGCCGCGCCTCGAGCGCGGCCTCCTTCTCGCCCGCGCGCGCGTGCCAGGCCTCGAGGTCGTCGAGGACGGCGCCGAGCTTCAGAAGGGGGTGGACGGCCGGGTCGTCGAGCTTCACGAGCCTCGACACCCCGGCGTCGCCGGCGATCAGGAGCCTCGCGTCGAGCGAGAAGACGCCGTTCGACTGCTCGGGCCGCCAGCCGGACGTGTCGGCGAGGAGGGCCGCGAAGAGGTATGTCGCGGCGTCGCGCAGCGTGCCGCGGATCTCCTTCGGGTAGTTGTTCGGCTCGACGAACTCGGCGACGGCGTTCACCGGCACGCGCCCGAGCGCCTCGCGGTCCTTCCAGACCTCGACGTACGCGCGAACGGCTTCGGCCTGGATCTCGTCGCGCGTCCACACCTTGAGGTCAACGGCGCCCGTCGAGGAGACTTTCTCGCGCTTGCCGATCTCCCACCCGTAGGCCTGCGCGTACGTCACGAGGGATTGCGCGTAGAAGAGGCGCAGCGTCGTCCTCTGCAGGAGGCCCTTCGGCCACGGCTGGTCCTTCAGGAACCGGACCGAAGTCTCGTAGCCGTGAAGCGCGGTCCGGAGCTGGACCTCCCGGACGAGAGCCTTCGCCTCGCCCGTCTCGTCGCCTGAAGCGCGCGCCGCCTCGCGGATCTTCCCGGTCGCGGCCGCCGCCTCCTCGAATTTCTGCTCGGAGACGAGGCGGTCCACGTCCTTCCAGGTGACCGGGCCCGTGACGCGGGCTCCGGCGAAGGTGAGGGCCACGCGGGCGGACCCGGCGGCGAGGAGGGCGGCGGCGGCGAAAAGGGCGATCCGTCGGGCGTTTTTCATGGCGTCTCCGGAGAGTCTATGACCCCGGGGACGCGCGAAGGTTCCCGATCAACGCGTCAGCCGGAACGCCGCGACCGCCTCGAGCCTGCGGCCGGGGCGCGTCGCGAGGACCTTCTTCGCGGCGCGGCGGACGAGGCCCGGCCAGTCCGGCGCCCGGCCCGAGCGCGACGCGCGCGCGAGGAGCGCCGTCCAGTCCTCCGGGCGGATCCCGCGCGTCTCGGTCCGCCGCGACAGAAGGAGCTCCGTCCACGCCGGCAGCTCGCGCCCGTCGAGCGCGGTCGCGACGAATTCCGGGGACGCTCCCTTCCGCAGCGCGAAGAGAAGGCCCGCCGTCGAGACGCCGGTCTTCTCGAGCGACAGGAGCGCGACGCGCCCCCGCGGCCCGTCCTCGAGCTCGCGAAAGATTCCTTCGACGAGCGCGTGGCCCGACGCGAAGAAGTCGAGGTCTTCCTTCTCGACGGCTTCGTCCCGGTCGAACGTGCCGAGCCAGCGCGAGCCTCCCGAGACGCCGGGCAGGTGCTCGACGAGCGCGTCCGCACCGAACTCGAGGTACCACGTGCGACGGCCCGAGCGCTCGGCGGTCTCGAACCCG
This sequence comes from Acidobacteriota bacterium, assembly GCA_039930645.1. Lineage (GTDB taxonomy): Bacteria > Acidobacteriota > Thermoanaerobaculia > UBA5066 > UBA5066 > Fen-183. The sequence continues at coordinate 8,498 of JBDTTJ010000028.1, forward strand.
AAGAGGTCCGCCGCTTCGAGGACGAAGCGCTCCGTGCGCGCGTCGAGGTCCGCCGGGACGCGCGCGAGGATCCCGGCCGCCTTTTCGGGCGAGAAGCCGTCCCGGTGCAGGTGGTGATGGACGGCTTTCTGCCGCGCCTCCGCCGCGCGGGCGACCTCCGCCGCCAGATCCTCGACCGGCAGCGGCTTTCCGAGCCTGCGCGCGCGCGTGATCCCCGCTTCCACCCCGGCGAGGGAGCGCTCGAGGCCGCCCAGCGGCGACGTGAAGAGCCCGATCCGCTCGTACAGCGTCGCGAGCTCGCGTCCGAAACCGCCCGGAGGCCGGAAGTAGACGATCTCGACGGGCGCCGTCCGGTTGATGCGGTCGAGGCGGCCTATGCGCTGTTCGACCGCAGCCGGGTCCGCGGGCAGGTCGAAGAGGACGAGGCGCCGGCAGAACTCGAAGTTGCGGCCCTCGCCGCCCGCTTCCGTCGAGATGAGAATCGACGGGCCGTCCGCGCGCCGGAACTCGGCCACTTCGACGTCGCCGCGCTCGGGCGTCAGCTCCTCGTGGAAGATCGCGACCCGCTTGCGCGTGGCTGATTCCAGCCGTGCCTTGAGCGCCGAGAGTGTCGCGCGCTCGTGGACGAAAACGAGCGTCTTGGCCGAGCCGTCGGCGCGCCACGCCGCGTCCTCTCCCGCGATCCACGTGACGCGCGGGTCGTCCGCGTCCGCCGCGTCGTCGCCCGTCAGCCCTTCGGCCGCGGGCGATCGATCGAGGTCGACAGGCATCGGGACACGCGGCTGCAGGCCGCCGATGTCCACGCGCCGCGTCGCGCTGGTGCAGGGCGGCAGAGGCTCCTCCCTTTCGAGGGAGGCGAGGAATGCCTCCTCGCTCGTGTACGCGTCGGGGCGGAGAAGCTCGAGGAGGCGGAAAAACCCGTGCGCGTCGGCCTCGAGCGGCGTCGCCGAGAGGAGAAGAACGTGCTTCGCCGCGCGCGTCAGCGGCGCGACGGCCAGATACGCGTCGCTTCCGGCCTCGCCGCGCGCGCGCTCGAGGCGGTGAGCCTCGTCGACGACGAGAAGGTCGAACCCGGCGGCCCCGGCCTTCCCGGCGAGGCCGGGCTCCCCCGAGAGGTCTTCGAGGGCGACGATCGCGTGGCGGTGCGCCTCGAACGGGTTGAACCCTTCGCCGTGCTCCTTGGCGACGTCCTCCCGGCGTCTGCGGTCGAGGAGGACGAACGTCTGGTGAAACTTGCGATAGAGCTCGCCGAGCCACTGGACCGTGAGCGTGGACGGCGCGACGACGAGCGCGCGGTCGGCGCGGTCCGCGCGCAGGAGGCGCGAGAGGATGAGGCACGCTTCGATGGTCTTTCCGAGGCCGACCTCGTCTGCGAGAAGCCAGCGGACGGGGTCGCTCGCCGCGGCTCGCTCGGCCACGTGGAGCTGGTGCGGAAAGATCGCGATCCGCCCGCCGAGGAACGAGCCGAGGCCGCGGGCCTGGCGGATCTCGGAGAGGAGGAGGCCGTCCACGCGGTTGCGAAACGCGGCCGCCCGGTCGGTCTGCAGCGCGCCCAGGCGGTCGACGGGGTCGTCCGGCGCCGCGAGCGGCCAGAGCAGCGTGGAGGTCACCACGCGACCGTCCGCGAGGCGCGACGTCCCGGCGCCGACCTCGTCCACGACGACCGGCTCCTCCTCGCCCTCGAGGCGCGCCTTCTGCCCCTCGCGCAGCGGCATCGGGCGCAGCGCATTGTCGTCGGCCGCGAGCGTCAGGCGCGTGTCGGCCGCCGGGAACCAGACGACGATCCTCCGTCCGTCGACCTGCTCGACGCGCCCCGGCCCGAGGTCCGGGTTGAACTTGTGGAAGAGCTTGTCGTCGACGCGGAAGGCGGGCACGGGGGCGCCCATGGTGCCGGTTGGGGCCGATTCCGGCAAGTGCCGTCGTAAGATGAAATCGTGCGGACTGACAAATTCCCACGGGATCTGGCGGCGGAAGTCGCCAAGTTCTTCCAGGGCACGCCCGAAAGCCGTCTGGCGGACGCGCTGAGGGTCGACTCGTTCGCGCTCGACCTCTTTCTCGCCGCTCTTCCCGAGGGGACGAGCCGTGAGGAGGCGGAAAGGCGCGCCCGCCTTCTGACTCACGCAGGCCGCCGTCGCTCCAAGGTGATGGAGCTGCCGCGCGGATGACGCTCCTCGGCCGGACGATCCGACACCTCACGGACGCGTCCTCACCCACGGCATTGATCGGGGGCCTCGCACTCGCGGTTCACGGCATCACCCGCCATACGGACGACGCGGATCTTCTGAGCGCGGACGGGCGTGTCTTGTCCGACACCTTCTGGGACTCTCTTCGAAAGGAAGGGGTCCGGGTCGAGGTCCGCCGCGGCGACTTCGATGACCCCGTTCGCGGCGTGGTACGGCTGACCGCGGGCGGAGAGAGGGCTGTCGACGTCGTCGTCGGGCGGCCCGCATGGCACGAACAGCTGCTCACCCGACGCCGGACACTGAGGGTCGGGGGAGAGGATCTGCCCGTCGTGGATTCCGCAGACCTCGTGCTCCTCAAGCTGGAGGCCGGTGGCGTCCAGGACCTACTCGACGTGAGGCTCCTTCTCGCCGGGCCGGAGGGAGAGGCCATCCGGGCCGACGTGGAATCGCGTCTGCCCGAGCTGCCTTCGTCGCTGCAAGAGTCCTGGGCGGCCTTCCGGAATCCAAGCTAGATCTTTGGCGCCTCCGCAGCGCCAATGGGAACCGCGCCTCCTCGTGCGAGCAGTACGAGCGCATCGCTGATCTCGTCGACGGTGAGCATTGCGCGAACGTGGTCGTGCGCGATGGCGTACTCGGGCATCGAAGCGTGCTCAGCTTCCGAAGGCTTCTGTACGAGAGAGAGTCCGCCAGCTGTCGTGATAGCCAGGAGACCCTGCATCCCGTCGTGGCCGCCGCCGGTGAGCACAACGCCCACTACGCGGGGTCCATACGCGAGCGCCGCCGAGTTGAAGAGCGGATCCACTGCCGGTCGCGTGCGATGTTCCTTGGCACCGCCATCGAGGGCGATGCTCTCGTGTTCAAACGTCATGTGGCAGTCGGCCGGTGCGATGTAGACGAACCCACGCGTCAATGAGTCCCCGTCGGCAGGCTCGACGACGCGCAGCTTTGTTTTCGTACCGAGTGAGGTGGACCAATCCGACTTGGAAACCGCACCTCGATGGATCACGACACCCATGAATGCCGGCAGGTCCTCCGGAAGGCGAGAGAGAAGCTCGATGACTGTACGGATCCCTCCCGCCGACGCGCCGACGACGATGACATCTCGGGCAATCTTCTCCGGATTGATCGAGACGCTCATGGGGTTCCACTTCCGCTGGCCCAAGCCGCGAGCAAGGAGGACAGCTTCCCCATGTCGGGCGGCTTGATGAGGTGATGGTCGAAGCCGGCCTCTTTGAGCCGAGACGCGTTCGGCTGATAGCCCGTCACCGCGATCAGAAGGATCTTCTTTTCGCCGTGCTCCTCGCGGAGCCTTCTCGCGACCTCATACCCGTCCATCCCCGGTAGGCCGAGGTCCAGAAGAACGACCTCGGGACGGAATGTGGGGATGGCAGCCAGCGCGGCCGGCCCGTCGTTGACGGCAAGGGCCTGGTGGCCGTCCCCTTCGAGAAGGTCCGACATCATCCGCATGATGTCCTCGTCGTCGTCCACCACGAGGATCCGGCGAGCCAAGACCTTGCCGGGCTCGGCGACAGGCTGGCCTCCCGGACGTTCTTTGGAATGCCTCTCGAGCATGCGCGGCAGAACAACGGTGAACTCGCTGCCCTGGTCGGGGCCGGGGCTCGAGGCGTTGACCTGTCCCTCGTGCATCTCGACCAGGCGCCGCACCAGGGGAAGACCGAGCCCCATCCCGCCCTTGGCACGGTCCAGCATTCGTGGCGCCTGCGTGAAGACTTCGAAAATGTGGGGAAGGAGCTCGGCACTCATGCCGATCCCGGTGTCTCGAACGACGATCCGGGCCTTGTCCGTGTCCGCCTCGAGCGTCAGCGCGATCTGTCCACCTTCGTTCGTGTACTTGGCAGCGTTCGTCAGGAGGTTTTCCACAACCTGGGCCAGCCGGATCGCGTCTCCCAGCACGAGCGCGCTCTTTTCGGGCGGCAGCGAAAGCGTGAGATTGTGCCGCTGGGACTCGAGGAGCGGCCTCACGGTCTCGACGGCTTCACGGACGACGTCCGCCAGATCGACGCGGCCCTTCGAGAGTTCGACCTTGCCTGTGATGACGCGCGCGATGTCGAAAAGCTGGTCGAGCAGGATGGCCATGCGCTTTGTCTGCCGCACCATCCTCTCGCGCACCTCCTCGCGTCGGGCGCGATCGTCGGGCATCTTCCCCAGAAGATCGAGGCCATGCGTCAGAGCGGAAAGCGGGTTTCTGAGCTCGTGACCGAGCATGGCGAGAAACTCGTTCTTGCGCCGGTCGGACTCCGACAGCTCGACCTGGTTCTCTCGCAATGCCACGTTGAGCTCCTCCATCGCCCGGCGCGACTGAACCGCATCCTCATGGGTTTCGCGAAGCGCCTCCTCCACGCGCTTGCGCTCGGTGATGTCGATCGTGATCACCACCGTGTGGAGCGGGCGGCTGGCGGCATCCCGAACGAGATTTACGGTGACGTGTGCCCAGACAATCGCCTCATCCTTGCGGACGAGGCGCTTCTCGATCTCGTAGAACGGAATTTCGCCCCGAGCCAGAAGGGAATAACCCTCCCGGTCCCTCGGCAGGTCGTCGGGGTATGTCAGCTCGAGAATCGTCTTGCCGACGAGCTCCTCCGCGGAGTAACCGACGATTCGCGCAAACTGTTCGTTGACGCGCAAGAGCCGGCCAGTCTCCGCGTCCGTCTCGCTCACGCCCACGTTGGTCGACGCGAACATGGCGCGGTACCGAGCCTCGCTCTCGCGCACGGCCTGCTCGCTGCGCTTGAGCGTGTCGATGGCCACCACCACGATCACCGCGCCATCCACGTGGTTGTCGAGCGTCCTGTAGGGACGCACGCGCAGCGAATACCAGCATCCACCTTTGTCGCGCACCTCACGTTCCTGAGCGCGCACGCCGGAGACGACTTCAGCACAGAGGCCCTCCAGGTCGAGCGCGGATTCCGGAGCGTCACCGAGAACGAGGGTGTGCCGTATGTGGCCGATCGGCCTTCCTATGTCGGCGGCCAGCAGGTCGAACTGCTTTTCCGCATATGGTCCGAAACTGCGGATCTTCAGGTCGCGTCCCAGCAGGACGACGGCGACGCCGGCCGCGTCTTGCAGGTTGACCAGGTCGTCGTTGAGGCGGTTGAGCTGGACATTCCGATTCGACATCTCCTCGTTCACGGTGGTCAGCTCTTCGTTGGTCGACTCCAGCTCTTCCTTTGAGGTTTCCAGCTCCTCGTTGCTGCTCTGCAGCTCTTCGTTTGCGGACTGGACTTCCTCGTTGGACGCCTGGAACTCCTCGTTGGCTGTCTCGAGCCGTTCCTGTACGGACTGGAGGTATTCCCGCGTTTCGGCGAGCTCGGCTTCGAGTTCCGCGATACGGCTCTTCTTTTCGCGGGGCGAGCGGTCGGCGTCAGCCCTCTGGCGCTCCGGGGGTTCATTCCGGCCGCTCGCCTTCTCTGCTTCCTCGAACAGGATCAGAAAGCAGCGCTCACGCAGGTTTTTCAGCGGAATGACTTCCAGGTTGACCGTGCGGGTCTTGCCGCCGCGCTGGACGCGGACGTTCTCCTTGCGCGCAGTTGTGTTTTGTTTCCTGGCTTGATTGATCGCGCTGCGCAGCGGCAGCATCAAGCCGTTCCGGGCCATTTTCAGCACGTCGAAGCTGGGCTTACCGGTGGGCGGCTCCAGAAACGCGCCGGTCTCCCCGCGGAATTGCAGGACCTGGAGTTCGGCATCCACGACCACCCCGGGAGGCGCGAACCGGCTGACCGTAATGCGATCGGCCTCGCGCAGCGGATTGAGCTCGCCGGCCAAAGCTTCCGGCAGTTCCGGCCCGCCGGGCCGCCGATCCGTAACAGGTGTGCGCAGCGCAGGCGGCTCTTCGCCGTGCTCGGTCCCGGCGGGCAGATGAAGCGCCTGGAACGAGGCCGACTTCCTGGAATAGATCTTGTGCTTCCTGTCCACCGGCTCGAAAAGGTGGCTGAAACCGCCGGTGGACTCCGATGCGCCCAGAAGCAGGAACCCTCCAGGCTTGAGCGCGTAATGAAACGTGGTCATCGCTTTCTTTTGCGCGCTCGGTTCGAGGTAGATCAGCAGGTTGCGGCAACTGATGAGGTCTACGCGCGAGAACGGCGGGTCGGCCGTGAGGTTCTGCCGCGCGAAGACCACCATGTCGCGCAGCGTCTTGTTGATACGGTAGCCGCCGTCCGCGACGACAAAGAACCGCTGCAAGCGCTGCGGGGTGATTTCGGCGACGAGGCTCTTCGCGTACAGACCACGGCGCGCCTTCTCCAGCATCGCTTCGTTGAGGTCGGTGGCGAAGACTTTGAGCTTGCGCAACCGGTGCGCCTTCTCTGCTGCTTCCACGAAGGCCATGGCGATGGAATACGCCTCTTGCCCCGTGGAGCAGCCGAGCACCCAGACTCGCAGCGGATCGTCGCCCCGCTGCTTGAGGAGCTCGGGCATTACCTTGTGCTGGAGAACGTCAAAAGTCTCGGGGTTGCGGAAGAAGCTCGTCACGCTGATGAGCACGTCGGAATAGAGGGCGTCGAGCTCCTTGGCGTTGCCGCGAGCGAAACGGGCGTAGTCATCCAGCGTGTCCTGCCTGTTGAGCATCAGGCGCCGGGCCATGCGCCGCTGGATCGTGGTGGGTTTATAGAGCGAGAAGTCCACGCCGGAATGGGAGCGCAGGAGCAGAAGGATCTTGTTGTAGCCGTTTTGCGCGTTGCCGGAGCCCGCCCCCCCCTCGCGGCCCCCGTCAGCCTCGGCATCCGCCGGATTTGCGTGCACGGGCATCGTCGCCAACGTGAGCAGCGATTGCCCTGAGACATAAGGATGACTCGCAATTCGCACGAGCTCCTTCGATATCTCTGCCGGCGAAAGAATGAGATCCACGCACCCGGCCGCCACCGCGCTGCGAGGCATCGAGTTGTGTTTAGCCGAATCATCCTGTGCGAAGGTGATCCCGCCCTCGGCCTTGATGGCCTCGAGGCCCATCGTGCCGTCATTCGCCGTGCCAGACAGGACCACGCCCACGGCACGTTCCCGCTGGTCCTGCGCCAGCGATTCAAAGAACGTATCAATGGATCGATGGGGCCCGCCTGTCCGCCGGCTCCGCTCAATCTTCAAAACTCCCTTGGCGATGGTCAAATTGGTGTCCGGGGGAATGACATAGACGTGATCGACTCGGACCCTCTCATCGTTCGTGATCTCGCGCACCGGAAGGGACGTGGCGCGGGAAAGAATCCCCGTCAGAGCGCTTTGATGATCCGGATCGAGATGCTGCACCAGCACGAACCCCAGGCCGGTTTGCCGCGGTAGAGCCGAGAGCAGCTGGGTGAACGCCTCGAGCCCCCCGGCTGAGGCACCGACCCCAACGATCGGAAACGACCCACCGCCGCCCAGCTCGTCGCGTTCGGCAGCGTTCGTCGCCGGCGGCGTTTCAGAAGATCGAGCCGGACTATTCTTTCGCGTTTTGCGTCTGCGTTCCGCGCGATCTGTCACGGTTCCGGACCTCGTAACGTGGAATAGTAAAACAAAGTCAACGAGAGGCTGCCGCCAGGATGCAGATGGAGCGCCGCGTCTAGCCGAGCGCCTGATCCAGGTCCGCGATCAGGTCGTCCGGGTGCTCGAGCCCGATGGATGCCCGCAGAAGGTCCTGCGGCGTCGTCGACGCCGGCCCCTCGCTGGTCGCGCGGTGCTCGAGGAGGCTCTCGACGCAGCCGAGCGACGTGGCACGGACGAAGAGCCGCGCTCGTCCGGCAGCGGCGATCGCGGCGTCGCGCCCGCCCTTCACGTGGAAGGACAGCATCCCGCCGAAGCCCGACATCTGCTTCGCCGCCACGGCGTGGCCGGGGTGCGAGACGAGGCCCGGGTAGTTCACGCGCGCGACCTTCGGGTGCGCCTCGAGCGCGCGCGCGACCGCGAGAGCGTTCGCGCTGTGCGCGTTCATCCTCACGGCAAGCGAGCGCAGCCCGCGCAGGACGAGCCAGGCGTTGAACGGCGCGAGCACCGCGCCGAGGAGATGCCGTACGTGCGCGACCTTCGCGAAGAGGTCGTCCCTCCGGAGAAAGACGAGCGCGCCCCCCTGCACGTCGCTGTGGCCGCCGAAGTACTTCGTCGCCGAGTGGAGCGCGACGTCGGCCCCGAGGTCGAGCGGCCGCTGCAGCGCGGGCGTCGCGAACGTGTTGTCGACGAGCGTGAATGAGCCCGCCTTCTTCGCGAGCGCCGCGATCGCCGCGAGATCGGCGACCTTCATGAGGGGGTTGGACGGCGACTCCACGAGGACCAGTTTCGTCTCCGGGCGGATCGCCTTCGCGACGGCCGCAAGGTCGTCCATCGCGCAGAACGAGGCGGTGAGGCCCCACGCCGGAAAGAACTCCTCCCCGACCGCGCGCCAGCCGTAGTACGCGTCGTCGGGCAGGAGAACGTGAGCGCCGCGCGGGAGCGCCTGGAACACGGCGACCCCCGCCGCCATCCCCGAGCCGAGGACGAGGGCCGCGTCGCCGCCCTCGAGGGGCGCGAGCGCGTCCTCGAGAAGCGTCTGCATGGGATTCGACTCGCGGATGTACGTGTGGCCGCCCAGCGGCACGCCCGTCTCGCCGCGCTCGAACGTCGTCGAGAGATAGATTGGAGGCGCGACGGAACCCGTCCCCGCTTCCTGTTTCCGTCCCGCGTGAACCGCCAGCGTCTCGAACCTCATGGGTCCTCCGTCGGAGGTGTGGCACCATGCCCGCGTGATGCGGCTCCGGACCTCCGTGTTCTTCCTCGCCACTCTGATCGCGTTGCCCCTCGGCGCGCAAGACCCCACGCCGTCCAAGCTGGACGTCGGACCGGGCCTCCGGCGCGAGCGCGAGCGCCTCTCGAACTACCAGTGGCGTCTCAAGACCGAGATGAAGGTGGACGGGTCGATCCGGATGTTGAAGGTCGAGGACGTCCATCTCGGGCCCGACGGCGGCCTCGTCAAGAAGACGGTCAAGTTCGACAAGCCGGCCGAGCCCACGCCGTTCGCCGAGAACGACCCCCGGGCGCGGATCTACGCCCCGACGACGGGCATCGAGGAGGAGCGCCTCTCGGAGATCGCGCAGGACCTCATGCAGTACTACGCGCGCCTCTCCCCCGAGCGCGTGGCCGAGTGGGCCAAGAACGCCGAGGTCCTCCCCCCCGAGGCGGACCACCCGGGCCTCGTGCGAATGCACGGCCGCGGCCTCGGCCGCCCTCTGGACGACGCGGTCCTCTTCTTCGACCCGAAGACGAAGACTGCCGCCTACCTCGAGGTCAAGACGACGGTCGACCCGCGAATCCTGGACATCGCCTTCATCCGCGCCACGTTCGAGCCGCTCCCGCAGGTGCGCGCCGACGTCGCGCCGCCCTGGGTGCCGAAGCGCGTGTTCCTGAACATGCGGCGCGGCAAGCGCGCCGTCGCTCTCGAGATGGAGACGACCGACTGGAGAAGCTGGCCCTGACCCCGGAAGGGGCCGCGGGGGAAACACGGGAAGGGTTTTCCCCGCCTATAGGTTCGGAACTCCCTCCGGGTGGTTGCGAAGGAACACCGTCGTTCCCACCAGGAGCAAGAGCAGCCCGTTCCCCGCGAGAACCCAGGGCGTCGGCATGATGCCGACGAGGAAGCCCGCGATGACGCTGCCGAGCGGCATCGCCCCGCGGAACGCGAGCGAGTAGACGCTCACGACCCGGCCGCGCAGCGCGTCGTCCACGTTCGTCTGAACGAGCGTCATGAACATCGCGAAGACGATCATGAGCGCCGCGCCCGCGCAGAAGAGGAGGCCGAGCGAGAGCCACTTCGAGCGCGAGAGGGAGAACCCGATCATGACGGCGCCGAGCGTCATCTGCATGGAGACCGCGACGGCGCCGCGACGCTTGACGTGTCCGAAGCCGGCCGTGCCGACCGCACCGACCACCGCCCCGAGGCCGAAGACGGCCAGGAAGGTGCTCAGGAC
>JBDTTJ010000029.1:0-18595 GCA_039930645.1 Acidobacteriota bacterium
GCGCGCGAGGAGCCGACGATCTGCGGCATGCCCGCGAGTCCGGCCTCCTCGGCGAGCAGGACGCGTGCGACCGCCGACCGGCGCGCCCGCACGTGGCGCTCGACGAGGAGAAGCAGGAGGTCCGGGTCGACGGGCTTGCTCAGGAAGTCGGCCGCGCCGCTCTTCATCGCCGTGACCGCGGTCTCGACCGTCCCGAAGCCCGTGAGGACGACGACCGGGACGGACGGGTCCCCGGCGACGGCGGCCTTGAGAACCGCGATGCCGTCGGCTCCGGGCATCTTCAGGTCCGTCAGGACGAGGCCGTAGCGGCGGCCCTCGCCGAGTCGGCGAACGGCCTCCTCGCCGGTCGCGACGGCCTCCACCGAGTAGCCCTCGTTCGTAAGGGTCTCGGCGAGCATCGCGCGCAGCGACTCGCGGTCCTCGACGAGCAGGATTTCCGCGCTCATCACGGCCGGCCCGGCCGCGCGCTCAGGTGGACGGCGGCCTGGCCGTCGTCCGCGGGCCGTCGGGCGGCGGCAGGAACGTTCCGTTCGCCGGGTTCCCCACGGGTCCGCTCGCCGAAGGCGGCGCGACGTCCGGGCGCGGGATCGGCACGAGCGTGGGCGCGGGCGGCGGCGTCGGGGCCGGCGTCGGCTCGCCCTCGGCCGCGGCGTCGCTCTTCGCCCCCGTTCCGGCGGCCCGGGCCTTCGCCTTCTCGTCCTCTGTCTTCTCGGGGATCGGAACCTGCCAGCGCGGCATGTAGCGGAACGATGCGGCCTCGCCCTCCAGCTGCGCGCTCGCCGTGAACGTCGACTTCTCGCCCGGGCCGAGCGCGTCCTTGGCGACCGTCGCGAACGTCGACGAGAACGTCTTGCCGTCCTTGCCGACCGACTCGATCGTCACGGAAACGCCCGTCACCGGACCGGAGCCGCTGTTGATCACCGTGCCCGTGAACGCGTAGCCGTCCTTGCCGCGCGTCGCGGTCGTGTTCGCCATCTCGACCCTTCCCTCGCCGTCGGCCGCCTTGCGCTCGCCCCCCTCGTCTCCGAGCCCGTGCGCCACCGAGTCGTCCGTCAGCGTGACGACGGCCTTACGCGGGCTTTTCTGGCGGGCGGCCTCGGCCGGCGTCATGGGCTTCATGATGTTCGGCGTGGGCGCGGGGGCGGGCGCCGCGGCGCGCGCCCTCGCCTCCGCCGTCTTCGCCTGGTCGATCTCCGAAAGCGGGACGGAGACGAGGACGCCGTCGGCCGTCGTGATAAGAGCGTTCGCGCCCTTTTTCACGACGGGTTTCCTCGTCGTGATCGAGCGGCCATCCTTGAGCCAGATCTCGTCGGCCGCGGCCACACCCGCCCAGACCGCGAAGACCGCCGTGGCGATCAGAAGCCGTCGCATGGACCCTCCCTTTGTACGAACCGCATCCGCGATTTTACACCCGTGCGGGCGTCATGGGCCCGCTTCGAGAAGCGCGGGCGGCGCGACGACTGCTTCGCGTGTCTCGCGGTCGAAGCTCACGCGCCGCCCCGGGACGGCGTCCCAGCCGACCGGAGCGGCGCCCGGAATCTTCCCGAAGGGGGCCGCGTTGAACAGGCGGGAGAATTCCGGGGCCGGAGCGCCCGCGCTCCGGACGATGCGGTGGGCCGACTTCACCGTGAGCGCGACCTTGATCGCCTTGATCCCGGCCCGGCCCGCCGCGTCCGAGAGCTCGCCGGCCAGAGGCGCCGCCGAGCCCGCGGCGTCGCCGCGCCAGGCCGTGCCCGAGGGGCCGGCGAAGCCCCACCCGACCTGCAGATCCTCGACGTCCTCCCCCGCGCGCCGCACGTCCCAGCGGTCGCCCCCGACGCCCGTCCCGGCGGCGAGATACGGGTGCGGAAACCCGAGGGACGGCGGGTCGTTCGTCATCACGAAGTCCGGCGGCCTCCCTTCCTCACCCTGCGCCACGAACCAGACGAGGTCGTCGAAGACGCCGCCGGCCGACACGTCCCCGAGGCGCGCGGCGGCGCCCGGATCTCTCCCGTGGTTGAGCGCGCGGGCGTCGCCGTCGGTGAAGTCGAGGACGACGTCGAGCGCCGATTCCGGCGAGCCATCGGCCGCGGAGACGACGCGCGCGACGGCCCAGCGGCCCGCGGCGTCGCGGAGCAGGAAGAACGTCTTGCGCGGCGGCGCCGCTTCGGAGAGGCGCGCCCGGATCGCTCCGGCGGCCTTGCCGGCCGGAAGCCGCACGGCCGTGGCGTCCGGCCTGGCGCGCACGCGGTCCGAGAGAAGCTCCCCCGAAACCTCGTCCCGAGCGCCGAGCGCCACGAGGGGCGACCGGATCACGCCGCGCAATCCGAGCTGGTCCGTTCCGTTCCGCACGACGACGGTGCCGCCGTTGGCGGTCCGGTAGAGATACCGGCCCGCTGACGTCGTGTTGTCCTCGACCGGGCGCAACGCGTCGGCGGCCGAGAGGCCGCCGGTGCCGGCGACGCGGACGTCGTTCACGATCGCCCGGAGCGACGCCTCGCCGACGCCGGCCGTCCGGGAGCCCGATCCGTCGGGGGCCGCGACGCGCGTCCGCCGGTCCACGAGGCGGAGGACCAGCCAGACCGCGAGCCCGAGGACGGCGAGCGTCACGAGCAGTTCCACGAGTGAGAAGCCGGCGGAGCGCCGGCGGGCCGGTCCCGCGTCCATGCGTGGGATCTTAGCGGGACCGGCGCCGAGCTCTTACTTCACGTCTCTCCACCAGATCGGCATGAAGGCCGGAGCGCCGGACAGCGTGTTCACGGGCACGTCGACTTGCTGCAAGCCGGCCGTCTGACCCTTGCCGACGCCGGACTTGGACGCGAAGAGCTTGTCCGACGTGAGCGTGAAGCCGCTGGCCGCGCCCGGTCCGGCGCCGAAGACCTGAATCTGGGCGACCGCCGGCTTGTCGCAGTTCGCCGGGATCTTGAACGTGAGGATCACGACGTACGAGATGCCGTTGCAGCCGTTGTCGGGGTCGTAAAGGAGGAACAGGGCCTGTTCCAGGCCCTTGCCCGTCTGGTCCACGATCATGATCGGCGAGGACGTGACCTGCGTGTGGATCCCGAGCTTCGTGAACGCCGGCGTCCCCGTGAGCGCCGGGTCCCCGGCCGGCAGGTCGATCGCCTCGGCCACCTCGCCGCCGATCCGCTGCTTGACGACGAACTGGTGCTGGGGGTCCTTTCCGATCGGCACCGCCGCGAAGGCTCCGTCCGTGATCTTCTTCGGGTTCACGCCGATGTAGAGATACGGCGTGAACGACGGCAGCCCGGCCGGGAACGGGGCGAGCGGAGCGCCGCTGCGGTTCACGTTCCAGCCGGAGACCGCCGGGCTCGTCTCGTAGAGGCTGCCGCTCGCGAGGGCGTAGATCTGGCAGCCCGTCGTGCCCTGGCCCGTCGCGGAAGGAGAGTAGTAGATCGGCTGCGGCGAAGCCGGACCGGAGACCGCCGAGACGATTTGACCGGCCGCGTTCTTGACCGTCGTCGTTCCGGAGGCGAAGTTGAGGTCGATGCCGATCTTGGACGTCGCCGTGCCGGCGGCGAAGTTGCCGTATGTGAACCACGCGCGGCCGTCCGTGTCGGCCTGGACCGAGAGGTTCGCAACGTTGTCGGGCAGGTAGCCCGACACCTTCGTCGAGAGGAACACCGAGTCCGCGAACGTCTGCTGGCCCACGAGGGGGCTCGGCGCGGCGGTCAGCGGAATCGTCGCCGTCTGGTTCAGCGTGCCGTCCGTCGGGTCGACGATGAAGAGCGTCGCATCCTTCTGCGCGCTGTAGAGGCTCGCGGGGTTGATGCCCGCGCCGAAGAACATCCGGCTCGTGGAGAAGGAGTCCGGCGCGATCGCGGCCAGGCTCCAGCTGCGGTGCAGACCGGGGAAGCCCACCAGCGGGTTCGGGTCCGATGTCTTGGTCCAGAGGATCTCGACGGGCTTCGCGGCGGAGTAGTTCTGGTCGGCCGGGATCGCGGGACTCGGCCCCACCGCGGCGCGCCCGGGGTACGGATGCGTCACGTCGAGCGCCGCGACCATGTCTCCCGCGGGGCCCTCGGTGAGGATGCCGACGGTCTTGTAGCCCGTTCCGAACAAGACGTCCGCGAACCGGAACGAGTTCGCGACGCCCCAGATGTGCAGGTCAAGAGACCTCTTTTGCCCCGTATCCGAAACGCCCGTCGGATAGTTCTTGAAAAGCTCAATCTGGTTCGCGAGAAGGTTCGGCGGCAGCAGCGCGAGAATCTCGGTGCCGTCGTCGAAGTCGAACGCGTGGAGCATGCCGTCGTCCGCGCCGACCCAGGCGAGCGCGCGCCGCGACCCGTACGTCTTTTCGAACGGCTTGTGGTCGGAGACGTTGCCGGCCTGCTTGTAGAGGTAGGGCGGGCCCACGACCGCGGGCGTCGAGTTGATCGCCGGCCCGAGGATCCAGGACCGCTTCTTCCCCGTGAGGGTGCCGTCGTTGCCGCGGATGAAGTCCACGACGTTCGCCGTGAAGGCCGGGTCTCCCGCGAGCGCCGCCATATCGGCGACGTTCGACCCGTTCGTGTCGACGGGAATCAGCCTCCCGTCCGCCGGGTCCCACGTGTAGATGGCGCGCGTGTCGACGGTCGGATGCCACGGCTGCGTCGGGTTCACGAGCACGTCGCCGGCGTCCCATTTCTCGTAGCCCACCGACGCGGGCACCTTCGTCGTGTCCAGAGCGCGCAGGTGGCCGCGCCACTTCGGGTACTCCGTCGAGGGCAGCAGGACGATCGAGCCCGCCGAGACTGCCGCGCCGGAGACCGGGGCGCTCGTGGAGTAGTCGCCGCGCGCGGTCGACGCGACGATCGCCTGGAAGGCGTCGACGATCGCCCCCGTGTCGAGCGCGAAGAACGCGTAGTCCTTGCTGACCGGCGGCGCCTGGTCGAACCGGAAGCGGTTTGGCACGGGCGCCGGGCCGCCGCCGCTTTCGTCGAGAGGCGGGTTGATGTGTGGCAGGTCGAAGTCGCCCTTGATCGGCGGCGGGTCCGTCGGATCGTAGAGGAGGAAGCCCGCGTCCTTTTCAGGCGCGCCCGCGTCGGTGCGGCCACGGTAGGCAATGCGGTTCAGCTCGCAGCGGCCGACCTCGGGCGCGATGCCGATCGCATACGTGCGCGGCTTGATGATCGCGGCGCCGCCGCCCGCCGTCATGACCGCGTTGTAGACGGCCTCGGCCGCACCGGGCGGGTAATTCGGGAAGTCCGTGCCGGGAACGTCGTTCTCGCACGGCGTGTTTCCGGCGCCCGCGACCCATTCGGCGTCGGGCGCCGCGCCGGTGTTGCACGTGTTCGAGAGCCCGTCCGTGCAGAGGATGACGCCCCAGGGGCGCGCGCAACGCTGCTTCGGGTCGGCGTCCCAGGACGTCTTGAGCGACGCGCCCGCGCGCTCGATCGCGCCCTTCGTCGGCGTGCCGCCCGCGGCCGACAGGCCCGGGTGCGAGCCGCTCGAGTAGTACTTGAGGCGCAGGTATTCCTCGATCGCCGTGACGTCGCCCGAGTCGTCCGACTTGATGGCGACCTTTACCTCATAGTTCAAGGAGTCGGCGCACCACTTCGCCTGACTTGGATCCACCGACACGTCGGAGAACGTCATGAGACCCCAGTTGACATTGTTCCGCGTATCCCCGACGACGTCGGACGGCAGCAGCGTCTGCCAGGTCGGCTGGTTCGCGCCCCCGACCCCGGCCACGGCCTGAACGGTGATCGGCAGGCCGCCCCGGGTCGTCCAGGTGTCCGGGAACGCGAGCGGCGTGCCTGTGATTCCGGGGATCGAGTCGCCCAGGTTGCTCGCGGGCGGATTCGGCGGCGTCGCGGGGACGACCGACGTGAAGTCGTAGACGGGGAGCGGCGGCCCCGGATCGAGGCCGTAGATGATGTCGTTACCGGGCGCCTTGCCGTAGCCGTAGTTGAGCGTCCACGACCAATCGACGATCTCGCCGGCGCCGTCGGCCGGGCCGATCGTGTACCAGATCCCGGGATGCTCGCCGTCCGGGTCGCCCGGCTTCGGCGCGCCGCACGCGGGGCCGCCCTTCAGGAAGTCGTCGCAGTCGTGGTCGTACGCGAACGACACGCCCGCGGCCGCCGGCGGGTTCTTGTAGTCCCACGCGCCCGCGTTCGGGATTCCACCGGGGTTCGCAACGTCGGTGGTCCATTTCACGCTATGGGCGATCGGGTCCGGCCAGTCGTCCTGCGCGCCGCCGCCCGGCGCCTTGAAGTTCTTCTGGATCGTGACCGAGTTGCCGAGCGCGTTCTTCAGCGTGGCGAGGCGCGCCGGGCGGTCCCAGTGCAGCGCGTACTTCCAGCGGTGGCAGCCCGCCTGTCCCGCGGGGAACGGCGTCGGCACCGGCGTCGCGGGCGCGAGGAGCGCGGCGAGGCCGAACCGGGCCGCTCCGCCGCCGGCCATGGCGACGACCGCGACCGGCTGCGGGAGCCCCCACTTCTGGGCCGGCGCGGGCGCCGGACGCGCCGAGGCGATGCGCTCTTCGAACCGCTCTCCCGGCCTCACGAGCGGGTCGCGCGGCAGGTCGAGGAACGACTTCGTCTTCGTGAACGTCGGCGTGATCGTAGGCGTGGGCGTCGTCGTCGGCGTGTCGGTCGACGTCGGCGTCGCGGTCGACGTGTACGTGTACGTGTTCGTCGTCGTCGGCGTGATGGACGGGGTCGACGTGGGCGTCGACGTCGGCGAGTTCGTGGACGTCGGCGTCACCGTGGGCGTCTTCGTGGGCGTCGTCGTGGACGTGGGCGTTTTCGTGGGCGTCGGCGTCGACGTCGACGTGACCGTGGGCGTGTACGTGGACGTCGGCGTCACCGTGAGCGTGAACGTCACCGTGTAGGTGTTCGTCGGCGTCGGCGTCGGCGTCTTCGTGGACGTCGGCGTGGACGTGAACGTGTACGTAAACGTGCTCGTGGGCGTGGACGTGGGCGTGATCGTCGACGTCGGGGTGTTCGTGGGCGTCGGCGTCTTCGTCGGCGTGTTCGTGCCCGTCGTCGTCGGCGTGTTCGTGGGCGTGATCGTGGACGTCGGCGTCGTCGTCGGCGTCGGCGTCACCGTGGGGGTGTTCGTGAACGTCTTCGTATACGTCGACGTCGGCGTGACGGTGGGCGTCCGTGTGTACGTGTAGGTGAGCGTGTACGTCGTCGTGTAGGTGTACGTGAACGTCGGCGTCGGCGTCGGCGTCGGCGTCCTCGTGGGCGTCGGCGTCTTCGTGGGCGTCCGCGTGAAGGTCGGGGTTCTCGTCTTCGTCGACGTGTTCGTCCGCGTCGGCGTCTTCGTCGGCGTCTTCGAGGGCGTCGACGTCCTCGTGAAGGTCGGGGTAGACGTCCTCGTGTACGTGTTCGTGAACGTCGGCGTGTTCGTCGGCGTCGGCGTCGTCGTCGGGGTGTTCGACGGCGTCATCGTGCCCGTCCACGTCGGCGTGACGGTGGACGTCGGCGTGACCGTCGGCGAGACGGTCGACGTGTTCGTCGGGGTCGCCGTGGAAGTGGGCGTCCACGTGGGCGTCTGGGTGGACGTCGGCGTCGACGTGGAGGTCGGCGTCGACGTCGGGGTCGGCGTCGCGGTGGGCGTGTCCGTCGACGTCGGCGTCGACGTGGGAGTCGGCGTGGACGTCGCGGTCGACGTGACGGTCGGCGTGGACGTCGGCGTGGACGTCGCCGTTTCGGTCGGGGTGAACGTGTACGTGGGCGTCGCGGTCGCCGTGAACGTGAACGTCGCCGTCGACGTGGGTGTCGACGTGGACGTCGGGGTCGCCGTCGGCGTCGGCGTCGCGCCCGGACTGGTGTCGAGACAGCTGACGTTCCAGACGAGGCGGCCGACGGAATCCTCCCCTTCCGTGAGGAGGTTTCCGTACACGTCGAGCTTCATGGAACCGCTGATGTCCTGGAGGATGAGGAGGTTCGCGCGGAGGAGCTGCGCCGTGATCTGCCGGAGGGGGTCGAAGCCCTCGGTCGCGGCCGCGGGCGCCGAGCCGGCCCCGCCGAACGCCATGACGGCGAGGAGCAGGAACGCGCAGGCGCGCCGGAGGCGGTCGGGAATGCGGAACGGCGCTCGTCGCATCAGATGCTCTTCTTCTGGGCGGTGCCGGTCCCGCCCGCGTTCAGGTTTTTCTGGCTGCTCCCGAAAGCGCCGCCCGTCGTGAGGAGGAGCTGCTCCTCGAGAATCCGCGTCAGCGTCGTGCCGGCCGTGAGGGTGACGGTCCCGACGGACACGACGTTGATGAGCCCGTCGTTGTCCACCGTGGCGTCACCGGACGCGTCGTCGACGTTGTTTCGGACGTAGAGGGAGTACGTCGCACGGTCGACGACGGGCGTAGCGCCGACGACGGGGACGGGGACGTTGTAGAACTTCTGTTGCGCGATGCCGAGGGGGCCGAGGCAGCCGGCCGTCGAAATTCCCGTGAGGTCGAGCGGGATGGCGGTGTAGCCGCCGCCCGGCACCGCCAGGGTGGGCGTCGAGCCGGTCTGAAGGACGTTGTTCAGCGACACGGGCGCGCACGTTCCGGAGAGGGCGGAGAGGCCGGAGAGGACCACCTCGGCCCGGCGCAGCCCCGCGTCGGCGGCGTAGAAGCCGGCTTTCGCGATGCGCGTGTTGCCGGAGAGCCGGTCCTCCATCGACGTGAAGTACGCGATCCCGACGCCCACGATCGTCAGGACGAGGAGAACCAGGATCACGGAGACGAGCGCGCTGCCGCGTGTTTTCATCGTCAGCTCCCGAGCGTCCGGTTGCGGAGAAGCATCGTGGACGTCGCGCGATAGTGGTCGAAGAGGTCGTAGAGCGGCCGCAGGGGCGCCATCGGGTCCATCGTGACCGGATGGTTCTCGGACGCGGGCCGGAAGTGCTGGCTCGTCGTCGTCGTGAGCACGTCGGTGACGTTCACGTTCGTGAGCTGCCGGGCCCCGATCGAGATCCGCGGCGAGCGGGCCGTGATCGAGAACCGGAGGCCGATGACGCCCGTGACGTCGAGCGGCTCCGTCGAGACCGCGCCCGGCCCGGCCTGCGTGGGGACGCGGTTGTCGCAGGGCGCGGAGTTGCACTGGGCCCCTGCGTTCGCCTGGCTGATCGTTCGCGCGGCCGTGTTGTTCCAGATGTCGCCGTTCGCGTAGACGTACGCGATCTGCAGGTCCTCGACGTTCTCCATGACGTTCACGAACGCCGTCCCCGGGTTGTCCGTGTTCCGGTTGAAGAGGCCGATCTTCTGCTGGAGCTTCGGGAGGTTGTCGACCGGGTCGGTCCTGACGCGGAACGAGACGAACTGCAGGCCCGTGACGAGGGCGACGGGGTCGGTAAACGCCGTGCCGCCGTTCGGCGGCGCGGGCAGCGTGGCGGACTGAACGACCGCCTGGACGAGGATGTTCCTGTAGTTCGTCACGTCGGCGCAATTCGAAGAGATGTAGCCGCCGACGGCGGGAATCTGGAAATAGGACCATTCCCCGTTCGCGTCCTCGAACATGAGCAGGGCGCTGCTGGCGGCGTCGAGGCCCGTCATCGCCTTGAACTGGGCCAGGTTCGTGACGTCGTCGGTCCCAAGGGGCCCGCCGCAGCCCCCGCGGAAGTTGACGCGGATGTTCTTGACGCCGGCGGCGAAACCGGGGAAGGGCGCCGAGACGCGGTACTTCGCCGGGTTGATGGGCGAGACGAGCGTGATGACGTCCGTCCCGATGTCCCCGAACTGCGTCGTGACGTTCGGCGTCGTGACCGAGTTGCCCGTCTCGGTCCCCGTGAGGTTGTCGTAAGACGCCTGGAGGACGTTGCCGTTCAGGTTGTAATACATGATCAGGGCGTTCGGGCTCCGTTGGACGAGGTTGGCGTCCGACGCGCTCGCGACGTAGTACGAAAGGTAGTCCGTGGCGCGGCGCGCGGCCTGCCGCGGCAGCATGAAGAATTGCTGGCGTTCCGCGAACGCGCGCATCTGGAAGAGCATCGTCATCGCGACCGTCAGGACGATGACGAGCAGCAGAAGCGACACCATCGCCTCGATGAGGGTAAAGCCGCGGCGATTGAGCGTAAAGCCGCGGCGATTACGGGAACTGCGCCACATAGTCCACTCTCTTGCCGCTCTTGAGGTCGACGCCGAAGTACCGCGTCGCCGTCGCGACGTCCGTCGGCGTCGCCGAGACGGTGATGACCCAGAGGTTCTGCACGTTGTCGCGCGCGACCGTGTACGCGATCTTGTAGGGGCCGTTCTCCTGCTCCATGATGTTCGCGCCGGCCGGGCCCCAGTAGGCCCACGACGCCGCCGATTCGGCCTGGTTGTAGGGCAGGAACGACTTCGAGACGTCGCCGAGCACGTCCGGAAGAGCTCCGGGCGTCGCCATCGCCGCGCCGCTCGCGTGCCCGCTCTCCGTGATGGCCGGCGGCGTCGTGGAGCCCTGCCGCGTGAGGTAGTAGAAGAGCCGGATGTTCTCGACGACCTGCTGGCACTTGAAGAGCATCTGCGTGCGCGCGGCCGAACCCTTGTTGATGATGAGCGAGACGGAGAACATCTGGAGGATCCCGACGAGGACGAGCGCCATGATCGTCATCGCGAGGAGGACCTCGATGAAGCTCGACCCGCGCGTCGTTCGCTTCATCTCATCCTCCCTGCTGGTCCACCCAGACGGCCGCGGAGTCCGTCGGGTCGCCGGTCGTCGTCTGCTTTCGGATGCGCACGCTCCAGACGGGGTTGATGCTCAGAAGGTAGCGCGTCGCCGGCTTGTAGGACCGGTTCACGACGTCCACGTGCGTGAGGACGAGCGTCGCCTCGCCGGCGAGCTGACGGCCCGTCGTGACGTCGATCGCGCGCCCCTGGAAGTCGCACATGATGGCGCGGCCGACCGTCCAGTCGGGGTCGTCGTCCGACCAGCGGACCGACTGGATCTTCGTGATGTCCTCGGTGGACAGGCAGAAGTCCTGTGAGACGCCCGTGGAGCCCTTGATGCCGGATTTGCCGATCACGACGATGTCGTACTCGTCGAGCAGGAGGTCCGGGGAGGCCACCGTTGGCGGGTTCGCGGCCGCGTCCATCGTCCCGTTGCCGTTCGCGTCGCCGATCAGCCGGATCGGGATGTAGCGCACGGCCGCGGTGTTCACGAGCGGTCCGACCCGCACGAACGTGACCATGTTGCGCCGCTGCATCTCGGGCAGGCCGCGCTGCATCAGGACTTTGATGTCCGTCGAGGCGCTCTGGAATCTCTGTGCCTTCCACGCGCGGGCGATTCCGCCCCCCCCGATGATGAAGACGATCGCGAGGATGAAAATCACGACGAGCAGCTCGACGAGCGAGAAGCCACGCCTTGCGCCCGAGGCGGAGGGGCCGTTCGCGGGGCGGCGGCCGAGGTCCGGAAGGCTCATCATCATGGTTTCCCGCTCCCTTCTACGCGAGGTTCGTGCCGGGGCCAGACCAGGGATCGCAACTCATTGTCGCACAAGGCCCTTCTCGAAGGTCCGTCCGCACCGGGGACACCGGCGGCGTCCTGTCAGGTGACACTTTTCGTAACACCGGAGGGGCCGCCGGGGCGGGGCGGCGCCGGCGATCGGCGGCGGTCGGCTACGATAGCGGCACGATGGAGTCCGGGACGACGTGCTAGAGAAGCTGCGCGGGCTTCGGTCGGAACCGGCGTTCGTCGTGCAGCTGCGCGAGCACAAGTGGACGAGCGAGGACCAGAAGAAGGAGCTGCTCGAGAAGTTCCAGGCGCTCCCGAAGCCCGACGTCGAGTGGGTCGCGTGGACGGCCGTCGACTCCGTGCCGGAGATCCGCGCGGCCGGCCTCGCGATCCTGAAACGGCGCCACGACCGCGCGGGTCTCGAGGCGCTCGTCCCGCACCTGAAGACGCGGTCGGAGGCCGTGCGCCGGGCCGTGATGCGTTTCCTGAAGGAACTCGCGGGCCCGCAGCTCGGGCCCTTCCTTCAGGAGGTCGCCTCCCGCGGCGACGATTTCGCGCGCCTCGCGGCGCTCGAGCTCGCGAAGGAGCTGCCGGCGCAGGTCGCGTTCGACGTCGCGCGGCGCGTCCTGACCGCTTCGAACCCCGCGGTTCGCGCGCGCGCGCTGAAGGCCGTCAGCGAGATGAGCTTCGAGGGAAGCGCGGACGTCGCGGCCAGCCTCGCGGTGCCGCTCCTGCAGGACGAGAACGAGGAGATCCGCTACTCGGCGCTCGCGGTCCTCGAGAAGAACCCGAACGAGAGCTACTTCCCGGACGTCCTCCAGATGGCGCGCACGGGCGGCGGGCGCGTCATGGAGGCGTCGTTCGGGGCGCTCAAGAAGCTCCTCGCGGCGGCCAAGCAGGATCACACGCCCGAGATCGTCCCGCTGCTTGCCGACGGCAACGCGCTCGTGAGGAGCGGCACGGTCGGCCTGCTCCTCCCCTACGCGCCGGACCTCCTCGCGCGGCGGATCCTCGAGCACTTCCGCGGCTCGTACGTCTGGGTGCGCGACCGGGCCGTCGAGACGGCGCGCGACGGGCTGCCGGGCTTCGTGAACGCGCTCCTGAAGCTCACGCGGGATCCGGACCCGGCGCTCGCCAAGGCGGCCTCGGAGATGACGCTCGCCCTCGCCGACCCCAAGGCGCTGCCGGTCTGGATCTCCCTTCTCGACGACAAGGACATCTGGGTCAAGACCCGCGCCCTCGAGACGCTCGGCCACCTCGGCAAGGGCGACGACGCCGTCCTCACGCGCGTCCTCGCCGCCGTGCGCGATCCGGAGCTGGCGATTCCGGCCGTCTCCGCGCTCGGCGACCTCGGCGACCCGCGCGCCGCGCAGCCGCTCCTCGACGCGTTCAAGGCCGCCGTCACGCAGCCCGACGTCCAGATGGAGATCCTCGACGCGATGGCCAAGCTCGCGTCGGACGAAAAAATGCAGACCCAGATCGCGGGGATCTGCGCGCGCGTGGCCCAGATGCCCGCCCTCGACGGGAAGGTGCGCGAGAAGGCCCGCCGGACGGTCGGCATTCTCAAGGGGACCGAGGCGCGGGACGCGCTGCCCGAGGTCGAGGCCGAGGTGCAGACGGTCGAGCTCGCCGGGAACGACTCGGCGCGCCTCGTCGAATACCTCGCGGACACCGTCAAGCGCGGCGCCTCGGACCTCCATCTCGCGACCGGCTTCGTCCCGCATCGCCGCCAGCAGGGCGTCCTCGAGCCGGTCGACGCCCCGGTCATGACGCGCGCCCGTGCCTCGCAGCTCATCCGCGAGGTCCTGCCAGAGGACGACTGGAAGCGCCTCGAGAAGGAGCGGCAGATCGACGTCTGCCTGAAGCTCCCGGGCCTCGGCCGCTTCCGCGCGAATTTCTTCTCGCAGCGCGGGGGATTCGACGCGTGCTTCCGCATCGTCCCGAAGACGATCCCGACGATCGAGGAGATCGGCCTTCCGGGCCCGACCGTGGCGGACATCCTGAAGCTCACGCAGGGGCTCGTGCTCGTGACGGGCCCGTCGGGGTGCGGCAAGTCCACGACGCTCGCGGCCCTCATCGACCGGATCAACGAGACGCGGCCGTGCCACATCATCACGGTCGAGGACCCCGTCGAGTTCGTGCACCTGAACAAGGAAGCGCTCGTGAATCAGCGGCAGGTGCCGCACCAGACGGCCTCCTTCGCACGCGCCCTCAAGGCCGCCCTGCGCGAGGACCCCGACGTCATCCTCGTGGGAGAGATGCGCGACCTCGAGACGATCTCGCTCGCGATCACGGCGTCCGAGACGGGCCACCTCGTGCTCGGGACCCTTCACACGACGAACGCGCCCTCGACCGTCGACCGCGTCATCAGCTCGTTCCCCCCCGGGCAGCAGGGCCAGATCCGCGTCATGCTCGCGGACTCCCTCAAGGCCGTTGTCTCGCAGGCGCTCCTGCCGCGGCGCGGCTTCGCCGGGCGCGTAGCCGCGTTCGAGATCCTGCGCACGACGCCCGCCGTCGCCGCGCTCATCCGCGAGGGCAAGACCCACCAGATCCCGTCGGCGCTCCAGACGGGCCAGCTCGCGGGCATGTGCACGATGGACCAGTCCCTCATGAAGCTGTGCGAAGAGGGCAAGGTGGACCCGGAGCTCGCGATGGAGAAGGCCGTCAAGAAGGAGCCGTTCGAGAAGCTGCTCGCCGAGGAAAGACAGGCGCTCGAATGAACTCCTCGATCCACGCGGGCGTCAACCGCGTCGACAAGCTGCTCCGGATCATGGTCGACAAGAAGGCGTCGGACCTCCACCTCGCCGTCGGCTCGCCGCCCATGGTCCGCGTGGACGGCGACCTCGAGCGCCTCAAGTGGCGCACGCTCACCGAGGAGGAGTTCGAGAGCCTTCTCGTGCCGATCGCCCCCGAGAAGCCGCTGCGCGAGTGGCGCGCGACCGGCGACACGGACTTCGCGTACGCGATGGGAGAGATCGCCCGCTTCCGCGTGAACCTGTTCCGGCAGGAGCACGGCTCGGGGGCCGTCCTGCGCATGATTCCGCCGCGGGTCCTCGCGATCGAGGAGCTCGGCCTCCCGGCGCTCGTCGCGAACGTCGCGCGCATCACGCGCGGCCTCGTCCTCGTGACGGGCCCGACGGGCTCGGGCAAGTCCACGACGCTCGCGGCGCTCCTCGACTGGATCAACCGGACGCGCGCCGCCCACATCATCACGATCGAGGACCCCGTCGAGTTCATCCACCGGCCCGCGAAGTCCGTCATCTCGCACCGCGAGCTCGGCTTCGACACGCCGACGTTCTCGGGCGCCCTCAAGGCGGCGCTGCGCGAGGACCCCGACGTCGTCCTCGTCGGCGAGCTGCGCGACATCGAGACGATGTCGATGGCGCTGCAGGCGGCCGAGACCGGCCTGCTCGTCTTCGGGACGCTCCACACCAACTCCGCCGCGAAGGCGGTCGACCGCCTCATCGACAGCTTCCCGGCCGAAGAGCAGGAGCAGGTGCGGACGGTGCTGGCCGAGGTCCTGAAGGGCGTCGTCGCGCAGGTGCTCCTCAAGAAGAAGGGCGGCGGCCGAGCAGCCGCGTTCGAGGTCCTCCGCGGTTCGTCCGCGCTCTCGAACAACATCCGCGAGGGCAAGACCGCGATGATCTCGACGCTCATCCAGACCGGCCGCAACGCGGGCATGATCGGGATGGACCAGAGCCTCGCGGACCTCGTCGTCGCGGGGACCGTGGAGTCGGAAGAGGCCTTCGAGAAGGCTCTCGACAAGGACCAGTTCCGAGGCCTCCTCGACAAGCGCACGAAGGCCGCGGCCAAGCCGGCGCCCGGGGCGCCGGCCGCCGGCTGACGCCTCAGCGCGCAGCCGGCAGCGAGAGCACGAATCGCGCGCCGCCGAGGGCGGCGGACCTCTCGACCGAGACGCTGCCGCGGTGGAGCGCCGCGATCTTCGCGACGAGCGCGAGCCCGAGTCCGGTGCCCGCCTCCTTCGTCGAGTAGAACGGGACGAAGAGCTTGGCGGCGGACTCTTCCGGCACGCCGGGCCCGTCGTCCTCGACGGCGACACGGACCGTTCCCGCCCCCGCGTCCCCCGACAGGACGATGCGGCCGCCGCCGGGCCGGTCGAGCACCGCCTCGCAGGCGTTCTTCACCAGGTTCACGAGGGCGCGTTTGACGAGCGCGGCGTCGGCCTCGGCCGCCGCGAACGTCCCCGCGATCGAGACGTCCACGGCCGGCGTGATCACCTTCTGCTCGGCGGCGATCTCCCGCGCGAGCGCGCCGAGGTCGCAGGGCGCCGTCTCGAGCCGCTCGGGTTTCGCGAAGAAGAGGAAATCTCCCGTCACGCGCGCGATGTGCTCGGCCTCGGCCTGGATCGCCGCGAGGTGCCGCGCGCGGGCGGCGGCGTCCTCCGTCCGCGCCGCGAGGCGCGCCCAGCCGAGAATCGTCCCCGTGGCGTTTCGGAACTCGTGCGCGATGCCCGCCGACATCTCGCCGAGGGCCGCGAGCTCGCGCCGCGACGACACCTCGCGCTCGAGCCTGCGGGTCAGGGTCCGGTCCTCGACGAAGAGGAGCGCCCCGAGAACGGCCTGTCCCGCGTCGAGGATCGGGACCGCGATCACCTCGAGGAGGCGCCCGCCGGTGTCGTCGCCGAGCGCGAACTGCGTCGAGAGCGTCGGCGCGCCCACCCGGGCCCGCTCGGCGGCGGACGCGAGGACCGGGATGTCCGCGAGCGCCTCGGCGGCCGGGCGCCCCAGGTCGGCGTCCTCGAGGCCGAGCACCGCGCGCGCGGGGCCGTTCGCCTCGGCGAGCCGTCCGGCGGCGTCCACGACGAGGAGGCCTCCCGGATGCGAGCGCACGAGCGTCTCGGCCGTCACGGCCAGCGCGTCGGCGCGGAGCTGCTCGGAGCGCCGCAGCGCCTCGAGCTCGACCGTGCGGTTGCGGAGGGCCTCGAGCGTCCGCGCGAACGTCTGCGCGGCGCCCTCGGCCTCGTCGCGCGCGGCGCGGGGGACGGCTTCCGGGACGAGGTCCCCGGCGCCGCGGGCCGTCTCCGCGATCGCGTCGATCGGCGCCATGAGCCGTCTGAGAAACGGGACGACGAGGACGACGAGGACGGCCGCGGCCGCCGCGACGGCGACGAGGACGATGCGCGCGTTGCGGCGTACGGCCGCCACGTCGGGGTCGTTCCAGGCGACGCGCAGGACGCGCCCGTCGCCCGGAAGCGGCGCGAGGACGACCGCGCCCTCGCCCGCGTCGCGCACGAGCGGCTCGGTGGCCGCGAGATCCTCGGCGGAGAGGCGCACGGGCGACTCGCCCGCGCCCGGCAGGTACGGGGCGTCGACGAGCCGCGCGCCGCGCGCGTCGTAGAGGGCCGCACTCCGGGCGCCGCCCTCGCGCAGCGCGCGCACCGCGCCGGCGTCGTCGGCGAGCGCCCGGGCTGGGCTGCCCCCCGCCGCGAGCGCGCCGGCGGCCGCGCGGGTCTCGCGCACGAGCCGCCGCTCGTTCTCCGCGACCCCCCACGCGGTCGTGTTCCGGAGGACGACGGCCGCGGTGCCCGCGAGAAACAGCAGCGTCACGAGACCGCCGACGATCACGTTGCGCACCTCGCGCTCGAACGAACGGCTCGTCACGGCAGGAGCCTCGAGGGAAGCGGCGAGAGCGGGCCGAAGATCGCCTCCAGAGCCGGACGCCCGAACGCGAACGCGAGGACCGCGCCCGCCGCGAGGAAGACGCCGAACGGAACGTCCACTCGCGCGAGGAGGACGAGGAGACCCGCCGGCGTCGGCGCGGCGCGGGCCGCGAGGACGCGGAAGAAGTCGGCGCCGTCGTCCACGGGCAGCCGGCCCGAGGCCGAGCCCTCGCCGCCGCGGGCGCGGACCCGCGCGCGCCGGACGAACGCGAGGAGACGGCCCGCCGCGCGCCGGTCGGCCGCGAAGGGCTCCCCGACGCCCGCGGCGCCCGGGATCTCGCGCCAGCGCTCGCCCGCGGCGACGAGCCGTCCGTCGTGGCCCACGAGGAGGCCGCCCGAGCGCGCGAACGCGGACGCGGCGGACCCGTCGCCCTTCGCGGCGGCGCAGGCGAGGGCCCATCTCACCCGGCGGACGAGAGCGGCGCCGCCCGCGACCGCGGTCCCGGCGAGCGACGCGAAGAAGAGCGTCAGGAAGACGCCCGCGGGGCCGGTGAACGCCCCCGCCATCGCGAGCATCTTGACGTCCCCGCCGCCCATCCCGTCCCCGCCGCGTATGGCGGCATACGCGCGCCGGACGAGCTCGAGAAACGCCGCGCCCGCCGCGGCGCCAAGCGCGGCCTCCGCGAGGTGGCCATGCGCCGAGAGGAACGGCTCGCCCGGCGCCGCGGCGGAGCGGTCGCGCACGGCCGCGACGAGGAGGCCGAGCCCGAGGGCCCCGAGCGTGATCTCGTCCGGGAGGGTCCGCGTCTCGAGGTCCGTCAGGCCGAGGATCAGGCACGCCAGTCCGAGGAGCGCGCCGCCGGCCGCCACCGGCGTCGGTCCCCAGAGGAGCGCCGCGCCCGCGAAGATCGCCGCGCCGGCCGCCTCCACGAGCGGATAGCGCCGCGAAATCGGCGCGCGGCACGCGCGGCAGCGGCCCCCGAGAACGAGCCACGAAAGGACGGGGACGTTGTCGTGCCACGCGACGCGCGTGCCGCACTTCGGGCACCGCGATGGCGGGTGGACGATCGACTCGCCGCGCGGGAGGCGGTGGATGCAGACGTTCGCGAAGGAGCCCGCGACGGCGCCGACGGCGCCGAAGAGGACGACGAGGGCCCCGTCCGGGACGCCCGTCACGCGCCGTCCTCCTTCCGGCCCGCGAGGACGAGGCCGACGAGGACGAGCACCGACGCCCCGGAGAGGGCGGCGCCCGCTCGGAACGCCGCCGGCCGGTATACGAGCGTGAGAGCGTGCTCGCCGGCCGGGACCAGGGCCGCCATCAGCGCGAGATCGCAGCGGCGGAGCGGGACTCTCGCGCCGTCGAGCCACGCCTCCCAGCCCGCGTCCCACGAACGCGTGACGACGAGCGTCGCCGCCGCGGACGTCGCCGTCTCGACCACGAGAGTCTCGGGCTCGTCCTTCGTCACCCTCGCCACCGCGTAGCCGCGGGACGCGCGCGGTGCAGGGACCGCCCCGGGGCCAGGTGCGAGAAGCGCGCGCGCTTCCGGGTCGAACGTGCGATCCGAGAGCGCGCGGAACGCGGAATCGTCGTCGAGCACGGCCGCCTCTCGCGCGAAGAACACCCGGCCGAGCG
>JBDTTJ010000030.1:0-18126 GCA_039930645.1 Acidobacteriota bacterium
TCCCCACGGCGCCCTCCCAGCGAAGGCTGGCGACGCGCCCCTTGCCGCCCTTTCCGGGGAGGAGGGCGAGCACCGCCTCGGCCTCGGGCTTCGGGAGGTTCACGCGCTGGCGCACGCGGCCGAGCTCGACTCCCCGCGCGTCGCGGGCGACGGCGTCGAGGTGGTGCGGCGCCGGCGCGGCGCCGAAATCCACGGCAAAAGTCCAGGGCGGCGCAGTCCGCCGCGCGACGCCCTCCCCGTCAAGGAAGATCTCCACGGCCGCCGTCCCGGCGGGAGCCGCGAGGTCGATCTCCCGGGGGCCCGCGACGATTCCGAGGAGGAGCGTCTGGAAGGTCAGCATCCGGGATGAAGATGGTGCCGGGCGAATCGCGTTTGCAAGGGAGAGGGTGTATCAGGGGCGCGCTCGCTCCCTGGCCGCGCGCACGACTGTGCAGGGCTGGCGTCCTATCTGCGCTCGGCAGCGTGCGCCGTCCACGACAACACGGCGAGTCGCACCGCCGTATTCGTCGAGAGACCCGAAGCCCTCGCCCGTTCTTGCAGCGCCTGCCACGTCGAGTCCGGAATCCGGAGTGAACGGATCCTCCCCGGCTCCACGGTCACGCCCTTCGGCGGCCGACCTCGGCGCGTGATACGCGGAACCCCTGGCCCAAGCCGCTTCTCGATCCACGCGGCATCGCGCGCCTGGGTACGCTTCGCTTCCTCAAGCGGGACGAAGGTGTTCGGCAGCTCGCCGAGCTCGCGGTACGTCTTGCGCGTTCCCTTCCTCTTCGATTTCATGTCCGCCGCCTCCTTCGTCCAATCGGGTATGCCGTGATCACGTGTATCTCTTCCGGTCCGCTCCTCGTGAACGCGACTCTCAAGGCGCGCCCCGCGACGGTTCCCTCGGCGATCCACCGTCCCCGCCGCCCAGACGCCGCGAAGCCGAGGTCCTTCGCGTCGAACACCGCCTCGACCTCCTCGGGTTGCAGCCCGTGGCGCGCGACGTGAGCAACGTTTTCTCGATGCCAGATGAAGCGCACCGTCGAAATTGTACTACGTTTATCTCCGATTCAAGGCCCGCTGGTGCCGCTGCCGAGAAAGGCTGGCCCCCTTTCTACTTCTTCGCGCCCCCCGGCACCTCGATGCGGGCGTAGCCCGATTCCTGCGTCGCCTCGTCGAGGATGCCGATCGAGATCACGGCCCCCGGATTCACGACGGCCGTGCTCGTGAACGTGAAGATCCCCTCCGCGTCGGCGAACGCGTCCTCGCCCGTCCGGAATTCCTGGCGGACCGGCGCGCCCTGGGTGACGTCGCCCCTGTCGAGCAGCGCGACGAAGGCGGCGATCTTCGCGACGCGGGCGTTTGCCGCGGGGAGGAGCGCGAGCGACGAAGCGGGGATCGTCACCTCGAAGGCGACCTTCACGCGGCCCTTCTCGGCGGGCGTCGTGGACGTCACGCGCGCCTGGATCGGGAGCCCCGGCGCCGCGGCCCTGCTGAAGAGGTTCGACACGGTGCGGTCGATGGCGCGGTCCACGGCGCTGCGCAGAGCGACGGCGCGGCGCGTCCGCACCTTCGCGCCGGGCGCCGCGACCTTGAGGTCGATCTCGAGAGGCTTTCCGCCCGTGAGGCCCTCGACGGGGAAGCCGAGCGAATAGAACGACTCAAGATCCACGGCCGCGCCGGCGAGCGCGTCGCCCGCCTGCTCGGCGCCGAAGCCCACGACCCCGCCCGTGGGATCCACGGCGAGGTGGAGGCCCTCGTTCTCGTTCGCGTCGATCCAGATCCCGCGCCGCCCGTTCATGGTCTGCCCCGTGAACTGCGGCACCGAGGCCTGCATGACGGAGAGGTCGAAATCCCCCCCGGCCTCGGGGTACAGGCCGTGCAGCGTCACGCCGTACGCGTTCGCGGCCTCGGAGAGATCGAGGAGGATCTGGCGCGCGTCGAACTCGTGGGCGTCCGGCGGGACCTGGACGTCCACGTCCAGCCGTTTCGTGAGGAAGTACTCCATGCCGGACCAGCGCGAGAGCCGGTGCGACGCGATGACGAGGACGCGCCGTCCGTCGAGGCCGCCGAGAGCCGTGAGGACGGCCCTGAGCGCGGCGGCCTTGTTCTTCGTGCGGCCCCACTCCTGCGCCGCGAGGCCACGCATCTCGGCGAGGATCGTCCCACTGATCGGCGCGGCCTGCGGCGCCACCGCTTCCGTGGGAATCGTCGAGGTGGCGATGCCGCCTCTCCCGGATTCGCGCTGGGCCATCTCGCGCTCGGCCTGCGCGATCTCCGCCACGAGCTTCTCGGTGTTCTCGACGCCGGTGAGGGCGGCCGGAGGCCGCGCGCTCTCCTTCGTGAGGTCGTCGAGAGCCTTGAGGATCGCGAAGGTGTCGCCGGTGAACGCGACCCGCGTCGCGAGGGACTCGTCGAACGTCAGGACGGCAGCCTCGTCCCCGGGCTGGATCGTGCGGACGACGAAGTCCTTCACGGAGCCGAAGAAGCGCGCGCTGCGGCGCCTGTCGCCGAGCGTCAGCCGGTCGACGAAGAGAACGACGCGGCGCTTCGGCCTCTCCGCGGGCGCGGCGGCGGTTTCGCCGGGCGCCGGGGGCGCGAGCGACGTGGCCCCGGGGGGCGCGCCGGCCGGAGGCGCGTACTCGGAGAAGTTCGTGATCGCGACGGGCTTCCCCCCGACGCGGAGCGTGAAGTCCGAGGCCTTGAGGCCCGTGACGCGCCTGCCCTTCCCGTCCACGACGAACGCGTCGAGGTTCACGAGGCCGACTTCCTGCGAGGCGGTGACGCTCTTTTTCGAAGGCTGCTTCCCGGGCGCGGCCGCGGTTGAGGCGACGGGCGTGCCCGGCTCCTCGGGTTCCGCGGCCGAAGCGACGACGAGCGGCTCGGCCCCCGCGCCGCGGCCCGCGAGGACGAGCCCTTCGTCCCCGGCCGCGAGCCGGAAGGACGCCGGGTCCAGGTCCTCGGCGACCCAGCAGATCTGCTGCGCGTCGAGCTCGGCGCGCAGCGACGCCCACGCGTCGACGAATTCCTGGGGCGTCGAGACGCGGCGGCCTTCGCCCCAGGCGCCGCCCCCGGCGCGGCCGAGCCGCCACACGACGAGCGGGACGAAGATTTCCGACAGGTACGCGCGCGCCTCGGTGGGCCCGAAGACGCTCTCGTCGAGGCTGCTTTCGTCGTCGCCGAGGACGACGACGGCAACGCGTCGCCGCGGCGTGGCCGCGCGCACGAAGGCTCCCGACGTGACGGTGGCCGCGAGACGGTACTGGCCGCCCGTGAGGACGCTCGCGTCGACGCAGGGCAGGATGAGCTCGCGGTGGCCGGAGCCCGGCGTGCAGTCGAAGCCTTGCAGGCGGAAGAGGCGGTCCGAGACTTCCGCGGCGGTGCGATAGGAGGCGCGGGTCGCGAGCGGGGAGAAGTGAATCACGTGCGTGACGTCTTCGAGGAGCTTCGCGAGCCTCGAGTTCGTTTTCGAGAACGACTTCTGTGCTCCCGCTTCGAGGGCGAGGAGTTTCGGAACCGCAGACGGTGCGACGAAGAAGAGGAGGTCGCTCTCGCCGGGCTCGGCGGCGCGGACGAGCCTTCCGCCGAGCGTGGCGGGCGCGGATCGCGCGGCGCCCTCCTTGCCCCGGGCCGACACGACGACGGCGTTGAGCGGGGCCTCGACGGCGCTCGACGTGCCGCTCCCGATGAGAAGCGTCTCGGACGCCCTCTGGCCGTCGACGAACGAGAGGTCGACGGCGACGACCCGCACCGGCCGCTCGGCCGCGAAGGGGATCGCGACGTCCTTCGGCGGACCCTCGTACGCCTTCTTCCCGTCGATCGAGACGCTGAGGAGAGCCGGGTCCAGATCCTGCTCGTGCGACCAGGCGACGGACAGAGTGCACGGCCCGCTCGCCCTCACGCAGTCGGTCCGCGGCAGGACCTCGGCGCGCGCGACGGAGGGCTTGTTCACCCAGCGGCGCACGCGCTCGGCCCGTCCGGCGCTCCCGCGGCGCACGAGCTCGAGGAGCCGCACGCGGGGCGCGGGCCCGAGGTCCACGGTGCAGGTCTGACGGCGGCTCGTCACGCGGCAGACGCTCTTGCCGTCGAGCAGGAGCTCCGCCGGGGGAGGCGCGGACCCGAGATCGACCGTCACCGGGAGCCGCCCCTGGGCGACTCCGGGCACGAACGTCAGAATGCGCATTCCTTCGGCGCCGGGCGCCGGAGCGATCCAGAGGGCGACGAGAAGCAAGGTCGTGGCGCGCTTGCAGCCGGTCACGACCTCTGTATACTCCGCGTCCTCCCGCCGCGCACCTGCGTTGGGACGAAAAATCGGGGTCGTAGCTCAGTTGGTTAGAGCGCAGGCCTGTCACGCCTGAGGTCGCGGGTTCGAGCCCCGTCGGCCCCGCCACTCCCCCCATGGGAATCCTCCTCACCACGACGGGTCTCACGAAGGCCTTTGGCTCCCATCCCCTGTTCGAGGGGATCGGGTGCTCCGTGGACTCGGGCGACCGCATCGGCCTCATCGGCCCGAACGGCGCAGGCAAGTCGACGCTGCTCGCCATCCTCGCGGGCGAGATCCCGCCGGACGAGGGCACGCGCTCGGCCCAGCGGGGGCTGCGCATCGGGTACCTCTCCCAGATGCCGGTCTTCCGCGAGGGCGCGACCATCCGCGATGCGGTGCTCGAGGGCGCCGCGGGCGCGCACGCCGGCGAGGAGGACTGGGAAGCCGGGTTCGCGGCGGACGAGTACATGGCGCGGCTCTCGCTCCTGACGGAGGGACGCTCGGCCGGGACGCTGGTCGCGACGCTCTCCGGAGGGTGGAAGAAACGCGTCGCGCTCGCGCGCGAGCTCGTGAGGAAGCCCGATCTCCTGCTCCTCGACGAGCCCACGAACCACCTCGACGTGGACGCGATCCTCTGGCTGGAAGAGCTTCTCGCGCGCGCTCCCTTTGCGACTCTGACCGTCACGCACGACCGGGTGTTCCTGCAGCGCGTCGCGAACCGCATCCTCGAGCTCGACCGGCGGAACGCGAACGGTCTCCTCGACGTCCGCGGCGACTACGCGACGTACCTCCGGGTGAAGGAGGAGCGCCTCGCGACCGACGCGCAGCGCGAGCTGTCGCTCCGGAACCAGCTCCGGCGCGAGACGGAGTGGCTTCTCCGCGGCGCGAAGGCGCGTTCGACGAAGCAGCAGGCGCGCATCCAGAGGGCGGGCGCGCTCGAGACCGAGGTCGGCCAGCTTTCGGAGAGAAACCGGTCGCAGAGCGTCCGACTCGATTTTGAGTCGTCCGGGAAAAACCCCAAGAGGCTCATCGAAGCCAAGGGAATCGGCAAGGCGTACGGCGCGAACGTCCTCTTCTCGCACCTCGACCTCCTCGTGACGCCGCACAGCCGGATCGGCCTCCTCGGACAGAACGGCTGCGGCAAGTCGACGCTGCTCCGGACCCTGCTCGGCACGGAGCAGCCCGACACGGGCGAGGTCTTCCGCGCGGAGAACCTCCAGCCGGTCACGTTCGAGCAGGGCCGCGAGAGCCTCGACCCGGACTCGACGGTCTCGAGGACGATCTGCCCCGAGGGCGACCACGTCGAGTACCGCGGCGCGCTCGTCCACATCCGGAGCTACCTCGACCGGTTCCTGTTCAAGGAAGAGCAGAGAGACATGAAGGTCGCCCGCCTCTCGGGCGGCGAGCAGAGCCGCCTCCTCCTCGCGAGGCTCATGCTGAAGAAGACGAACCTCCTCGTCCTCGACGAGCCGACGAACGATCTCGACCTCGCGACGCTTCAGGTGCTCGAGGACTGCCTCGCGGATTTCCCGGGCGCCGTCATCCTCGTGACGCACGACCGGTACTTCCTGGACCGCGTCACGAACCGCATCCTCGCGTTCGGGAAGGACGAGAAGGGCAGGGGGACGCTCACGGCGCTCGCCGGCCTCGACCAGTGGGAAGCGTGGTTCGCGGAGCGAAAAGGCGCCGCGCCGGCGCGCCGCACTTCCGCGAAGCCCTCCGCGCGGAAACGCCGCGTCGGCTTCAAGGAGCAGCGGGAGCTCGACGGAATCGAAGCGCGCGTCCAGGCGGCCGAGGCTGCCCGCGACGCCCTGCGCGAGGAAAGCGAGCATCCGGACCACGCGAGCGACGCGCTGAAGCTCGTCGCGGTCCTTGCGGCGCTCGAGGAGAAGCAGGACGAGGTCGACCGCCTCTACGCGCGGTGGGCCGAGCTCGAGCGCCTCGCGGCGGGCGACCCGGCGTAGCCGGGCCGCTACTCCGCGAGCAGCTCCTCGATCCGCCGCGAAAGCTCCTCCTCGGACAGCCGTGTCGGCGTGTAGAGGCGGACGAGGCCCTTCCTGTCCACGAGCGCGAGCGTCGGGTTCGACGACACGCCCCAGCGGACCATCGTCTCCGTGTCGATCGGCGTCGGGACGCCGTCGAGCATCCCGTACGACTCTTTCCACGCCTTCTCGATCCAGGCCTTCTCCTCGGCCGGCGTCGCGGGCTTGTTCTCGGCGCCCGTCCCGAAGAGGCGCGTCGGGGCGATCACCGCGAGGCCCTTCGCGCGGTACTTCTCGAGGACGCGGCCGAGGGCCGGCGCCTGTGCCTTGCAGTCGCCGCACCAGTGCGCCCAGAAGAAGAGGACGGCGGGCCTTCCCTTCGGGATCGAGACGTTCATCTCCGGCGCGGGCTGGCCCTCAAGGGAGAGCAGGTTGACGTTCTTGCGGATCCGGCAGCGCAGCTCGGTGTCTTTCGCGCGCGCGTATTCGGTCTCGAAGAACTTCAGAGCCGCTCCGCGCCCGTCGCGTCCCGCGCGCAGGCGGCCCTCGGTCTCGATGGCCGCGCCGAGCGCGACCGTGAGATCCGCCTTTTCCTCGGGAATCTCCTTCCGCACCTCGGCGACGTACGCCCACGCCTTGTCGGCCTTTCCGAGGAGCGCCGCACCCCGCGCGAGCCAGCCGACGGCGCCCAGGTATTCGGCGTCCACCCCGTGCTCGCGCCTGTACTCGGACACGGCGGCCTCGCCCGTGAAGAGGTCGCCCGCGGAAATTTTTGTGCGCACCGTGCGGACGAGGTCTCCGGGGGCGGCGAAGAGGGGACTTCCCAGAAAGGTGAAGAAAGCAGCCGCAACGAAGGAAGCGCGGTGACGAAGGGTGTTGGGCACGCAAAGCCTCCTTCCAGGTAAATCTTCTTTCTCTTCTTCCTGCCTTTTCGGCGTGGGTCGCCCGGAGAGAGCAGGCGGCGTGCCATGCCCGAGTACATCATCGCGGCGGCCGGCCGGCTGCTCAAGGGGGACACCTCGAAGGATCTCGCCACGATGGCGTCGCGGCTCGAGACCCTGAAGACGCAGAAGAAGGCCCTCCAGCAGAAGATCCTCGAGAAAGAGCGCGAGTTCGCGGGAGTCGAGGCGGCTGCCGCGGCGCAGGCCGAGAAGGCGGCCCGCGCTCAGCACGATTCCCTGAAGGCGCAGCTCGCGAACGTCGATCTCGCGATCAAGGATCTCCTCCTCCACGTCCAGCGCCTCGAGGACGAGGCAAAACGCGAGCAGGACGAGATCAAGGCGGCGGAGGACGCCCTCGACCGCCTTTCGTGGTCGCTCGCGAACGCGGCGCTCCAGCGCACCGCGATCGCAGGTGCGTTCTCGTCGATGGACACCTTCGCGAGAGGTCTTTCGTCCGCGAAAAAGCGGGAGACGGAGGAACGGATCCGCCGTGCTCTCGGTCAGCTCGCCGAGGCACGCCGGCTGAGGCTTTCCCGTCACGGGCCCGCATCGGCACCGGTGCTCCGAGTCGCCCCGCGCTAGTTCCTTTCGCGCGCCCGGGAAAGTGCCGCGAGCCGCTGGGCGGTTGCCTTCGCCTCCCGGCCCTCGGCGCCGGGCACGTCCCGCAGGGCGCCCTTCGCCTCCAGTAGCAGGCGCTCGGCCTCGCCGTACCGGCCGAGCGAAGTGAGGGCCTCGCCCAGAAGGCTCCTGGCCGTGGCGGTCCGCCAGTCGCCCGGAGGCAGGGCCTTGCGTCGGACCGCGAGCGCCTCCCGGAGCAGCGGCTCGGCCGCCGCGGCGTCCTTGCGCGCGAGGTGCACGCGCGCGAGGTTCACCTTGTAAGTGGCCACAGCGGGGTGTCCGTCCCCGAACGCGTCCATCGCGATCCGCAGGGCCTCCCGTAGGGCGGCGGCCGCCTCGTCGTACTTGCCCAGCTCCAGGAGGGGCCGGGAGAGATTGTTGAGCCTGATCGCGACGCTCGGATGCCCGTCCCCGAGAGCTTTCCGGCCGAACGCGACGGACTCCCGCGAGAGCTTCTCGGCGGACACGAAGTCTCCCCGGTCTCCGGCGATCAGGGCCAGGTTGTTCAGCGACGCGGACACGTCCGGATGGTCCTCTCCCTGCGTCTTGCGGTTGATCTCGAGGCACCGGCGAAAGAGCTCCTCGGCCTCCGCGAGGCCGCCCCTGTGCCACAGGAGAAGAGCGAGTTCGTTCATGCTCGTGGCCGTTTCGTGGGCCTCGCCGCCGAGGGCCTTGCGTCGGATCGCGAGCGCTTCGCGGAAGAGAGGCTCGGCCTTCCGATCGGAGCCCTGGTCGCTGTAAAGCCGCCCGAGCTCGACGAGAGTCACGGCGACGCTCGGGTGTTCCGGCCCGAGGACGCCCCGCCGCGTCGCGAGCGCCTCGACGAGGAGTGGCTCGGCGGCCGCCGCGTCGCCGGTCTCGCGCAGGAGGACCCCCAGGTCGTTCAGGCTCTCCGCCGTGTGCTCGTCGCGGGGCCCGAGGACGCGGCGCCGCGTGGACAGCGCCTCCTCGAGGAGCGGGCGCGCCCTGGCGACTTCGCCGAGACGCTGGTACGAGCGCCCCATGACGGACAGCATCTCGGCCTGCACCTCCGGCTCGCTGGCCAGCTCCTTCCGGATACGCGCCGCTCCCGCGTCGAGCAGCCCGCGGACGGTGATCTCCTTCGCGTCCTTGCGCGAGGTGTAGGGGTCCGCGCCCGTCAGGAGGCCGGCGAGGAGGTCGCTCACCTTCGAGGCCTTCTGCGCCTCGAGACGCGCCCGGTCGCGCTCGGCGGCCACGCGGGCCGTGTAGTAACCGGTCAGGCCCGCGAGGAGGAGGAGTACCGCCGCGGCCGCCGCGACGCCGGGCGTGTGCCGCTGCACGAATTTTGCGGCGCGGTACGCGAGCGAGTCCGGGCGGGCGCCGATCGGCTCGTGGCGGAGCGTGCGCCCGAGGTCGTCCGCGAACGCCGTGACCGACGCGTACCGCTGCGCCGGGTCCTTTTTGAGGGCCTTGGCGACGATCGTGTCGAGGTCGCCTTCGAGAGCACGACGGAGCCGGGCGGGGGAGGCGTGGGAGAGGCGAGGTGCCTCCGTGTCCACGATCGCCTTGACGAGGGCCGCGGTGGATCCCAGGGACCCCTCGGCCGGGTGCCGGCCCGCCAGGAGCACGTAGAGCAGCGTGCCGAGGGCGTAGACGTCGGTCGCCGTCGTGATCGCCTCGCCCGCGAGCTGCTCGGGGGCGGCGTACTCGGGGGTCATGACGTGGCCCCCGTCGCGCGTCAACGCCGTGGCCTCGACCCCGCCGGTCTCCTCCTCGAGGAGCTTCGCGATCCCGAAGTCGAGGAGCTTCACACGTCCCTCCGGCGTGACGAGCACGTTCGACGGCTTGATGTCGCGGTGCACGATCAGATTCGCGTGCGCGTGTGCGACGGCGGCGAGAACGTCCCGGAAGAGGCGCAGCCGTGCGTCGACGTCCAGCGCGTGGTTCTCGCACCAGCGGTCGATCGGCGCGCCGGGCACGTACTCGAGGACGAGATAAGGCTGGCCGATGGGCGAGACGCCCGCATCGACGAGGCGCGCGATGTTCGGGTGCGTGAGCCGTGCGAGGATGTTTCCCTCCCGCTCGAAGCGCGTCTCGCCAGGGCGGCCCACGAGGCTCACGTTCAGGAGCTTGACCGCGGCCTCGCCTTCGAAGCGCCCGTCGGCGCGTCGCGCGAGCCAGACGGCGCCCATGCCTCCCTGCCCGATCGGCCCGACCAGCGTCCACGCCCCGAAGCGCTGTCCGGCGAGCGACGCCGGCGGGGGAGCGGGCGGAACGTCGTTCTCGAGAAAGCCTTCCCGCGCGAGCGCGCGGCCCTCGTCGAGGAGCGCCTCGACCTCGGAGGCCAGCTCCGGTTCCCCGGCACGCAGGGACTCGAGCCAGAGGGCGCGTTCCGGGTCCTCCATCTCGAGGGCGCGGTCGAGGAGCGGGCTCACGACGTGCCACCGTTCCGGACCGAAATTCATGGCCGCGCGCTCCGGGTCAGCCGGCGGAGGTCCGGCGGATTTCGCGGTGAAGGAAGATGCGCGCCTTTTCCCACTGGCGCTGCACCGTGCGCGTCGAGACGCCCCGCATCGCGGCGATGTCCTCGAGCGAGAAGCCGCAGAAGAACTTCAGGTCCACGAGCTCGGCGAGCGCCGGATCGGCGGTCGCCAGGCTGTCGAGAGCCGCGCCGGTCTCGATCAGCTCGTCGGCGGCGGCAGCAGCGCCTTCGGCCTCGTCGCCGAGGGACGTGATCGCGAAGCCGCCTCCCCGCTTCAACGCCTGGCGGCGGCGCGCGTAGTCGATGATGAGGCCGCGCATCACCTTCGCCGCGTAGCCCATGAAGCGGCCCTCGTCCGGGAAGCTCGCGCTCTCGCGTCCGGCCATGTCGAGGTACGCCTCGTGGAGGAGCGTCGTGGGGCTCAGTGCAGCGCCGCGCCCGTTGCGCGCGAGCTGGCTCGTCGCGAGGCGGTGCAGTTCCGTGTAGAGAGCCGCGAAGAGCGCGTCCGACGCGGAGCGGTCGCCCGCCTCGGACGAAAGGATGAGCGACGAGATCTCCCCTTGTCGTTTTTCCATTCGCATCGCCGGGACGGGACGTGTCGTCTTTCGCGCCCCGATTTCGATTCTTCCAGTGAGCCGCCACGAACTGTACGCAGCAACCGCCGTCGCGGAAAGCGAAATCTCCCAGGAGGATGTGATGCAAACCACGAAAAAAATGCCAAGAAGGCGCCGCACCCCGGTTCTGTTTCTGGCGGCGGCCCTCGCCGCCGGGACGGCAGCGTGGCGCTCCTCGAGCGACGACAGGCACGACTTCCTCGAGCCCTTCGTGAACCCGACGGGGGCGGCCCGCACCTGGACGACGAGCGGCCGCATCGACACGAGTAATCCCTTCTTCCAGAGCCTCGGGACGAACGGGCGCACCTGCTTCTCGTGCCACCGGCCCGAGAGCGCCTGGACGATCACGCCGGCGGGAGTGCGCGAACGCTTCGAGGCGAGTGCGGGGCTGGACCCGATCTTCCGCACGAACGACGGCGCGGTCTCGCCGAACGCCGACGTGAGCTCCGTGGAGGCGCGCCGGATCGCCTACGGGATGCTCCTTTCGAAGGGTCTCATCCGCGTGGGCATCGGCATCCCGGCCAACGCCGAGTTCACCCTCGAGTCGGCGGACGATCCCTACGGGTTCGCGAGCAGTCACGAGCTCTCCCTCTTCCGGCGCCCGCCTCCCTCCGCGAACCTGAAATTCCTCAGCACCGTGATGTGGGACGGACGCGAGACGTTTTCCGGCCAGACGATCGACTTCGACCTCCTGGATCAGGCGAACGGCGCGA
This sequence comes from Acidobacteriota bacterium, assembly GCA_039930645.1. Classification (GTDB taxonomy): domain Bacteria; phylum Acidobacteriota; class Thermoanaerobaculia; order UBA5066; family UBA5066; genus Fen-183. The sequence continues at coordinate 11,555 of JBDTTJ010000030.1, forward strand.
CGGTGGGCCACGCGCAGGGCATTCCCCTCTCGACGCAGCAGCGCCGGGAGATCGTGGACTTCGAGATGGGGCTCTTCACGGCCCAGGTCTACGACGTGGCCGCGGGCGACCTCGGCACACAAGGCGCGAAGGGCGGCCCGAAGAACGCCTCGAAACAGGATTTCTTCATCGGGATCAACGATCCGCTCGGACAGAACCCGACCGGCGCCGCGTTCGATCCCGTCGTGTTCAAGAACTTCGCGTCCTGGGGCTCGCTGAAGAGCAGCCACGGCGACGACGACGAAGAGGACGAGGCTCGCACCGCGGCGCGGCTGGCCGTGGCCCGCGGCGAGGATCTCTTCAACGGCAGGCGGATCGACATCAGGGGGGTCAAGGGACTCAACGACGACCTCGGGCTCGCCGTGATCGCGGGTACGTGCACAACGTGTCACGACACGCCGAACGTCGGCAACCATTCCGTGGCGGCGCCGCTCGACATCGGCCTGACGGACGCCTCGCGCCGGACGCCGGACCTGCCGCTCTACACGCTGAGGAACAAGGTCACGGGCGAGACGGTCCAGACCACGGATCCCGGAAGGGCGCTCGTCACCGGCAAGTGGAAGCACATCGGGCGATTCAAGGGACCGGTTCTCCGGGCCGTCGCCGCACGCGCGCCCTACTTCCACAACGGCTCGGCCGCGACGCTCGCCGAGGTGGTGAGGTTCTACGACGACCGGTTCAGCATCGGGTTCACGGACCAGGAGATCGCGGATCTCGTCGCGTTCCTCAGGGTGCAGTGACGGCACGCAGAGCGCCGCTCGCGGGGCGACGTCCTGATGCGTCCGCATCAGTCGCGGTCCGCTGCGCGCGGCCCCATGTTTTCCGAGGACAGGGGCGCTCGCCCCCTGGAAAGGACGTGCGCATGAAGCACAAGACCGAAGTCCTCGAGAAGAAGACCGTCGCCCTCGACAAGAAGGCCGATCTCGCGGGTCCCGGGATCGGAAACTACGCCGAGCTCGAGAAGGTCCTGCCGAACGACTACACGCCTCTCCTCGACCCGAAGGAGACGCAGCGCGCGATCACGGCCGTGAAAAGGTACATCGAGGATGGCCTCTGCCGCGAGCTCGGCCTCATGCGCGTCGAGGTCCCGCTCATCGTGGACGCCGAGAGCGGCGTGAACGACTACCTCGACCGCGACGGCTCGCGCGGACCCGTCACGTTCCACATCTCGAACGACAACGGCAAGAACCCGATCGACGGGCAGGTCGTCCAGGCGGCCACGAAGTGGAAACGGGTCGCGCTGAAACAGTTCGGGATGAGGGCCGGCGAGGGCCTCGTGACCGACATGCGCGCCGTGCGCAAGGACTACTTCCTCGACCACGACCACAGCGCGTACGTCGACCAGTGGGACTGGGAGAAGGTCATCACGCCCGAGCAGCGGAGCCTCGACTTCCTGACGCATACCGTCGAGGGGATCTGGCGCGTGATCAAGGGCGCGGAGGACTTCGCGCTCGAGACGTTCCCGGGCCTCAAGAAGAGGAAGCTCCCGACGCTGCCCGACAAGCTCGTGTTCCTCCATGCCGAGGACATCCTCGACATGTACCCGGACCTCCCCCGCAAGCAGCGCGAGACGGCGATCCTGCAGGAGCACCCGGCCGTCTTCATTTACGGAATCGGCTGGACGCTGAAGGACGGCTACCCGCACGAGATGCGCGCCGCCGACTACGACGACTGGGTGACGGCGACACATGCGAAGGACGGCCGGACGATGCACGGCCTGAACGGGGACATCCTCGTCTGGAACCCGATCACGAAGCGGCGTCACGAGCTCTCGTCGATGGGCGTCCGCGTGAACGCAGAGACGCTGAAAAAGCAGCTCGCCCTCACGCACCAGGAGCACTTCCTGAAGTTCCCGTACCACCAGGGCATCGTGAACGGCACGCTGCCGCTTTCGATCGGCGGCGGCATCGGCCAGTCGCGCGTCCTGATGCTCCTCCTGCGCAAGGCGCACCTCGGGGAGGTCAGCGTGACCGTGTGGCCGAAGATCCTCAAGGAGATGTGCGCGAAGAAGAACATCCACGTCATCGAGTGAGTCCCGAACCTCCCGGAACGTCTGGGCGGCCGCCGCGCGCGGCCGCCTCTTTTTTTGTCTCATTCCGGGCCATTCCGGCATTTTTCCGGGGGCCGTCGTGTATCATTCGAAATACACACGTGAAATTCAATCGCCGTATCCTCCAGGCCTCTTTTTCGACCGCCGAGGTCGCAAGGTTGACGGGGCTCACAGTCCGGCAGCTGGACTGGTGGGATCGCCGCGGGTTCCTGCGGCCGTCCGTGACGGCCGCGTCCGGCTACGGCACGCGGCGGCGTTACTCGTTCACCGACGTCGTGAAGCTGCGTCTCGCCTCGCGCCTGCGCGCGGCCGGCTTCGGCCTGCCCCAGGTGCGGCGCGTCGTCGAGACTCTCAAGCGCCTCGATCCCGCCGCCGGCAGCCTGACGACTCTGTCGTCGGCTCGCCTTCTCGTCGCGGACCGCCGCGTCGTGTGGGCGCGGACGGACAGCGAGCTCGTCGACCTCCTCCACGGCGGGCAGCTCATGCTCGTCTTCCCGGTCGGCGAGGCCGTCGCCGACGTCGCGCGCGCCGCGGAAGAACTCGGCCGCGCCGAGACGCGCGGCCTTCTCGGCGGCGTCCGGGGCCGGCGGCCGTGAGCGCCGAGCGCGCCGAAGAGGCTCTCGCCTCGCGGGTCGCGCGGCTCGCGCGGCTGGGCCGCTCGCGCGTCTTCTCCGAGGAGCGTTTCGAGCGCGAGCTCGGCGCCGCGTGCGAGGGCATTGCGAGGGCGGAGATGCTCCGATTGCTCCTCGTCGAGTGGACGGGCGTGACGATCCCGGCCGAGGACGTTCCGCGCGTCTGGGCGCGCGTCACCGCGGGGTTCCGGCGCCTCGCGGCCGCCGCGGGAAAGGGCCTGTCGCTCCAGACCGCGCTCCTGCACGAGTTCCACACGCGCCTCGGCCTCGTCAAGGAGCCGCGCATCGTCTCGGACCACGAGATCGCCGCGCTGCGCGTGAACGCGATCACGGACCCGCTGACCGGGCTCTACAACCGCCGGTTCCTCCTCGACCACCTCGAGCGCGAGGTTTCGCGCGCCGAGCGCGCGGGCGGCGTCGTCTCGGTCCTCATGATGGATCTCGCGGGCTTCAAGTCGATCAACGACCGCCTCGGCCACCCGGTCGGCGACGGGATCCTCGTCCGCACCGCGAAGGCGATCCGCGAGTCGCTGCGCGTCGTGGACGCCGGCTGCCGCTACGGCGGGGACGAATTCGTGGCCGTCCTGCCGAACAGCGACGTCGTCCACAGCCTCGCGGTCGCCGAGCGCATCCGCCACCGCGTCGGGGCCATTCGCCTTCCGCTGCGTCTCGGGATGAAGGTCGGCCTCAACTACGGCGTCGCGACGTTCCCGACGGACGGGCGCCTTCTCGATTTCCTCCTCAAGATGAGCGACATCCGGCTCTACGCCTCGAAACGGCAGAACGGAAAGCCCTTCGAGCACACGCGCCGGTATCCGCGCTTCGCGGTGCCGGGCCTGACCCTGAACGTGGGTCCCCCGAAGGCCAAGCGGCCGCTCCACGCCGAGGTTCAGGATATTTCCTTCGGCGGAATGTCGTTTCTGACGGGCGCCGGGAAGACGCCGGACCGACTCGAGGGCGAGATCCTCCAGCGCTTCTCGGGCGAGCCGCACGCGATCGCGATGCGGAAGGTGAGCTCCGTCGCATTGCCGGACGGCCGCGTCCGGGTGGGTTGCGCGTATGTGCACTGAGCGCCGGACGGCGCGGAGGACGCCCTGGACGGTCGCGCCCCGCTGAGAGCCGCGGCGGCCGGAGGCTTCCTGGCCCCGGCCCTCCTGTCACTGTCTCTTCTCGTCTTCCTCGCCGCGGGCGCCGCCGCACCGGCCGACGTTCCGGTTCTCGCCGGCATCGCCGCCGCCGCGATCCTCGCCGGCGCCGCGCTCGCCACGGACGGCGCCGCGCGCGTCCTGGGCGCCTTCGCCGAGCCGCTCCGGCTCCTCGCCCCGCTCTGCCTCGCGCTCTTCGCCCTCGAGCGGACCGGCGGCGCCGCGAGCGACCTCTACCCGCTTCTCCTCGTCCTCCTCGCGTGCGCATCCCTCGCGTCGCGGGAAGCGGGCCGCTTCCTTCTCGTGGGCATCTACGGCGGCCTGACGCTCCTCGTCGCGATTCACCCGCCGGCGTCCCTCGCGGCGGCGCGGCCGCTCGCGCTGCGCGCCCTCTGGCCGCTTGCCGCGTTCGTCGCGCTCGAGGCCGCGAGCCGTACGGCCGGAAAGCCCGCGGCGCCGGCCGTGACGAAGGAGACGAAGGAGACGAACGAAGAGAGCGGCGAGCGCCGGGTCGCCGCCGCGCCACGGCGGGACACGCGCGCGGAGATCCTGCACGACCTCAAGTCGCCTGTGACGGTCCTGCGCGTCTACACGGACCTCGTCGGAGAGAGCGCCCGCCGCGGCGAGCTGCCCGCGGCCGAGCACCTCGCGGCCCTCGCGCGCGAGCTCTCGCTCATGGAGTCGCTCCTCGGCGTCACGCCGCGCGCGGGGGCGCCCGCTCCGGCTCCGGCCGCCCCCGCGGCCTCCGGCCGGTCGGAGCTCGTCGCGATTCTCTCGACGCTGGTCGAGTCCTACCGCGCCGCGCACGGCGGCCGCATCCGCCTCGAGTTCGTCGCGGAGGCGCCGGAGATCCCGGTCTTCGCCGACCCCATGGCTCTCCAGCGCGCGTTCCGGAACGTCCTCGACAACGCGATCAAGTACACGCCATCGGGCGGACAGGTGCGCGTCAGGGCGAGCGTCGTCTCGCAGCACGCCTTCGTCGTGATCAGCGACACGGGGTCCGGGATGTCGCCCGAGGAGCAGAAGCTCGCGTTCACGCCGGCCTGGCGCAGCCCCGCGGCCGTGGCGGCCGGCATCCCCGGGCGCGGAATCGGGCTCGGCGTCACGAAGGAGCTCCTCGACCAGAACGGCGGGAAGATCTCGCTCCTCTCCGAGCAGGGGCACGGGCTCGAGGTGACGATCATGTTCCCGCTCACGCGCGAGGGCCGCTCGTGAAGAACCGCGTCTTCGTCCTCGATGACGATCCCGCGATGGTCGAGGCCGTGATGGCCGTCCTCGCCCACGACGGGTTCGAGGTCGACGGCACGAGCGATTCCGGGGCCTTCCTGAGGACCGTGCTCCGCACGCCGCCCGACCTCGTCGTTCTCGACGTGACCATGCCCGGCCTCACGGGCTGGGAGATCTGCGACATCCTGCGGCGCCAGCCGGTCACGGCGGAGCTGCCCGTCCTGTTCCTGACGGGGCGCGGCGAGGTCGCCGACCGCATCACGGCGATGCAGGTCGGCGGCACGGACCACCTCACGAAACCGTTCCGGGCGGAAGACCTGAGGGCGCGCGCGCGCGCCCTGACGGGGCGCGCCGCCGCGAAGGGAGTGCGATGAAGCCCACCCACCCGCGGGGACCCCTCCGGATCGTGTCGCGCCAGGCGCCGCCCGAGGCCGCCGCCGAGCCCGAGATCGAGAAGCTGCGGCTCGAATCGCTTCTCCACGACCCCGTCACGGGCCTCACGCTGCACCCGTTCGCGGACCTCAAGGGCGAGCGCGTCGCGAACCTCGGCGTCGTCTACGTGCAGCTCGGGCGCTTCGCCGGCGTCGAGAGCCTGTACGGATGGGAGCTCTACGACCGCATCCTGCGCGTCACGGCCTCGAGCCTCCGCGAGGATCTCGCCGCGTCGCCCTTCGCGCCGGGATTCCTGTCGATGTCGTTCAACGGCTCCGACGGCGTCTTCCTGCTCTTCGACCTCGCGCGCCGGACGCCGAACCGCAAGGGCGGGACGCTCGAAAGCGAGGCCGCGCGCCTGCGCGTCGGCGTCGTGCGGCGGATGAAGCAGGCGCTCGGCCGCTCGTCCGTCGACCTCATGCACGTCCACGCGACCGCGCTCGCGGTGCCCGACGACCCGCGCGTCAGGCCGGCGCGCAACCTCATGCGCGCGCTCGCGGAGGCCTCGCGGCTCGCGGACGCCCGCGAGAGCGGCGAGAAAAAGGGGTTCGTCGAGCGCCTCAAGGCGGTCCTTTCCGGCAAGAAGCTTCGCGCCGTCTTCCAGCCGATCGTGGCCGTGAAGACGGGCGACGTGCTCGGGTACGAGGCGCTCATACGGGGCCCGCAGGACCACGAGCTCGAGATGCCGGACGAACTCTTCGCGGTGGCGCGGGAGGGAGACCTCCTCCTCGAGCTCGAGAGCCTCTGCGTCGAAACCGTCTTCTCGTCGCTCCCGCGCGTCGCGCTGGGAAAGCGTCTCTTCGTGAACGCGTCCTCGCGCCTCCTGACGCACTCGGTGTTTCTCGACGACCGCAACCTCGCGGAGATGACGCGCGCGCACGGCGACGTCGTTCTCGAGCTGTCCGAGAAGGAGGTCGTCTTCAACTACCCGGCGTTCCGCGAAGTCGTCGCACGCCTCAGGGCGGCCGGCTTCGGCTTCGCGATCGACGACGCGGGGTCCGGCTATTCCGGGCTCGAGTCGATCGTCCAGTTGCGCCCGGAGTACGT
>JBDTTJ010000031.1:0-18035 GCA_039930645.1 Acidobacteriota bacterium
CATCCAGTGGTTCCGCGGCCTCGTCGGCCGGAAGTGGTGAGCGGCGCGGGGCCGGCCCGTCAGAATTCCCGGAACGCGAGCACTGCCGAGACCACGCGCTCGAGCTCCGGCGCGCCGAGGTCGTTGTAGAAGGGCAGGCGCAGCAGCCGCTCGCTCACGTCCTCCGTCACCGGACAATCCCCGGCCCGCCCTCCGAAGCGCCGCCCCATGGGCGAGGCGTGGAGCGGCTGATAGTGGAACACGGCGAGGATCCCCGCGGCGCGCAGATGGCCGATGAGGGCCTCGCGCGAGCGCGGCGTCGGCAGGAGCATGTGGAACATGTGGTACGACGGCCCGCGGTCCCCGGGGACGACCGGAAGGCGGACGGCATGTTCGGCAGCCCAGCTTGCGAGCGAGCGGCCGTACGCCTCGAAGAGCGAGCGGCGCGCCGCCAGGACCCTCTCGCGCGCCTCGAGCTGGGCGAAAAGGTAGGCGGCGAGGACGTCGGAGGGCAGGTAGCTGGATCCGAGGTCGACCCACGTGTACTTGTCGACCTCGCCCCGGAAGAACCGGCTGCGGTTCGTTCCCTTCTCGCGGATGATCTCGGCGCGCGGGAGCAGCGACGCGTCGTTCACGACGAGGGCGCCGCCCTCGCCGCAGCTGAAGTTCTTCGTCTCGTGAAAGCTGAGGGACGAGAGCGCTCCGAACGACCCGAGGGGCCGCCCGCGGTAGGTGCCGAAGAGCCCGTGCGCGTTGTCCTCGACGACCGCGATCCCCCGCCGCGCGGCGATCTCGCCGATGGCGTCCATGTCGCAGCCGATGCCCGCGTAATGGACCGGGACGACGGCGCGCGTGCGCGGCCCGACGGCCTTCTCGCGCAGGCGCTCGTCGAGATTGAGCGTGTCCGGCCTCACGTCCACGAAGACCGGGCGCGCGCCGTGGAGCGCGAACGCGTTCGCCGTCGAGACGAACGTGAACGACGGGACGACGACCTCGTCGCCGGGCTTAAGGTCCAGGAGGAGCGCCGCCATCTCGAGCGCGTGCGTGCAGGACGTCGTGAGGAGCACGCCCGCGCCGCCGAGCGCGCGGCCCAGGAGCTCGGCGCACTTCTTCGTGAAGGCGCCGTCGCCCGACATGTGGCCGGACGCGAGCGCCTCGGCCACGTACTGCTCCTCGCGCCCGGTGCGGCAGGGCCTGTTGAACGGGATCCGGTCGCTCATATCCAGAGGTGATACCAGAGTTGCACCGACCGGGTGAGAAATCCCTGCCGCTCGTAAGCGCGCAACGCGTCGAGATTCCGGCCCTGTGTGACGACCGTGACGCGCGGGACGGGGGCGCGCGCGAACCAGTCCTGCGCCCCGGCCAGGAGAAGCGACGCGAGCCCTTTGCCCCGCTGCGGCTCGTCGACGCCGAAGAGCGCGATCGAACCCGAGTCGCCTCCGGACGCTACCGAGCAGGCGACGAATCCCGCCACGGCGCCGCCCGCGTCGGCCACGAGGACAGCGCCGGAGGGCGCGTCCGCGCACTGCCGCACCCAGCGCGCGTAGAGCTCGCCGCAGCGCTCGGGCGCGTAGCGGCCGTCGCGGTAATAGCGCGACATGCCGTAGCTCGACCGCGCGATGGTCTCGAGGCGAACCCGGTCCTCCGCCCGCGCGGGCCTCAGGACGACTCCGGGCCGCCCGGCCGGAGAGACCGGCTTCACGTCCCACTGAAGCGTGACGCGGAGGTCGACGAGCGAGAAGCCGCACTCCTCGGCGGCGCGTTTGGACGCGTCCGCGTCGGAGTCCACGAGGAGGTGGACGACACCGATCCCGGCGGCCCGAACATCGGCGAGCGCGGCGCGCAGCTCGTCGCGCGCGGGGCGCGTCGACCGGATTCGCGCCGTCCGGACGCCGAAGATCTCCTCGTCCCACGCGACGGGATGCCACGGGGCGTCAGGGCCGCCCACGCACCTCTCCCGGCACGGGCGGCGCCTCGAGCTCGCGGCGCACCACGTAGGCGGGCCGATCCAGGACGCGAAAGTGAATGCGGGCGATGTACTCGCCGATGATCCCGAGCGCGAAGAGCTGCGCACCCGAGAAGATAGCGATGATGGAGGCGAGAAACGGGAACCCCGGCACGCTGTACCCGAGGGCGAGATACCGCAGCACGACGTAGGCGAGGACTCCGATGCCGAAGGCCGTCAGGGCGAAGCCGATGAGGCTGGCGACCTGCAGCGGCAGGACGCTGAACCCCGTGACCATGTTCAGGGCGTGCCTCACGAGCTTGCGCAGGGAGTACGTGGACGCGCCCTCGGCGCGGGAGTCGTGCCGGACCGGAACGCTCGCGAAACGGCGCGTGGACCACGTGAGGAGAACGTCGATCGACACGTAGTCGCTGCGGTACTCGGCAAAGCCGTCGCGGAGCTGCGTTCGGAACGCGCGGAAGGAGCTGACCTTTTCCGCGACATCCACGCCCATGGCCGAGCGCAGCGCGAGCTTCGTGAGCGATGACGCCAGGTTGCGCAGGAGCCCGTGACGCGCGGCGAGGGGAGTCCCGTAGACGACGTCGTGGCCGTCGTCAAGCGCCGCAACGAGCTTCGGGATCTCTTCCGGAGGATTCTGGAGATCGTCGTCCAGCGTGACGACGACGTCGTACCGGGCCGCCCGGACCCCGGCGAGGATCGCGTTGTGCTGCCCGAAGTTGGACATGAGGTCGAGCGCCCGCACCCCGGCATGGGACGCGCAAGCCGCGCGGATGGCCTCCCAGCTGCCGTCCGAGCTCCCGTCGTTGACGAGCACGACCTCCCAGGGCGCTCCCGTCGCCCGGAGAACCGCCGTGACGCGGTCCACGAGCGACGGAACGATCCGGGCGCTCTGGTAGACGGGGACGACGACGGAGATGCTCACGCGGGTTGGTTCCGGAAGGCTAGCATGCGCCGGAATCGAAACGAGGCGCCGGACCGGGCGGAACGAACCCTCGCGCGCCTATACTTCGCGCCGTGGAGGACGCCCCGCTGGAGCCCGAACCCTCGGAGCTGGAGCGTTTGCGCCTCGAGGCCTCGAGGCTCCGAGACCTCGTCCGCAAGCTCTCCGCGCAGCAGGCGGCGCTCCTCGCGTCGCTGCCCGCCGACATCGCGCTCGCCCACGCGAAGGGCGTCGACGCGAGCGCCGAGCCGGCCTTCCGGCTCGAGAACTGGGACGAGACGATCGAGCTGACGCCGTCCGACGTCCTCTCCGAGATGGCGCTCCTCTGGCAGCGCCTTCCGCCCCGGGGGGGCTCTTGACGCTTCGCCGCGCGGCGATCCTCGTCCTCTGCTGGAACCGCTGGGAGCTGACGCGCCGCTGTCTCGAAACGCTGAAGGAGCACACGGACCTCTCGCGCGACGAGGTCCTCGTCGTGGACAACGGCTCTACGGACGAGACGCCCGCGCGCCTTCGGGAGATCCCGTGGATCCGCGTCGTCACGAACGCAACGAACCTCGGCTACGTGCGCGGGAACAACGCCGGGATCGCGGCGGCCCCGAAGGACGCCGACGTCGTCCTCCTGAACAACGACATCGAGATCCACCAGGACGGCTGGCTGGACGCGCTGCGCGACACGGCCCACGCGGCCCCCGACGTCGGGATCGTCGGCTGCCGCCTCGTCCTGCCGGACGGGCGCCTCCTGCACGCGGGGACGTACATCCTTCCCGACACCTACTGGGGCCAGCAGATCGGCGCCCTCGAGACGGACGTGAACCAGTACGCGCGGACGCGGGACGTCGAGGGGATCGTCTTCGCGTGCGCGTACGTGAAGCGCGAGGTCCTCGCGAAGATCGGCGGTCTCTCCGAGAAGTTCCGCTCCTACTTCGAGGACACGGACTTCTGCCTCCGCGCGGCCGAAGCCGGCTTCCGGACGGTCTGCTGCGGCGCCGTGACGCTCGTCCATCACGAGCACGGCTCGACGTCGGACCAGCCGAAGACGTTCGAGTCCCTCTTCCAGGAGAGCCGCAGGACGTTCGGCGACCTCTGGGAGAAGAAGCTCGAGGCGCGGTACCGGCACGAGCTCTCGTGGCAGTCGATCCTGAATTTCCCGACCGGCTACGCGATGAGCTGCCGCGAGATCCTACGCGCCGGCGACGCCGCGGGAATCCGCTTTTCCTACGAGTACGCGTACGGGCCCGGCACGCCGTTCCCGGTGCGCGAGGAGGAGAACGCGCGCGACTACCTCCTGAACGTGATCTCGCGCCGGAAGGCCGGGCGCCGGCCGCGGGTCTCGGTCGTCTACGGACAGGGAGACGTCTTCTTCCGCAACAGGGGTCGCACGCGCATCGGCTACACGATGCTCGAAGTCGACGGCTTCCCTCCCGAGTGGGTGAAGCAGGGAAACGAGATGGACGAGGTGTGGGTTCCGTCCGGCTTCAACCGCGACGGATTCCTCGCGTCCGGGCTGACGAAGCCCGTTCACGTGATGCCGCTCGGCGTCGACGTCGACCACTTCCACCCCGGAATCCGCGGGGTCCGCAACCCCGCCGGCGACTTCGTCTTCCTCGCGAACTTCGAGTGGGGCGAACGGAAGCGCGCGGACATGATCCTCAAGGTCTTCAACCAGACGTTCCGCCGGACGGAGCCCGTCGTCCTCGTCTGCAAGGTCATCAACGTGAACAGGCCGACGCGCGTGGGCGCGCAGATCGAGGCGCTCGGCCTGTCCGCTCGGGGCGGCCGGGTCGCGTTCCTTCACAACCGGGAGTTCCCGTATCACCAGCTCGGCGCGCTCTATCGCTCGGCGGACTGCTACGTCTCGGCGGGCCGCGGCGAGGGCTGGGACATGCCGCTCATGGAGGCGATGGCGTGCGGGCTGCCGTCCATCGCGACCGACTGGGGAGCGCACACCGAGTTCGTCCACGACGGGATCTCGTACCCGCTGCGGATCCGCGGGCTCCTGCCCGCCGACGCGAGGGCGCCGTACTACAAGGGCTTCCGCTGGGCCGACCCCGATCCCGAGCACCTCGCCCACCTGTTCCGGCACGTCGCCGAGCACCCGGACGAGGCCGCCGCGAAGGGACGCCGGGCCGCGGCCGAGATGGCGGCGAAGTGGACGTGGGACCACGCGGCCCGCCGGATCGTGGACCGGCTCGGGGGGATCGGCGCGTGACGAGCGAGCTCGACTCCGTCGCGAAGCTGTGGGGGGAGAAGGCCGAGACGCGCGCGAAGAATTCCCTCCAGGGCTGGCTGGACTCGGCGCTGGTCCTCGAGGAGATCGTCCAAAAGAAACAGACGGGATCGCCCACGACGAACTGGCTCGTCGGTCTCATCGAGCGGCTCCGGATCCCGAAGGAGGCCCGGTGGCTCTCTCTCGGCTGCGGCGCGGCCGGCACCGAGATCTGGATCGCGAAGCTCGGCCTCGCGGGCTCGATCGACGCCCGCGACGCCTCGCCGGCGGCCCTCGAGACGGCCCGCCGGGCCTGCGCAGCCGAGGGCGTCGGAAACGTCACCTTCGACACGATCGACCTCAACGAGGCGCACCTGCCGCGCGGGCCCTTCGACGTCGTCCTCATGAACATGTCGCTCCACCACGTGAGGGAGCTCGACCGCCTCCTGGGACGGGTGGCCGCCGCGCTGAAGCCGGGCGGCTTTCTCCTTGCGAACGAGTTCGTCGGGGCGCGGCAGTTCCAGTTCCCCGGGGCGCAGCTCGGCGTCGTGCGCGACCTCCTCGCCGCGTTGCCCGAGAGGCTGAGGGACGACGGCTCGGGCTCACCGAAGGCCTCGTACCACAGCTTTCCCCTCGAGCACTGGAACCTGCACGACCCGTCCGAGGCCGTGCGCTCAGACCAGATCCTGGCTGCCGTCGCCCGGCGCTTCGAGATCGTGTTCCGCGCCAACTATGGCGGCACGATCCTCGCGCTGCTTCTCGAGCACATCGTCCAGAACTTCAGCGCCGAACGGCCCGGCGACGTGGAGCTGCTGCGCCTGCTCGGCGCTTTCGAGGACGTCCTCGTCGAGCGGCTCCGGGTCCTTCCCTCCGACTACGCGGTTCTCGCCGGGAGGCGCCCGCGCGGAGGCCCGCTCCTGCACCGCCTCCGGCGCGCCTTTGCCGCAGCGGAAGGGGCCGAGCCCCGATGAGCGCGGTGGCCGCCTTTCTGCCCCCGGCCCTCCGCGCCCGTTTCCGGGGCTCGCGCGTCCTCGTCACGGGCGGCGCCGGCTTCATCGGATCCAATCTCGCGATCGCGCTCGTCGAGCTCGGCGCGCGCGTCGCGGCGGTGGACGCGATGATCCCGGGGTACGGCGGAAACAGGTTCAACCTCGAGCCCGTCGCGGGAAGCGTCGCGCTCGAGGTCGCCGACATTCGCGACGCAGAAGCAATGGCCCGGGCGGTGCGCGGTGCCGACATCGTCTTCCACCTCGCCGGGCAGATGGACCACGTCCTCTCCCTCACGGACCCGTTCCCCGATATCGACATCAACATCCGAGGGACGACCGTCCTCATGGAGGCGCTCAAGCTCCACAACCCGTCCGCGCGGGTCGTTTACACGGGGACACGCGGCGAGTACGGCAGCGCGGACTCCCTGCCCGTCAGCGAGGACGCGCCCACGAACCCGCGCGGCCTCCACGAGATCTCGAACCTGGCGGCCGCGAAGATCGTCACCATGTACGGCCACGTCCACGAAATCCGCGGGACCGTCCTCAGGCTCTCGAACATCTACGGGCCGCGAGGCCAGATGCGACATTCCCGCTACGGCGTCGTGAACTGGTTCGTGCGCCTCGCCCTCGACGGCGAGACCCTGCTCGTCTTCGGAGACGGGACGATCCTCCGCGACTTCCTGTACGTGGACGACTGCGTCGAGGCGATCCTCCTCGCGGCTTCGTCGGACGCCGCCGTCGGGCAGGTGTTGAACGTCGGCGGCGGGGAGCCGATGACGTTCCGCGAGGTCGCCGAGACGCTCGCGGCGCTCACCGGCGCCCGCTGGGAGTTCGCGCCCTTCTCCGCCGAGCGGAAGGCGCAGGAGCCCGGCGACTTCTACTCGGACATCTCGAAGATCGGCCGGGTTCTCGGCTGGCGGCCCCGGAAGACGCTCCGCGAAGGGCTCGAAAGGACGCTCGGCTTCTACCGCACGAACAAGCCTCGCTACTGGTAGGGTTGAGGCCGATGGACCCATCTCCGGGCGGCGCTCCGCGCGACGACGGCCGCGTCTGGGACCGGCACTGGGCGGCGCTCTCGGAGAGGACTTCACTCTTCGGACGGATCGCGTCCCTCGTGCGGACCGGACTCCTCAGCCGCGCCGTCCGCTCGTTCGCGGACGAGCACTTCGCGAAAGACGGGATCTTCGTCGAGGCGGGATGCGGCACGGCCGAGTCGTCGTCCCGCGTCGACACCGCCGGACGGACCCTCGTCGCCCTGGACATCTCACGACTCGCGGTGCGCGCCGCTCGCAGGATCCCGGTCTTTCGCGGCCTCCTCCAGGGAGACCTCTTCAAGCTTCCCTTTCGCGACGGCTCGGTCGCCGGCCTCTGGAATCTCGGCGTCATGGAGCACTTTTCTCCGGAGGAAGGGCGGACGCTCCTTCGCGAGTTCGCGCGCATCCTCCGGCCCGGCGGAGTCGCGCTCCTCTTCTGGCCGCCGGAGTTCGGCGCCTCGCGTCTCGTCCTCGCGCCGATCGAGGCGCTCCGGTCGCGGCCGGGGGCCCCGTTCCGGTTCTTCCCCGACGAGGTGAATCGCCTCCGCTCGCGCACCCATGCCGCCGCGATGCTCGACGGCACCGGTCTCGTCCCCGTGGCGCTCTCGTTCGGGCCGAGAGACCTTTTCATTCACCTCGTCGTCGTGGCGCGCAAGCCGGGATGAAGCTGTCCGTCGTCATCGCCGCTTACAACGAGCGCGAGAACGTGGTCCCGCTGACCGAGCGCCTCGTCCGGACGCTCGACGGCCTCGGCGCCGACTGGGAGCTCCTGTACGTCGTCGAAGGTACGGACGGGACGCGCGAAGTCCTGGATGCGATCGCCGGCGGGAACCGCCGAGTGAAGGTCCTCTATCGGGAGAAGCCCGCCGGACTTGGCGCCGCGTTCCGGCGCGGTTTCGCGGCCGTGCGAGCCGACGCGGACTTCGTCGTGACGATGGACGCCGACCTGAACCACCAGCCGGAGGAAATCCCCGCGCTCCTCGCAGCACGCGAGGCGGCCGGCGCGGACATCGTCGTGGGCTCGCGTTTCGTTCACGGCAGCTCCGTCTCGGGCATCCCGCTCTGGAAAGAGGCCCTGAGCGCGTCGATGAACGCGACGATGCGCGTTCTGTGGGGCTTGAAGACCCGCGACAAGACGTCGGGTTTCCGCGTCTACCGGACGGAGGCCCTCCGGAGCCTCTCCTTCCGGAACGACAACTTCGCGTTCCTCCCGGAGATGCTCATCGACGCGAACCACAGGGGCTTCTCGATTGTCGAGGCGCCGATCCGCTTCACGGTGCGCGTCCACGGCGTCTCGAAGATGCACATCGCGCGGACGAGCCGCAGCTACCTCTCGCTCCTTCGCTCGCGCTGGGACGGGTGGAGCCTCTTCGCCCTCGTCGCGCTCCTGGGCGGCATCGGGCTGCGCGTGGCGTACACCTACCCCGTACACCGCTACCTCGCGGACGCGGACTCGCTCCTCACCGGCATGAGGGCTTTCTACATCCTCCACGGACATACGCCCGTCTTTTACTCCGGCGTGAGAATCGGCGCCCTCGAGAGCTATCTGCATGCGGCCGTCTTCTCCCTCTTCGGAGCCTCACGCGCAACGATCACGGTCGTCCCGTTCGCGTCGAGCGTCCTCGCGCTCGTCGCGTTCTTCTTCCTCGCGCGGCGGCTCGTGGGGCGCCAGTCGGCCTGCTTCTCCCTCGTCTTCTTCGGATTTCCGTCCGCGTCCTATCTCCTCTGGACCTACATGCCGAACGGCTACCCGGAGACCGTTCTCCTCGGGCTCACAGCTCTCTGGGCCGCCGCGGAATGCCGCGAACACCCGGACTCGACCCTCCTGCCTGCGGCCTTCGGCCTCGCGGCAGGCCTCGCGTTCTGGAACTCGATCCAGACGCTCGCTTGCATCCTGCCGGGCGCGCTCCTCGTCTGGCAGTCGCGCCGCGGACGGACGCGCGCCGCGAAGACGTACGGCCTCGTCGCGGCCAGCTTCCTGGTAGGCGCCTCCCCTTGGATCGCGTACAACCTCCTGATTCCGCTCGGGACCTTTCATTCCAATTTCGCGGCCCGGCCGGCCTCCGGCGCCACGGACGTCGTCTCGAATCTGCAGAGGCTCGCGCTCGTCCGGATCCCCGAGCTCCTCGTCACGGGTGACGCCGAAACGGGAGAACCGCCGCGGGGAGGCTGGCGCGCCGCGGGTGCGGCCGTGACGTGGGGCCTCGCGGCCGCGGCGCTGGTCCTGAGCAGCCGAAGGATCCCGGAGGCGCTCCGCCGCGGACGGACCACCGCGCGCGGGATCGCTCCGCTTTTTTTCACCGCGCTCCTCGCAACGGCCTTCTTCGTGCTCTCGGCGGCCGGCAGCGCGCCGGGGCCTACGGCCCGTTACGTCCTCTTCGTGTTTCCGTTCCTCGCCTGCTGCCTCGGGCTCCTCTTCGCGCGAATCTCGCTCCGCTCGCGTCCGGTCGCGGCGGCCGCGGTGTGCTGCGCCGCGGCGTTCAACGTCTCGACGTACCACTTTCTCCCGACATCTCCGCGGCGCGAGACGATGCGGCAGGCCGCTCAGGCGGACGCGACGTTCGTATCCTTCCTGGAGCAGCACGGAGTCCGCGTCGTGGTCGGGGACTACTGGACCGCCTACCCGGTCAATTTCCTTTCCGCCGAGCGCGTGGCCGGGATTCCGACGCAGCCGGAGTTCGACTACTACGACTACTCGCGGCGCGTGCCCGCGGGACCCCAGAAGTGGGCGGTCGTCGCGTGGTGGCCGTACGAGCGGGACCGGCTTGCGCAACGCACGGGCGCGCGAGGGCGATCGCTCGAGCCGGCGCCGGGCATTTACGTCTTTCTCCCGGAGGACCCGATGGCCCTGAGCGACATCCTCGACCGCGTTCGACGGATTCCGTGAAAGGCCTCCGGTGGGCGGGACCCGGCCGCGACGGGCGTACGGCCCTCGCCGTCTTCGCCCTCGCCTTCATCGTCTACAACGCGAACCTCCGCTACATCGGGAGCTTCGACAGCCTCTCGACGAGCCTTCTACCCTTCCGCATCCTCGGCGGACACGGACTCACGCTTGCGGACCCGACTCCGATGCCGGAGGGGATCCGCTATTCGATCGTGCGCGGCCGCGACGGGAAGTGGCGATCTCTGTACCCCATCGCCACTTCAATCGTCGTGATCCCGCTCTACGCTCCTGCCGCCGCGCTCGTCGCGACGGGACTCGAGACCGACATCGAGTTCCTGCGCTACCTTATGGACAAGGGGGCCGCGTCCGTCCTCGCGGCGCTGTCGGCCGCCGCGCTCGCCCTCGTCCTCCTGCGCCTCGCGGCCCCGGGCCCCGCGCTCTGGCTCACGGCGGCATGGGCTTTCGGCACCGGCACCTGGGCGATCAGCAGCCAGGCGCTCTGGCAGGAGAGCGCCTCCGGCCTCTTCGTCGCGCTCGCGCTGCTCCTCGTCGTCCGGCGGGATCCGTCGTGGTTCGCTCCCGCGGCCCTCGGGCTCTGCGCGGGACTTCTCGCGGCAAACCGTCCGACCGACGTCGTCTTCACGCTCGCGTTCCTGGCGATCGCTCCGCGCGTCTGGGACCGCCGCGGCCTCGTCGCCTTCGTCCCCGTCGCCGTCGTCGGCGCCCTGACCGTGGCCTACAACCTCCAGGCCTTCGGCCACGTCCTCGGGGGCTACGGAACCTACCGCGCGCCGGGCGGATCGGCCCTCGGCATGAGCTCGACCGGGCTCTACGGACTCTCCGGCCTGTTCGGCCTTATTTTCAGCAACCGGGGCCTCCTGACGTGGTGCCCGTTCCTTCTCGTTGCCGCGGCCGGCCTGCGACGGGGCGCTCCGCGCCTGCCGGGCGCTTCCCTTCTCGCCGCCGCCTTCGTCGCAAGCCTCGCGCTCCACGGACGGCACTACGACTGGATGGGCGGTTACTGCTATGGCCCCCGGTTCGCGCTGCACGGACTCGGGGCCGTGATCGCGATGCTCGCGATCCCGCTCCAGCGCGTCTGGAGAAGCCTGCCGGGCCGGCTCCTCTTCGCCGCGTCGGTGCTCTTCTCGGTCGCTCTCCAGGCGATCGGAGCGTTCTGCTACCCCGGAAACGACAGCGGGAGCGAACGGCCGCCCTACGGCTTCGCCACGGCGTCGCCGATCCGCGCATGGCAGGCGGGCCCGGCGCAGCCGATCTTCCTGAACCTCCTGTTGCCGCGTCGCGCCCAGGCCCTTTCGCTCGAACCGCCGCAGGCCGCGGCGCGTTACGAATGGGAGGCGCCTCCGCCGCCCGGCTGGCCCTCCGACACGGTGCGCACCGTGAAGGTGCGCGTCACGAACCTCGGGGACACACGCTGGTCGTCCGTCGGGGGGCGATTCGGGCGGGGTGGCGTCCTCTGGCACGTCCGGTGGATGCGGCCGAGCCCCGAAGGACTCGTGCTCGCGACGCACGAGTGGCGATGGGCGTTCTTCGACCTCGATCCGGGCGCCTCGTCGTCACGGGAGCTCTCGTTCCCCGCGCCGCAGTTCGAGGGCCCCGCGGTGCTGGAGATCGAGCTTGCTCAAATGGGTTTCGTCGACTTCAGCGCGCTGGGCGTGCCACCGCTCCGGCAGGCCGTGCGCCTCGACCCGGCGTCGCGCTGAGCCGCCGGCCGGGGACGCATCTGGTAGCGTCGAACACATGAGAGCGGCCGCGCCCCTTCGCGAGCGGCTGGGGTTCGGGACGAGCGCGCCTCGCCCTCCGTGGGGGCTGTGGTCGTTCCTGACGCTTCTCGTGTGGGGCCTCTTCGCCGCCGATCGCGGTCCGTACCAGGACGACGCTGCAGCGCTCGCCTTCGTCCAGGAGGCGTGGAAGTCCGGCGGCTTCGCCGGCCTCTTCCAGCCGATGGGCGTGTCCACCCGGCGGCTGCTCGGGCTTCCCTACTTCCTCGCCTGGGCGACGCCGGAACCCGTCTTCGCCCTGCAGCTCCTCTACGGGCTCACGTGGCTCGCCTTGGGCTGGGCGGCGTGGCGGCTCGCGCGCGAGCTGTTCCCGGATGCGCCGCGCGCCGCCTGGCTCGCCGGCACGCTGACGGTTTGCGCGACGGGGGACTTCCTGACGTCAAGCCCGGTCGCTCTCGGGTACCAGGTCAGCGCTCTCCTCGGGCTCGTCGGGCTCCTGTGCGCCATGAGATGGGTGAACGGCGGTGCGTGGCCGTGGCTCGCCGCCGGCGGGGCGAGCGCCGCAGCGAGCGTGTTCACGGCCGACGGCGCGACCGTCGCTCTCGCGCTCGCACCCCTTCTGTTCCTGGCGGCCGGCGGGCTGGGAACGCGCGCAGCCACGGCGATCGCGGTCTGGGGCGGGGTCCTCGCACCCTACGCGCTTCTGATGCTGGCGGCCTTCCGTGCGCCCGGTTCGTACCTGACGCAGGCGACCGCCGCTCCCCTGACGCTTGCAGACCGGATCCGCAAGACGGCCCTTCTCACATCGAACGACTTCTTCCCGTGGACGTGGCCGTTCGCGCGTGTTCCGTTCGGCGATCCGCCCGCGCGCGCGATCCCCGTCTGGATCTGGGGGGCCGCCGCAGTCTGCGGGCTCGTCTTCGTCCTGCGTGCGCTCACGCGGCTCCCGGCGGACCCTCCGGCGCGTCGCTCGTCGCGCGGACTCCTGCTCGCCGCGTGGTGCGCCGCCGCCGCCGTCGCGGGCCACGCGGTCTTTGCCGGCGTCCACTTCTCGCACCTGTTCTACCGGACGCAGGTCTTTTCGCGCGTCCTCGTCTCGATCGTCCTCGGCTTCGTCGCGGGCCGGCTGCTCGCAGGCGGGAGAGCCGCGCGCACGGCCGCCCTCGGCGTGATCGCTCTCTTCGTGGGCTTCGGCGTCGCGGGCGGGATGGAGCGTCAGGATCTCTTCCTCTCGACGTGGCGCCGGCACCGCATGGAGCTTTCCTCTCTCGTGGAGGAGGTCCCGCGCGTGAGGCCCGGGACGACGATCCTTCTCGCCGCGCCGCACGACCCGGCGTATCAGGCGACCGAGGCGCCGTATCTCGCGAGGCGCTGGAGCGAGCTCCTCTGGGCGAACGTGGCGACGCGCCCCGAGGTCTTCCTGTGGTCCCCCGACGCGCAGACCGCGTGCGTCGCCGACCCCGAAGGCTTCCGCTGCCGGATGCCGGAGGAGAAGGGCTGCTTCGACTCCGGCGCCTGCCCCGGCAGGAGGCTGCGATGGGACGGCATCGTCCTCCTCACGTGGCATTCCGCCGGGGGCCGATTCCGGCTCGAGGACGAGGTCCCCGGGGCTCTGCTCGGAGGGCAGGCGCCGCCGGCCGGCCTCTATCGGCCGCGCGACCTGATCCTGGCGGGTCCGCCCGATCCCCGCGCCGCCGCCTACCTGCGCGGCGACATCGGCCTCGCGCGCCTCCTGCCCTGAATCAGCGCCCGACGGCGATGCGCACGTCGTAGGGTGCGGCGCCCTTCGACGAGAACCGGGCGATCCCCTCCTGCTCGAGGTCGAGACCGAGCGTGTAATCGCCCGGAGTCTCCGGAGCGCGCAGCGTGAACGAGAGATCGGCGCCGGTCCCCGGCCGAACGCGCCGGTCGGGCGTCGCGAACGTCTGCTCGGCATGCGACGGGCCGGACCACGTCGCCACGAGGCGCACGTTGTTCATCCACGTGCACGGCCCCTCGTTTCTTGCGCGGATCGTCGCGGAGTGATCCGCACCCGGGGCGAGGCGCTCCGGGAGCGCCGCGCGGCTCCACGCGACTCGGTACGCGGCCGACGGCATCGGGAGGGCCGCGGCGGCGCGCAGGGCGTCGCGGACAGCGGGCGGCAGCGCGGAAAAGACGGCGAACGCGCCCACGCGCCTCTCGCGGAAGGGCGCGCCCGACTCGCGGAGCGCGTCGCGGAAGCACGCGTCGCGCGGCGGAAGAAGGACGACCGCGGGGTCCGGAGCGGCGCGCACCGCCGCGTCCCACTCGAGGTTCCGCGTCCCGTCCTCCCGCGCGAGCGGCGTCGCGAGAATCGCGCCGCCGCTCTCGAACGTGACGCGGTAGGCGGTCCAGTAGTTCGCGTAGACGCGTGTCGCGCCCGCGTCCCGCAGAGCGGCCAGAAGCGGCTCGATCGGGCCCGTCACCTGGGCGTCGTCGACGTCCTGCGTGTGCCGGCGGGCGCGCGCGGCTCCGGACAGGTTGCTCGCGAGAAGAAGCGCAAAGCCCGCGGCCGCCAGGGCCCGCGGCAGGCCACGCGCGGCTCCGGCCACGCCCGCCGCGAGCAGCGGCACGAACGCCGCGTACGCCGCGACCATGTACCGGGGCTCGCGCGGCGCGAGTCGCGCGGCCAGGATCGTCGCCGCGGCAAGCGCAGCGAGCGCGCCGAGGAGCAAGCGCGCGCGGCGGTCGCGTCGGGCGAGAGCGAACGCGGGCACGAGCAGGAGACCGGCGACGACGGGCACCACGAGGAACGCTGCCGGAAAGGACGGCTCGGTCGCGTCCGAGAAGTTGGGGCGGGCGGCGCCGAGGAGAACGGGAAGCGACTCGCCGAAGAACCTGGTCAGGTTGGAGAAGAGCCCTGCGCCCCAGGCCGGGGCGAGCTCTCTCGCGCGCGCGCTCTGTCCCGCGTGCCGGAGGTTCCAGACCAGCGACGGGGCGGCTCCGAGGAGCACTCCGGCCGCGCATGCGGCGAGAGCGCCGGAGCCCGGGCGCCGGTCCGGCCGCACGGCGAGCACGACGAGCGCGACGGCGACGACCGGCAGCGTCACCGGGGTCACCCAGACGCCGATGCCGGCCGCCAGTCCGAGGAGCGCGAACGGGAGAGCCGCGGGCCGGCCCGCTTCGAGCCGCGCGTCGGCCTCGACCGCGAGCCACAGCACCACGAGAGCGAGAAGAGCGACCGACGCGTACGCGCCGTCGGACGTCAGGAGCTTGTATGGGAGAAAGAACGGAGGGATCGCGAGGTACGCCGCCGCGAGGAGCCCGGCACGGCGGCCGAAGAGGCGCGCGGCGAAAGCCGCCGTTCCAACCCAGAAGGCGGCCCACAGCGCGACGTAGAACGCCCGGAAGGCCTCCGGAGTGGGGCCGAAGAGGGCGAAGACGGGCGCGAGGAGATGGGGCTCCAGCGTCCCGCCGTAAGTCGAGCCCCAGTAGAAGACGGGGTGGCCGCGGCCCTCGAGGACGTGCCGGGCCATGAGCGCGACGACGGCCTGGTCCGCGCTGGCCGGGATCCGGGCGGACGCAACCCACCAGGCCGTGAGGACGCCTGAGAGAACGAAAAGCGCGGCGTAAGGCAGGGACGCCCGAAGCCGCTCTCGTGACACCGCTGGAATCTAACCCGGAGACAGGCCTCTCCGGAGGGAGGCCTTACTGGAAGTAACCGGTGACGTCGAGGACCGCGTGCGTCTGGCCGGCGCCGAGCGCCGTTCCGTACGCGACCGAGAGGTCCGGCGTCGTGGCCGCGAGCGGCACGATCGCGCCGTTCGCGAGAGCCGGCTCGCCCGCGAGGAAGTTCAACGTCGAGACGACCGGGAAGACGCCGCCGGCCGGCCAGAGGCTGAAGAAGCCGTCGACGGTCGGCGCGACGATCGTCGCGTTCAGCGAGACCGCCTTCGCCGTGCCCGGAACACCGCAGAGGCCCTTGATCGTGAACTGCCGGAGCGTCGACGCGGGGATGATTCCGCCGAAGCCCGTGCGCGTGTCCACGACCCTACAAGGCGTGACCGCATAGAACTGGAGGCCGACCTGCGCCTCGGCCGACGAGGCCGAAAGGCCTGCGCCAACCACGGACGCGACAAGAAGGGCGCGGGCGATTCGAACCTTGATCATGGGCTTCTCCTCTTTCCGTTTCGGGAGTCTAACTGAGACCGTGTTTCTCCCGGTAGTGACGGCACCTCACTGGAAGTACCCGTTCACGTCCAGAACGAAGTCCACAGCTCCGGGGCAACTGTTGAAAACACTGAAGGTTGCGGTCGTGGCGGAAAGGTAGACGAGGGCATTGTTGGCGCGGGTCCTGCCGGGCCGGAAGCTGAGGGAGCTCGTGGGGGGACGCGAGACGTCGGCGGGATAGACGACGAGCTCGCCGGCAGCCTGGATGTTCGTCACGGTGAGGTTCGCGGAAATCGCGACGGCGCCGAGCGGGATGTTGCACACGCCCGCGACCGGGAAGCTCCGGGGCGCGTTCGGCGCGAGCGCCGGGCCGCCGAGCGGACCCGAGCCGACACGCGTATCGAGCACACGGCAGGGCGGCAGCGTGTGAAACGTCGAAGCCACCGGCGAGCGCGGGATGCAGTTTCCGGAGCCGGCCGCGAAGCCGTCCCGGCGCGCGCGATGGCGGAAGGCGCCCCAGGGCGGCGCCGCGGACTTTCCGGCCGCCTGCCAGACGTAGACCGAGGTGTTCGAGGCGGCCGTCCCAAGTGCGACGATCGTGACGACACCGTTGTCGACGTCCACGGACGCGCCGGACACCGAGCCCGCCGCCCAGAGCGTCCCCTTCGTGCGCGGAGCTCCCGCGTCGGTCAGCTGCGTGCCGGCCGAGTTGAAGATGGCGACTTCCCAGTTCGTCGGCACGAGGACTTCCAGGTTTCCGTCGCCGAGAACGTCGGCGACGACCGGTTGTCCCACGCCGAGGTTGTTCCCGAAAAAATCGATCGGGGTCCTCGTCCAGAGGACCGTTCCGCTCCCGGAGATCAGGGAGACGTGGAACTGATTGCCGGAGGGCCCGTCCTTGTCGTAGTCGCTGACGACGACGTCCATCTGTCCATTCGCGTGGGCCGAGACGTTCGCGAGAGCCGGCGAGCCCGTGACGCGGCCGGGCACCGTCACCGGCCAGCCCGGAACGGCCGTTCCGTCGCATTTCCACGCATAGACCTTCTTCGACGAGACGGCGCCACCGGCGATGCTGTAGTAGGTGCCCGTGCCGTGCACGATCTCGGGGCGTCCGTCGCCGTCGATGTCTCCGACGACCGGGCTGGAGATGATCACTTCGTCCACGTCCTTCGGGAATCCAAACACTTCCGTGGCGTCCCAGCGCAGGACGTGGAGGCGGCCGCCCTTGATCGTCGGCGGCACGCCCGGAGGATTTGCGGTCGGGTCGGCGTGCGTGTCGGTCCCGATAACGATCTCGAGGAGGCCGTCGCCGTCGATGTCGTAGAGCGTCGGCGACGAGTAAACGGTGTCGCGCGTGTAGAGCGGCCAGTTCGGTTTGTCGATCCCCGTCTTAGCGTCCACGACGTAGATGCGCGCGTCGAGGCTCCCCCAGACGACCTCGAGGTTTCCGTCGCCATCCACGTCGCCGATCGCGGGCGTCGAGAGAACACCCACGGGGAAGCCCTCGGCGGGGTTGAACACGCCGATACGGATCCAGATCTGCGTCCCGTCCCGTCGGAACGCGGCGACGCCGCCGACGCTCCCGAGATCGCTTCCGCCGCCCCCGAACCCGACGACGATGTCCGTACTTCCGTTCCCTCCGCCGAGATCGGCAACGGCCGGGCTGCTGCGCACCTCGCCCGCCAGGTCCTTCGGCCATCCCGGAGCGATCGTGCCGTCGAAGTTGAAAACGTAGAGCTTCCTGCCGGCCGTCCCGAAGACGATCGACTTTCTCCCTCCGGAAAGTCCGAGGTCGACGAGGAGCGGCTCGCTCCCCGCAGGGTTTCCGGTGGCGGCCTTGGGAAAGCTTGGCGAGCGCAGCGCGATCCCCGCGGGCGGCGTCTGCGCAAACGCACCGCCGGCGACGACAATCGTCAGTGCGAGCACGACCCACCCGACAGTTTTCGCGACTCTCATTCGTGGTACCCGTTGACGTCGATCACTAGATCGAGGGCCCCTGCGGCGCCGTTCTTCACCGTTGCACGCCCCGTGCCGTCGGACGACAGGAGGATCTGGGCGTTGTTGGCGCGGGTGCGGCCGGCCCGGAAACTGACCGTCGAGGCGTTCGGGACGCCTGTGCCCGCGGGGTAGAAGACGAGGTCGCCGGACGCCTGCGGGGCGACGACCGTCA
>JBDTTJ010000032.1:0-17971 GCA_039930645.1 Acidobacteriota bacterium
CCATCGGCAGGTCCTCCCGCGAGGACCACTCCCAGAGCGAGCCGTCGTAGTTCGCCGCGACGACTCCGAGGCGGGCTTCGAGGAGGAACGCGAGGAGCGCCGAGCGGACGCCGCCCGTGCAATAGGTGACGACGGGACGCTCCGCGGGCAGGGGCCCGGCGGCCGCGGCGAGCGCTTCGACGGAGGCATACGTACCGTCCGGCGCCCGGAGCGCGGCGAGCGGAACGAGGCGCGCCCCCGGCAGCCGGCCTCCGCGCGCCTGGCCCGTGAGCGTCTTTCCCGTGAACTCCTCGGGCGTGCGCGCGTCGAGAAGGATGGCCCCACGCGAGCCGAGGAGATCGCGCAGCGCGTCCGCGGCGATGCGGCGCCCGGGCTGCGGCGACGGCTCGAAGTCGCCGGGCGGCGACGCCGCGCCGCGCGCGGGGCCGCGTTCGACGCGCGCGCCCTCGAGCTTTTCCCATGCCGGGAATCCGCCGTCGAGGAGGGCGACGTCCCGCGCGCCGAGGGCGAGCAGCATCCACCCGATCCGCCCCTCCTCGCCCCAGCCCCCCGCGCCTCCGACGACGACGACGGGCCGCGAGGCCGAGAGGCCGAGGGCGCGCAGCTTCGGGGCCAGCTTCGCGTCGTCCGCGAGGAGCCCCCAGCGCGACGGGCCGCGAAACAGGTAGGCGAACCCGCCGGGCCTCACCGCGCTGAAGTCTCTCCAGTCCACGGGCCGGCTGCCGGGGACGCGGCCGGCCTCGAACGCGCGGCGGTCGCGCGCGTCGAGGACGATGGGCGCCGAGGGTCCGTCGAGCGCGACGGCGAGCGCCGCGGCCTCGACGAGCCGGGCGCGGCCCGGAGCGGCCGTGAGAACGGGCGTCGCCAGCGCGAGGAGGAGAGCTGCGGCGCGCACGCGTCAATTCTCGCGCAGCCGCGCGCGCAACCCGTCGAGGAGTCGGACGGGGCCCTTCGCGCGGCCGGCGCCGCGCATCCACGCGGGAAGGCTCTCGCCGAAGACGTCGCTCTCCGTGTAGACGAGCGTCGCACCGCCGGTCACGGGGTCCGGGGACACCGAGAAGCACCCGCTCACGGGAGCCACGCGGACGCGGCCGGAAGCCGGTGGCGCGAGCCGCACCGAGGCGTCCTCCCAGAACACGACGATCGCATCGCGGTGGCGGGCCGCCGCGGGCGCGAGCGCGTACTCGCGCTCCCGGAGCGGCCACGGGGCCGCGAAGACCGCGGCGAACGCAGGAGGCTCGCCGGGCAAAGGCTCGAAGGAACGCAGGCGCCCGATCCACGCGGGCCAGCGCGCGACGTCTTCAAGGACCGCGGCGATCCTGCCCGCCGGCGCATCGAAGCCGGCGCGTGCGCGCAGGACGACGGCGCCGCCGGGCAGGCGCGCGAGGCCGACGGTCACACCGTGCTCCTCGTGAAGAGGCGAGAAGCGGGCGTCCTCGACCCGGCAGGGATGGCCGGCCGCGAGCGGACGCTCCGGGAGCGCCGCGGCGCCCGGGCCGCTTGCCGCCGCCGTCGCGACAAGGAACGCTGCGGCGGCGCGGCGCGTGATCACGAGGCGCGCGCGGCGGGGAGGGCCGGCAACGCGAGCGCTCCCGTCTTCGGGTCCCAGACCCCGGCGCCGCCCGCGGACGGGAGGGCGAGCGGCCTCAGAATGTACTCGTCGCGCCGGGCGTTGTGCGAGCACATCGAGACGGGGCCGTCGTCCGTCATGACCATGAAGGAGCAGTTCGCGAGGCGCTCCTCGTCGAGCGCGTCCGCGTCCATGAAGTTCTGGATGAAGAACGTGATCTTGCCGGCCTTCTTGCGCGCGAGCAGCTCGCGCCTGACCCGCCAGAGGCGGGACAGAACGAACGCTCCGCCGCGCAGCACCCACCAGGGCCGGCGGGCGAGCGCGAGGAGAACCTGCCGCGCCGTGCCCGTGACGTCGCGCCGGTCGAACGGCACGTGCTTCATCTCCTCGAGGAAGCTCTCGTAGAGGGTCTGGTCGGCGAGGACGTCCACGGCGCGGCCGCCGAACGTCGCGAGCATCGTGGCCTCGTGGCAGTCCGGGTGCCCGAGGAGCGCAGCGTTCCAGGCGAGGGCGCCTTCGCCGACCGCCGCCGTGATCCGCTCGCGGATCGCGGCCATCGTGACCCCGGACGCGCGCGTTTGCCACTCCCCGCGGCCCGTCGCCGCCTGAACCTGGAAGGAAGCCATCCCGACCACGTCGGAGTGGGCGAGGTAGAAACGGACCAGTCCCGGAATCTCGTCGAGGTTCCCGCCGTGGACGGACGTGTTGAAGATCACGGCGATGCCGAGGCCGCGGGCGCGCTCGATGTACTCGCGGCGGATCGCGTTGAGCGACTCCTCGGTGGGGAAGCGCTTTCGCCGCTGCGTCGTGTCCACGTGGAACGCGACGTCGTAGAGTCCGGCCGCCGCGAGCTCCTCGAGAAGATCGCGCGTGGCCTTAATGCCGTTCGTGAAGAGCGAGGGGCGGAGATCGCGCTCGGCGACGCGCTTCACGATCGCGACGAGCTCTGCGCGGTCGCGCAGCGTCGGGTCCCCGCCCGTGACCTGCACGCTCACGCCCGCGCCGTATTGCGCGCGGATGCGGTCGATGCGCTCGAACAGGATCTCGAGCGGGGTGTCCTTCACGGACTCGGAGGATTCCGAGAGATAGCAGAGCGTGCAGTCGAGGTTGCAGCGCTGCGTGATCTCGAGGGCGACACACCCGACCGTCGAGCGGCGGCCGAGCACCTGGTTCGGCAGCCGGAACCGCGGGTCGAGCCTCTCCCAGGCCTCGGCAAGCGCGCGCTCGCGGAGGGCGGCGTCGGGAAAAGCGGGCAGGCGGCTCACCGGATGGAATATCGGGAAGGGGACGGAAGATATTCCCTCGAACGGGAGTCCAGGGACGGGAATAGGGGGATTATCTTCGAATGAGTAAAAGCGGGTGCCGGTGCGCTGCGAGGGTATTGCTGGTCTTCCTTGTCTTCCTTGTCTTCGGCGGCTTTGCGGGTCGTGCCTCTGCGGCGTCAGCGCCCGATGCCCCTTTCAAGGAATCTCTCTCTTCTTCCTCCTCTTTCTCCTGCGCAGACTGGAATCTCGTTCTTTCGGCCTTCGTGGACGACCGTGGCACGGTGGACTACGCCGCGCTGGCCCGAACCCCTCAAGCGCTCGACCGGTTTCTCGCCGCGGTCGAGCGGACGAGCCCGGACTCGGAGCCGGCGCTTTTTCCGGCTCGCAACGACCAGCTCGCGTACTACATCAACGCGTACAACGCATGGGTCTTTCGCGGCGTCCTCCGGCGCGGGCCGGAGACGGTGAGCGTCTGGAAGGGCGGTCTCGTCTCGGGCTATTCGTTCTTCGTGGGGATGGACATCGTCGTTGGAGGCGTGAAGACGAACCTCAAGAAGCTCGAGGACAAGACGGTGCGCGCACGATTCGCGGACCCGCGCATCCACGCTGCGCTGAATTGCGCGAGCCGCGGCTGCCCGCGCCTCCCGCGCAAGGCTTTTGAGCCCGCGACGCTCGACGCCGAGCTGGACGCCGCGATGAGGGAATTCGTCTCCGAGGAGCGCAACGTCTCGGTCGAGACGGCCGCGCGCCGCGTGACGCTCTCGAAGATCTTCGACTGGTTCGAGGGCGACTTCCTCGCATTCGAGAAGAAGCAGGGCCATGCGAACCCGAACCTCGTGGACTACGTGAACCGATACCGTGCGGCGGACGCGCAGGTGCCGCGAGACTTCCGGGTGCGCTTCGCCGAGTACGACAAGAGCCTCAACGGGCGCTGAAGGGCGGCAGACCGTACACTCCGCGGCCGTGCCGCCGCGAGCGCTCCCCCCTCCCGTCCTCGCCGTCCTCGACGTCGGCTTCTTCCGCCACCCGGACTTGGCGGCGCGGCGCGTGATCGGCTGCTTCGACGCGACGGGCCGCCGCGTTCTCCCGTTCCGGTACGGCGCGAACGGCACGGGCGCCGAGCACGGGACGCGGACGATGCTCCTCGCGGCGGGGAGCGGGCGGGCGAGCGGCCTCGTCTCGCCCGCGCCGCGCGCGAAGGTCCTCCTCGTGAAGGTCGGCGAAGGGGGCCGGGTGCCGCGCGACGCGATCGTGCGCGCGTATCGATGGATCCTCGCGCACGCGGCGCGCTACGGGATCCGAGTCGTCCTCTGCCCGTTTGGCGACGATGCCGAAATCCGTGGACACAGGAGCGAAGTGCCGAGTCTGGTCGCAGCCCTCGCGGCCCGCGGTCTCGTCGTCGTCGCCGCCGCGGGCTGGGATCCCGCGAACGAGGTCATCTCGCCGGCGCGCTCCCCGCACGCGATCGCGGTCGGCGGCTGGGACGTGGCCGACAACCGGCCTGCGCGCGGGCCCCGCGTCGGCTTCGTCGAGGGCGTCCTGAAGCCGGATCTTCTCGCGCCGGCGGTCCCGCTCGAGGTGCCGTGCCTCCGCGGCAGCCGGACGCACGAGCGGGCCGGCGGAACGTCGTTCGCGGCGTCCCTCGTGGCGGGGGCCGCGCTCCGCATTCTCGAGAACGAGCCGGCGCTCGGGAAGGACGGCGTCCTCGCCCGCCTCACGGCGCTCGGGCGCCCGGCGCCGGGCCACCCCCCGTACCTGCCGCTGAAGACGCTCCGCCGGAGCTGATCCCGGATTTCCTAACGTTTTCGGGGCTCCGAGTCTGGACTCAGATGCAACTGCACCATTCCCTTCCGTTTTCCGGGGGGGCATCGTTCCTCTCACCATGAGCGGAAACACCGACGAACGCCGCGTCTTCGACGAATTCCTCAAGCGCAAGGGCCTCAAGGTCACGCGCGAGAGAACGGCCGTGTTCGACGAGATCTTCTCGACGCACCGGCACTTCGACGCCGACGACCTCGTGAGCCGCATGCGCGAGCGCGGCACCAAGATCAGCCGGGCGACGATCTACCGCACGCTTGAGCTGCTCTACGGCTGCGGGCTCGTGGGGCGCGTCCGCCTGAACGAGGAGAAGTATCGCTACGAGCGGCTCCGTAAGGGCGAGCATCACGACCACCTCGTCTGCACGAACTGCGGAAAGGTCGTGGAGTTCGTCGACGGCGCCATCGAGAAGCGGCAGGACGCGGTCTGCAAGGAGCACGACTTCGTCGCGACGTCGCACTCGCACCAGATCTGGGGACTTTGCGGGGCCTGCCGGAAGGTGGCGCTGAAGGCTCCGGGCCGGGTCCCCACGATCACCGCATAGACTCGGGCGCGTGCCCGTTGCCGTTGTCTGGCTGAGGCGGAATCTCCGCCTCGACGACAACCGCGTCCTCGATGCGGCCCTCCGGGCCGCGGACGCGGTCGTTCCCGTGTTCGTCCTCGACGACCACTACCTGCTCGAGGACTTCTCGCCGCCTCGTCTCGCGTTCCTCGCAGGGTCGTTGAGGGAGCTCGCGGCCGCGCTCGAGAAGAAGGGGGGGCGGCTCGTCGTCCGCAAGGGTCCCGCCGGAGC
Source organism: Acidobacteriota bacterium (assembly GCA_039930645.1). Classification (GTDB taxonomy): domain Bacteria; phylum Acidobacteriota; class Thermoanaerobaculia; order UBA5066; family UBA5066; genus Fen-183. The sequence continues at coordinate 5,447 of JBDTTJ010000032.1, forward strand.
GGCGCTCCTCGCGCTCTGCCGCGAGACCGGCGCGGACGCGGTCTTCACGCACGCGGACCACGAGCCGCACGGGAACGCCCTCCACGAGGAGGCGCGCCGTGCGCTCGCGGCGCAGGGGACCGCCCTGCACGCCGTGGAGGACCTGCTGCTCGTTCCGCCGGGACAACTCGCGACGCAGGAAGGCAAGCCCTTCACGGTCTACACGCCGTTCTCGCGCCGCTGGCTCGAGGCGGACAAGCTGGCCCCTCTTGTCGAACCTGCGCGCGTTCCGGCGCCGGACGCGGTTCTCTCGCCCGCATTCCCGTCGATTCCTCTCGAGAAGCCGCGGGGATTCCGCGAGACGGGAGCGCCCGCGAACCCGGAGGCCGGCGCCGCCGCGGCGCGCCGAACGTGGGACGCGTTCCGCGCGTCGGCGCTCTTGCGTTACGCGGAGGAGCGCGACCGGCCGGACCTCGAGGGAACGTCGCGCCTCTCACCGCACCTGCGCTTCGGGACGATCGGGATTCGTCGCGTCCTCGCCGAAGCGCGTGCGGGGTGGAAGGACGCCTCTCCCGAAGGAAGGCGAGGTATCGAGACGTTCGTCAAGGAGCTCGCCTGGCGCGAGTTCTACGCGGGGATCCTCGACGCGTTTCCGCGCGTTCTCTCGGAGAACTTCCGGAAGGACTTCGACACCTTCCCGTGGACGGCCGGCGAGGAGGCCGAGAGGCGCTTCGCGGCGTGGGCGGAGGGGCGCACGGGTTACCCGATCGTGGACGCGGGGATGCGCCAGCTCCTCGCCGAGGGCTGGATGCACAACCGCGTGCGCATGATCGTGGCGTCTTTCCTGACGAAGGACTTGCTCATCGACTGGCGGCGAGGCGAGGCGTTCTTCCGGAGGCACCTCGCCGACGGCGACCCCGCCTCGAACAACGGCGGCTGGCAGTGGGCGGCGGGCTGCGGAACGGACGCGCAGCCGTTCTTCCGGATCTTCAATCCCGTCCTACAGGGCCGGAAGTTCGATCCCGACGCGGCGTACGTGAGGCGGTGGATCCCGGAGCTTGCCCGCGTCGACGCGAAGAGCGCCGACCTCCACGCCCCCTGGACGCTCGCGGCGCCGCCGGCGGACTACCCCGCTCCCGTCGTCGACCACGCCGCGGCACGAGCCGCAGCCCTCGGCGCGTTCGCGTCACTGAAGAGGGGCTAGCGGTTACAGAATCGCGCGGACTCACGCCTGGCGTGGAGGACCCGGTGGACGCGCACGAGCGTTTTCGCCTCATCCACCTTGTAGAAGACCAACCGGGAGCTCTTCGAAAGAAACCGATAGCCGAGGCGCGCAGCCGCGCGTCGCGCCGTACGTCGTCCTCCGCCTCGTCGAGCAGCCGGTAGAGCTCCAGCCGGGCCCGCTCGCGCTCGAACGCCGCGACGCTCATGACGACGAGATCGCCCTCGCCGTGCTTCGTGATGAAGACAGGCTGTCCCGTCTCGTGGGCGAGCCTCGAGATCTCGTGGGACTTATTCCGAAGGTCGGAGATCGGCCGGATCGCAGGCATGCGCGCGCCTCCGGCAACCCGATATCAGAATTCTGATAGGCCGTTACGGCGCCGCGGGCGCGGACGTCTCGAGACGCGGCACGGGCGTGTCGAGGGGGAGCCCGTAGAGCGCGGCGTATGCGCTCTGGAAGTAGAGGACGCGCTTGACGTAGACGCGCGTCTCCGTGATCGGGATCCCCTCGAGGAACTCGTCCATCGGCGCGCGGCCCGCGGCCCTCTTCCACGAGCGCACGCGGCCCGGCCCCGCGTTGTACGCGGCCACGGCGGCCGCCGAGTCGCCGTGGAACTCCGCGAGGAGGTCGCGCAGATACGCGGCGCCGAGGCGCACGTTCTCGGCCGGGTCCCTGAGGTCGGGCCGGCCTTTCGAGCCGTTCTCGCGCCGGTTCATCGATCTGCCCGTCGCGGGCATGATCTGCATGAGACCGAGGGCGCCGGCCCTCGAGCGGATGTCCGCCGTGAAGACGCTCTCCTGCCGGATGACGCCGTAGAGGAGCGAGGCGGGCAGGCCGACGCGCTGCGCCTCGCGCTCGACGATGCCGGAGTGCGCGACGGGGTAGTACGCGCGGCGCGCCTCCGCGGGCACGGCGCCCTCCTCGGGCGTTCCGAGCTCCGGGTAGCGGCGCTTGAGGAGGCCGGCGGCGCGCCGGTGGTCGCCCGTCCCGGCGGCGACACGCGCCGCGAAGACCGGATCGAGCGTGCCCTCGAGCTCGGCGGCGTCGCCCGCGAGGTCGGGAAAGCCGCAGGACATGAATTCCCGCGAGGGAGACAGCGGCGTGTCGCTCTCGGCCGCGGAGTTCGGGAGGGGGGCGGTCGCGGGCACGGCGAGCGCCACGCCGAGCGCGGCGGCTGCCCAGCGCGCGTAGAGGTCGGGCGCGGCGCCGGGGACGAGGTTCGCGTAGAGGGAACGCGCTCCGTCCACGTCGCCGAGGCGCTCCTTCGACCGCGCGGCCCAGTACGTCGCGCGCCGCTTGACGCCGACCTCGCGCCAGAGAGCGCTCTGCTCCTCGAATGCGCGCGCAGCCTCGGCCCAGGAGCCCGCCGTGTAGAGGCCGAACGTGTCGCGAAACGCCTCGGCGGCGCCCGCGTCGTTCGTGGGGTCGATCGCGATGAGGCGCAGCAGGAGGGCGCGGGCCTGCTCGGTGCGGTTCACGCGGCGCGCGAGGCGCACGCCGGTCTCGAGCATCCGGCGGCGGTCGTCGTCGGCGAGGGGCCGCGCGAGAGGCGCCGCAAGCTCGGAAAGGCGCAGCTCGGCCGCGGAGCGCTGGGCGGGCGTGAGCGCGGGCGGCGCCTTCGCGGGCGCCGGCTTCTTTCCGCGCGCACTGCGCCGCGCCGCGCGGGGCGACGGCGGGACGAGACTGCGCGCGTCGGCGAGCCACGAGACGGCGGCGCGGTGCAGCGCCTCGGCGTCGCCGAGCCCGTCGGGCGGCGGAAGGGCGAGCAGGCGCCGCGCGTCCTTCGGACTGCCCGCGAGGAGCCAGGCCTCGGCCGCTGCGGTCCGCACGGAGGCGGGTGGAGTCGAGCCGAGCGATTTCAAGAGCGCTGCAGCTTGTTTCGGGTCGCGCGAGGCGATGGCGCGGGCGCGGGCGGCCCTCACGCCGGGAGGGGCGGATTTCATGGCGGTGTCGAACGCCTTGCGATCCGTCTCGTCGAAGATGTCCGCGGCGCGCTCCGGGGCATCGGGCCACGCGCCGCCGGCCGCGGCCAGCACAAGGCGCCCTTCGTTCTGCGACGGAGCGACGCGGGCGAGCGCAAGCGCGCGCGAGATTCCGGCGCGAGCGTGCCGCGGGTCGGGATCCTTCTGCGCGGAAAGCGCTTCGCGCACGGCGCGCTTGTCGGCCCGGGTCGCCGCGAGGCGCGCGGCCTCCCCGAGGGCCTCGCGGGCGAGGACCTCGTCCCCCCCGGACGCATACGCGAGAAGAGCGGCGACCGTTGTCGTTTTCGCGGGGAGGCCCGCGGAGAGCCCGATCCACGCTGAGAGGCCCCGGAGGCCGAGCGGCGTTCCGTCGAGGCCGGCCGCAAGCGCGGGCGCCGTCGCATCGCCGCGCGCGAGCGCGGCCGCTGCGGCGGCAAACCCGCTACGCAGGGACGGGAGGTTCGGCGCTCCCGCGGCCGCCGCGTCCGGCGGAGGTCCGGAAGCGGCGAGCGCCGCGAGGAGCGCGAGGACGGCGAGACTCAGGGAGTCCCGCTCAGCCCATCGGCCCGAGCGACTCGGCGCGTCCGTCCGCGAGGACGCGGACGAGCTCGTCCCTGAAGAAGTCGTGCTCGCGGCGGATGTGCTCCGGCGTGCGCTCGTCGTAGACCTGCCGGCTCCGCTCGATGTCGTCCTTGAGGCGCTCGTAGAGGTCGGACGAGGCGCGGCCTTCGTCGACCTTCTTCTCGTTGTAGAGCTTGATCTCCGAGATGAGGAGGCGCGCGAGGCGGCGGGCGTCGTCGAGCGAGCGCTGCGGCCCTTCCGCCTGGCCGGCGCGGCCGCGCGGCACGAAGCCGGAGATCGGGCGGGCGCCGCTCGCATCCTTCGGAGGCAGCACGGCGGAGACGCCGGTGCGCGGAGCGGGCTTCTGGACCGTCACGTCCTCGCCGCCGGGAGCGGGCGCCGGAGAAGCGCCTCGCATGGCCGCGCTCGACGCGCGGAGGGCCTCGAAGGCGCCGGTGAAATCTCCCGTGGAGGCACCGGAAAGAGGCGACGGGATGCCGGCTGGAGGAGGAGGCGCGGTGACGGTGGGCGGCGTCGTCAGCGACGGCATCGACGGGTACGAGATCGAGCCCGAGGCCGGCACGGACGTTGCCGCCGGCGTCGCGGGCGTCGGCGGAGGTGGGGGCGGTGTCGCCATCGACGGGATCTGGCTCGTGAGGCCGGGGTCCGAGAACGTGTGTTTCAGGCTCGGGACCGGGCGCTTGCCCGACTCCTCGATGGCGCGCAGCGCCTCGCGTGCGTCGGTCGGGCGCGGTCGGGCCGGAGGGGCGGACGGCGGTTCGAGCGCCGCGACCGTCATGGCCGGCGGCGGAGGAGGAGGTGGAGGCGCGGCGATCGTCGCGGCGGGCGGCGCCATCGAAAGCGCGTCGAGGTCCGGCGCGGGCATCTGCACGGTGGCTCCGGGCGACGCGGCCGACGCGACCTCGAAGCGCGCGATCTTCTCGCCCGTGGGCGTGAGCGTCGGGGAGGGAATCTTCTTGCGGGCCGCCAGGAGGTCCACGGCGAGGCCGGTGACGAACGTGAGGACCTCGATGGCCGCCTCGTTCAGGCGGCCCTCCTCGCCGGGCAGCTCGTCGGCGCAGACGAGGCCGGCCAGGCGGTCGCGGATGACCATCGGGACGAGGAGCGTTCGCGCGGGTGCGGGGCCGGAGAGCGCGCGGCGGAGCGGCGAGCTCTCGTCGGGCGGTTCGGCGAGCATCGAGCGCTGGCCCTTCAGCACGGCCGCGACGAACGGATCGTCCTCGGTCGAGAGGTCCACGGCGCGCACGGCCTCGTCGCGGCCGCCCGTCGCGTCGTAGCCGACGGATTTCCAGCCGGTGAGCCGGTCGTTGCGCAGGACGAGGAGCGCGACGCGCGAGGCGTGCGCCTGCGTTTGGGCCAGGAAGCGGGACAGGACGTCCACCTGCGTGCGCGCGGACTCGACGGCGGCGAGCGACCCGCGGACGACCGTCCAGTCGGCCTGCGCGGGGGCTGCCAGCGCCGGGGGCGCGGCGGCGCGCGGCGCGGGGGCCGGAGCGGGGGGCGCGGCGTCCTCGAGCATGAGGGCGACGATTTCTTCCGGGAACAGGGGCTTGGCCTGCGCCGGAATCTTGTCGGACAGGGCCGCGAGCAGGGACTCGATGTCCCGGCGTGCGTCGACGAGACCCGACTTCCACGTCGCGAGGTGGTCCTCGAGATGCGTGGACAGCGATTCGATCAACCGGCGTGTCGCGGCGGGATCCACCGACATACGTCTCCTGACGGCGCCAATCCTGGGCCCGTGCGGCGTCGTGTCCCGGCATTATATTCAGACAACACGACTTGTGCCCGCCCCCGGCGTCCTGATTGACGGGAACCCCCCGGCCGCTTAGCATGTGGGGTTTGCCCATGTCCGGAGACCGTCGTCCGGACCAGTCGGGGCGCGGAAGGAGGGATTCCAAAAGTGCCGCTGATCCACGTCAAAGAGGACGAGTCGTTCGAGAACGCCCTGCGCCGTTTCAAGCGCAAGTGCGAGAAGTCCGGCATCCTCTCAGAGCTCAAGAAGCGTCAGCACTACGAGAAGCCCTCGGCCAAGCGGAAACGCAAGGCCATCGCCGCCCGCAAGAAGATGCTCCGCAAACTCGCCGAAGAGCGCCGTACCGGGATGTAGATTCCCGGTTGGTGTCATCCCTTCCGGCTCACTCCGAACTCGACTGGCCCGGCGTGCTGCGGCTCGCCGGGCGTTTTTGTTCCTCGGACCGGGGCCGAATGCGTCTCCTCGCGTCCGAGCCTTCGGCCGACCCCTTCGAGGTCGCGCGGCGCCTCGGGGTCACGCGCGACCTTCTCTCGCGCCGTGCGTGGATGCCCGCCATCGCTCTGGCTGGCGTCGACGAGGGCGCGCCGCTCGTCGCGCGCCTCGGCCCCGCGAACCGGGCCCTCGACCCTGAAGACCTCCTCGATCTCTTCCTCCTCGTCGAGCGCTCCGAGGGCGCGCGGGTCGCCGTACCCGTCGAGGGAGCGGAACTTCCCGCGCTGACGGAGCTTCTCCGCCCGCTCGCGGACTTCGAGGACCTCCTCGCCGAGCGTGAACCGACGTTCGAGCCGGACGGCCGGATCAAGGACACGGCGTCGGCGCGCCTCTACGCGCTCCGCTCCGCGATCCAGCGCCTCCGCCGCGACCTCGTGAAGAAGCTCGACGAGCTCGCGCGGACGCAGGGCGACGCGCTCTCGGGCGGCTACGTCACGGAGAAGGGCGGGCGCTACTGCCTGCCCGTGCGCTCGGACCGGCGCGAAGCCGTGCAGGGACTCGTGCACGAAAAGTCGGGCTCGGGTCAGACGTTCTTCGTCGAGCCGCTCGCCGTCGTCGAGGACAACAACGCGCTCTCCGAGGCCCTGGAAGAAGAGCGCGAGGAAGTGCACCGCATCCTCGTCGCCCTGACGGCGCGCTTCGCGCAGCGCCGCCCCGAGCTCGCCCTCGCGGTCGAGATCCTGACAGAGCTCGACGCTGCGCAGGCGCGCGCGGAGTTTTCGTCGGCCTCCGGCGGCGTCTTTCCCGAGTTCGGGGACCGCCTCGTCCTCCTGGGCGCGCGTCACCCGCTCCTCGACCGGCGGCTCGCCCAGCTGCGTGCCGAGGTCTTCGGCGAGGACGAGGAGCGCCACGCGGACGCGGTGCCGCTCGACCTCGAGCTGCCGGAAGGCACGCGGACGCTTCTCCTCTCGGGCCCGAACGCGGGCGGCAAGAGCGTGGCGATGAAGACGGCGGGGCTCTTCTCGCTCCTCGCCCAGTCGGGCTTCGCGATCCCGGCGGGCGCCGGCTCGACGCTACCGGTCTTCGACCGCGTCCTCGTCGTCGCGGGCGACGCCCAGGATCTTCTCGGCGACCTCTCTTCCTTCGCCGCCGCGATGACGCGCACGGCGCGCGTCCTCGCCGAGGCGACGCCCCGGAGCCTCGTGCTTCTCGACGAGCTCGGGAGCGGCACCGACCCCGACGAGGGCGCCGCGCTCGCGATCGCGGTCCTCGCCGAAGACCTCACTCGCGGGGGCTTCACGGTCGCCACGACTCACCTTTCGGCCGTCAAGGAATGGGCGCAGGACCGCCCGGGCGTCCTCTCGGCCGCGATGGAGTTCGACGAGAAGGCCGGCCGTCCGACGTTCCGCGTCAGGCCCGGCGCGTTCGGCCGCTCGCGCGCGCTCGCGGTGGCCGAGCGCGCGGGCCTGCCTGCGCGCGTCCTCAGGGCGGCGAAGGCGCGGCTCGGGAACAAGTGGGAGGCGGCCGACGCGGCCCTCACGCGCCTCGAGACCGAGACCCGCCGCGCCCGCGAGGAGGCCGACGCGGCGAAGGCGGCGGCACTGAAGGCCGAGGGGCGGCTCGCCGAGCTCGAGAGGGAGCGCGCCGCGCTCGCCGCCGAGCGCGCGAAGGTCAAGGAGAAGGCGAAAGAGCAGATCGAGAGGGCGCTTCTCACGCTGCGCGAGAAGACCCGTCAGGAGCTCGAGCGGATGCGCGAGGATCTCAAGGCGGGGCGCAGCGTGTCGAAGGGCGCGCTCATGACGGTCACGCAGTCGGCGCGCGAAGCCGCGCTCGGTCTCTTCGGCGAGGAGGAGCCCGAGGCTGCGCCGGGCCCCGTCGCGCCCGGAATGGACGTGAGGGTCGCGCCGTTCGGCGCCGTCGGCCGCCTCCTGACGCTCGGGGCGCGCGGCGAGGCCGAGGTCGAAGTCAAGGGCAAGCGGATGCGCGTGGACGTCAGAGCGCTTTCACCTGCCGCTGCTTCTTCGCCCTCGCCAAACCGTGCGAATCCGGCCAACGCCGCAACCCGTGCGAAATCGCCCGCGCCGTCCGATCTTTCGCCGGCCTCCCCCGCCGTCGTGGCGACGGCCGAGCTCGTCCTCGTCGGCCAGCGCGTAGACGCGGCGCTCCCGCTCGTCGAGCGCGCGATCAACGACGCGCTCCTTGCGGGCAAGGGCGCGCTGCGTCTCGTCCACGGCCACGGCACGGGGCGCCTCGCGGCCGCCGTGCGAGAGTTCCTCACGTCGCACCCGGGCGTCGCATCATTCCGCTACGCCGACGCGTCTGAGGGCGGCCCCGCCGTCACGATTGCGAGGCTCGATGTCTGACCAGCAGTACGACATCAACGACGACGTCAAGCGCGACGTCCTCGCCGCGACGGACATCGTGGCGCTCGTCGGCGCCTCGACGTCGCTCAAGAAGATGGGGAAGTCGTGGAAGGGCCTGTGCCCGTTCCACGGCGAGAAGTCGGCCTCCTTCTACGTTCACCCGGACAAGGGCTTCTACTACTGCTTCGGCTGCGGCGCGAAGGGCGACGCGATCACGTTCGTGCGCGAGACCGAGCGCCTCGACTTCCCCGAGGCCGTCGCGTATCTGGCGCGCCAGGCCGGAATCACGCTCCCCGTCCGCCGCGGCGGGACCCGCGCGGACCGCGGGCGCGACACGCGCGCGTCCGAGGCGCTCGCGGCGGCGGCGGCGCTCTTCCGCGCGAACGTCGACAAGCACCCGGCCGCGCGTGAGCTCCTCGAAAAGCGCGGCCTTACGCCCGATGAGGGCGCGGCCTTCGGCTTCGGCGCTGCGCTCGAGTCGTGGGACGCGCTCAAGAACGGTCTCGGGGCGCGCTTCACGGAAGAGGCGCTCGTCGACGCCGGTCTCCTGCAGAAGAACCCCGAGACGGGCCGCGTCTACGACCGCTTCCGCAACCGCCTCACGGTCGAGATCCGCGACGCCCGCGGCGAGATCCTGGGCTTCGGAGCCCGCGCCTTCGGCGACGACCAGCCGAAGTACCTCAACTCGCCCGAGACGGCGCGCTTCTCGAAGGGAAAGCTCCTCTACGGCCTCGACCGCGCGCGCGACGCCATCCGGAAGGAAGACGCCGTGCTCCTCGTCGAGGGCTACTTCGACCGCATCGCGTGCGAGAGAGCCGGCGTCGGGTGGGCCGTCGCCTCGATGGGCACCGCGCTCACGCCGGCGCAGGCCGACCTGCTGGCGCGGCACGCCGCGACGGTCGTCGTCGCGTACGACGGCGACGCGCCCGGCGTCGCGGCGGCGTTCAAGGCGTTCCCGCTTCTTCTCGCGCGGGGCGCAAACGTGAAGCACCTGGCCCTGCCGGAGGGGCACGACCCCGATTCGTTCCTGGCCGCGCACGGGGCCGAGGCGCTGCGCGCCGAGGTGACCGCGGCGAAACCGCTTCTCGACGCGCTCGTCGCGGGGGTCCCACCGGCCGGGAGCGACGCGGTCGAGCGGGCGGGGAAGCTGCGCGAGGCGGCCGAGATCCTCTCGGCGGCCTCCGACCCGGTCCTCCGGCACGAGCTCCTGACCGGCCTCGCGCGGGGGGCGGGCGTCCCGCTCGGGGTGCTCGCGAAAGGGGCCGCGGCAGCCGAGGGGAAGAAACACGCGCCTCCGGCGGTTAGAAAAGACCCGGTGGCGTCACAACAGGAGCTACCGGAACAGGAGGCCCGGGTTCTTTCGGTCGTTCTTTCCGACTGGCCCGAGAGCGCCACCCTCGTGGGGCGCATCCCGGCCGAGATTTTTTCACATCCGATTGGGCGGGAAGTCTTTACGGCCCTGAAAGAGCATGCGTCTCAGCCCGAGACCCTTGATTTTTCGTCATTTACGACACATCTTGGGGCGGATGCGGGGCCCGTGGCCGCTCAGCTCCTCCTCCGGGAGGGCAACCAGAGGACAGACGGCGGGGGCACGGCGGGCTCGGAGGGGCTCAGCCGCATTCATATCCCATTGATGCAATTGAAGATACGTCTCCTGGAGGAGACCGCTAAGAACCTCCAGCCCGAGATCCAGAGCGCCTCTTCGGCCGGAGACCGACCGGCGGGGGACGCGGCGACGCGCAAAAAACAGGACCTGGTCGAGGAAATCCGCCGCCTCAAGGCGGAACTCAAAGCCGAGACCGCGAGACGAATCTGAGTAGCGCCCCGGATAGGCCGGAGCGCATGGAAGTGAGACACCGGTGACCGTAGAAGAAAAACACCCCGAAGTCCGGACGCTGATCAACCTCGGCAAGGAACGCGGGTATCTCCTGTACGACGAGATCTACCAGGCGCTGCCCGAGGAGCTCGCGAACGCTCCGGAGGAGCTCGACGAGATCTACATCCGGTTTGGCGATTTCGGGATCGAAGTCGTCGACGTTCCGGAGAAGGCCACGAAGAAGGCCGCCGCGCCGGGCACGGAGACGACCGTTCCCGACCCGGCCACCGTCGAGAAGACGAACGACCCCGTCCGCATGTACCTCCGCGAAATGGGCACCGTGAAGCTCCTCGACCGCGAGGGCGAGGTCTCGATCGCGCGGCGCATCGAGAACGGCGAGGCGAAGATCTACCGCGCCCTCTCGACGAACCGCGTCGTGCTCGAGGAGATCCTCCGGATCGTCGAGCAGGCCAAGAAGGACAAGAACGTCGCGCGCGGATTCCTCGAGTTCGCGGCCGCGGCCCTCGAGGACGCCGACGAGATCGACCCGCGCACGGCGCACCGCATCGAGGGGATCCTCGGGCACTTCAAGAAGATCGCGAAGCTCGACGGCGAGCTGCGCAAGCTGGCCGACAAGAAAAAGCCCGCGCCGAAGCCGAAGAAGCTCACGGTCAAAGCGTTCGCGCAGGCCAAGGCGCACCAGAAGGCGGGCGGCAAACCGGTCCCGCCGACGAAGCCCGTGCCCGTCGTCGACCCGGCGATCGACCGCCGCATCTCCGAGATCGCGCGCCTCATCCACGCGATCGACTTCACGCCCGCGACGCTGCTCCGGATGGTGAACATCCTCCGGGACATCGACCGGCAGTTCGCGATGCCCGAGGCCACGATCCGGCAGGACCTCGCGAACATCAAGAAAGAGAAGAACGAGGTCCGCCGCGACTTCTACAAGCGCCGCGTCTCCAAGTACCGCCAGATGCTCAAGGATCTGGAGGAGAAGTACGGCGTCTCGCACGACGAGATCAAGAAGACGATGCGGCAGATCCGCGAGGGCGAGGACGAGGCCGACCAGGCCAAGCAGGAGCTGATCGTCGCGAACCTCCGCCTCGTCGTCTCGATCGCGAAGAAGTACACGAACCGCGGCCTCCAGTTCCTCGACCTCATCCAGGAGGGGAACATCGGCCTCATGAAGGCGGTCGAGAAGTTCGAGTACCGCCGCGGGTACAAGTTCTCGACGTACGCGACGTGGTGGATCCGCCAGGCCATCACGCGCGCGATCGCGGACCAGGCCCGCACGATCCGCATCCCGGTCCACATGATCGAGACGATCAACAAGCTCACGCGCACGCAGCGCTCGCTCGTCCAGGAGCTCGGCCGCGAGCCGACGGCCGAGGAGATCGCCAAGCGCATGGACATGCCGGCCTCGAAGGTCCGCAAGATCATGAAGATCGCGCAGGAGCCGATCTCCCTCGAGACGCCGATCGGCGAAGAGGAGGATTCGCACCTCGGCGACTTCATCGAGGACCGCCAGGTCATCTCGCCGATCGACGCCGTCATCGTCGCGAACCTCAAGGAGCAGACGCGCCGTACGTTGAAGACGCTCACCCCGCGCGAAGAGCAGGTGCTCCGCATGCGCTTCGGCGTCGGCGACGGCTCCGAGCACACGCTCGAGGAAGTCGGCAAGAGCTTCAACGTGACCCGCGAGCGGATCCGGCAGATCGAGTCGAAGGCCCTCCGGAAGCTCCGGCACCCCTCCCGGGCCAAGAAGCTGCGCCCGTTCGTGGACGTCGGGCAGTAGCCGCCGTCGGCCCCCGGCTCCGTGTTATCCTTCGAATTCGGCCGTAAGGGTCCGTAGCTCAGCGGTCAGAGCCACCGGCTCATAACCGGCGGGTCCCTGGTTCGAATCCAGGCGGACCCACCAGGTCGGCGGCAGAGGGAGATCGACAATCCGGTCGCGACGAATTCATACCGATCCCGCAGGCGCTTTCGAGCGCCGGGGGTTCGTCCAGGCGGGCGCCGTGCGGCGCCCGTTTTTCGTTTTCAGGGGTTTCTTCGTGATACCACGAGAGATGGGAGAGAGACGTTGAGTACGGGCACCATGGGAGCACTGGACAGGCTGTTTCTCCTTCAGGAAGTTCTGATCGAGGTGCAGCTGAAGACCGAAAAGCGCGGGCAGACGCCGGAACACCTCGCGCACATCGAAGCGGCATACCGCGACTCGCGCCAGCAGCGCGAGGAGACCGAGCAAACGCTCGCGAAGGCGGCCGAGCGCAAGAAGGCGCTCGAGGGCGAGATCCTCGACCTGAACGAGAAGCTCAAGAAGTATCAGGGGCAGCTCCAGACGGTCAAGACGAACCGCGAGTATGGCGCCCTCCTGAACGAGCTCGACGTCGTGAAGCGCGACGTGAGGACGCGCGAGG
>JBDTTJ010000033.1:0-17933 GCA_039930645.1 Acidobacteriota bacterium
GGTCCACCACTACCACCGCGTCGCGGGGAAGTCCCAGTTCTTCAACTTCCGCCGTTTGTTCGCGACGGGCGTGAACATCCTCCGGCTCTGGTGGGAGATCCACGTCACACGTGGGACCCCGCGCGGCGTCGCCCACGCGCCGGCAGGCTCGTCGTGAGCGGCGTCCCGTATCTCGACCTCGCGCGGGCCGCCGAAGGCGACGAGCCCGCGCTCTCCGCCGCGGTGCTCGCCGCCGTCCGCCGCGGGCGCTACGTCCTCGACCACGAGGTCGCCGCGTTCGAGTCCGAATGGGCCGACTTCTGCGGAGCCGCGCGCGCGGTCGGCGTCGCGAACGGGACCGACGCGATCACGCTCGCCCTGCGCGCGCTCGGGGTCGGGCCGGGGGACGAGGTCCTGACCGTTTCGATGACGTGCGCGCCCACCGCGACCGGAATCCTCCGCGCGGGGGCGACGCCCGTCTTCGTCGACGTCGAGGAAGACCGGCTCACGATGGACGCCGGCGCGCTCGCGGCCGCCGTCACGCCAAGAACGAAGGCGATCCTTCCGGTCCACCTCTACGGGCGCGTCGCGGACGTCGACGCGATCGGCGCCTTCGCGCGGCAGAACGACCTTCTCCTCGTCGAGGATTGCGCGCAGGCGCACGGGGCGGCGTTCGCCGAAAGGCCCGTCGGGACTTTCGGCCGCGCCGCGGCGTGGAGCTTCTACCCGACGAAGAACCTCGGGGCCCTCGGCGACGGGGGCGCGGTGACGGTCACGGGTGAGGCCGACGCCGCCGTCGCGGACCGCGTCGCGCGCCTCAGGGGCTACGGCTACGTGACGCGCAACGACGCCGCGGAGCCCGGGTACAACAGCCGGCTCGACGAGGTCCAGGCGGCGGCCCTGCGGGTCCGGCTGCGAAAGCTGGCAGCCGGGAACCGCCGGCGCGCGGAGATCGCGGCCCGGTACGACGCGGCGCTCGCGGGCGCCGTGCGTGTTCCGCCAGCCCCTCGGGAGGGAGAAACGCCGGCTCACCACCTCTACGTCGTGCGCGTTCCGGACCGGGACGCCTTTCGGGCGCGTCTGGCCGGGCGCGGAATCGGATCGGACGTCCACTACCCGCGCGCCGTGCACGAGCAGGCCGCGTTCGCCTCTCTTCCGCGCGGCCCTCTCCCGGTCACCGAGCGCGCGATGCGCGAGGTCGTCTCGCTTCCGCTCGATCCGCTCCTCGAGGATGAGGAGGCGGACGAGGTGATCGCAGCCGTGCTCGCGTCAACGCGCTGAGCCGCGGACGACTCGCGTCTCGAGGAATCGCGAGGCCGCGGTCACGCGGTCGGTCGTGATGCCGTAGACCCACATGCCGCGCGCGACCGGGCGGCTCCTCGCGCTGCCGAGGAACGCGGCGTCGACGTCGAACGCCGTTCCCGGGGCGAGATGAAAGCGCCTCCACGGGTCGTCGATCACGAGGGGCAGTCCCGTGAGGACGAACGTTCCCTCCCAGAGGAGGGCGCCGCCGCGGGGCGCCGTCAGCCGCAGATGAATGCGGAAGGGCACGGCGTCGCGCTCGACGCCGGGGTACGTGAAGCAGAAGTGGCTGCGCTCCGCGGGCGTGTCCACGATGGGCCCGAGCGTAAGCCGGTCTCCCGGCCTCGCGAGGTCCTCTGCCTTGAGGACCGGCACGGCGAGGGACGGCGCGATCCGCCGGCGGTCGACGATTTCCGCCCGGACGAGGAAGGGAGAACTTGCTTCGAAAAAGAGAGACGAAACGACGCCGACCGGGGTGCGCGCAGGCACGGAGACCGTTTGACCGGCCCCGAGGGAGAAGATTCGTTCCTCGGCGTCCGGCACGTCCGGCGGCCAACGCGTCAGCCGGATCGCGGCGGGCGTCGCGGACGTATTTGTCAGACTCACCTTGGGCGCCCAGGGCGGCCGCCCCGGGTTGTTCGACCGGAACGCGACCGGCACGAACCCGGTGTTGGCGCCGTACGGCGCCGGAGGCCGGCGGCAGCCTCCCGCGAGGACGAGCGCTGTCGCGGCGAGGAGGGCGATTCTTTTCATCCGGCCCAGTACCAGTGGACGAACGCCCACACGTAGAGCGCCCCCGCGAGGGAGCTCAGCGCCACGAGCGCACCGAAGAAACCGCGGCGGCCGGAGATGCCCGCGAGGGCCGCGAAGGCGGGGAATGCGGGCAGCACGTAACGGCCGGCGCTCTCGAACGTCCCCGACGAGAGGACGATCGCGACGGTCAAGGCCACGTAGACAGCCTCCGGCCGCCGCTTCCCGACGAGGAGGACGGCCGCGAGGGCGAGGAAGAGAAGGAGATAGAGGCCTTCGAAGGTGCGCGCGGGCGATCCTCCGAGCAGGCGGCCGCGCGTCACGTCCTCGGCGACGGCCTGCCAGATGAGCGCGGGCCCGTCCAGGATCGACTTGGACTGGCCGCTCCAGTTGTGCTGGGCCTTCACGAAGAGGAGCGGGTCGCCGAAGCGCTGCCCGAAGTAGAGGCAGAAGAGGCCGAACCCCGCGAGCGGCGAGGCGCCGGCGAACGCCGCGCGCGCCGCGGCCCGGCCCGCCGAATGCCCCGCCTCGCGGCTCGCGCGCCACGCGACGAGCGCAAGGTACGGCGCGAGGACGATCCCCGTGATCCGCGTCAGGCCCGCGAGGACGCCCGCGGCGGCTCCGGCGAGCGGATGGCCGCGCTCGAACGACAGCACGGCCGCGAGGGCGAGCGCGAGGGCGAGCGCCTCGGTGTACACGGAGGCGAAGAAGAACGACGTCGGGAACGCGAGCAGGACGAGCACCGCGGGCAGGACACGCTCCTCCCCGAAGTGCCGCTTCGTCCATTCCGCGAAAAGGAGGAGCGCCGCGAGGAACGCGGCTGCGGAGACGAGGTTCCCGGCGAGGGATGTCTCGATCCCCGTCGTCCGGACGAGGCCGCGCATGAGGCCGGGATAGAGGGGGAAGAACGCGTGGTTCGTCTCCTGTCCGACCCGGGTCGGCGGCTCCCAGTAGCCCGCCTCGGCGAGGTTCACGTACCAGCCCGAGTCCCAGCGGGCGAGCGGTGTGACGCGGCGGACGACGTCCCACGTCCACGGGTTGGTCCCGGTCATCCAGGGGACGATCCGGGGCGAAACGAGCGCGACGGCCCACACGCAGACGAGCCACAGGAGGCCCATTCCGATCACACGCTGGCGCGAGGTCACGACCGGGCGGATTATAGGCAGCCAGTCCGATGAACGACCGCGAATACGAGATCATGTTCCGCCGCGAGGACTCCTACTGGTGGTACCGGGGGATGCGCGCGGTCACGCGCGCGTTCGCGCCCGGAATCTTCACGCGCGCCGCGGGCGCGCGCGCCCTGGACGCCGGCTGCGGAACAGGCCGCAATCTCGTGGATCTCGCGGCCGGAGGCCCTGCGGTGGGGGTCGACCTCTCGCTGCGCGCCCTCGGCTTCGCGAGGCGCCGCGGGGCCGCTCCGCTCGTCTGCGCGGCGGTCGAAGCCCTTCCGTTCCCAGCCGCGAGCTTCCAGGCGGCGCTTTCGCGCGACGTTCTCTACATGGTGCCGGACGACGCCCGCGCCGCGCGGGAAATCGCGCGCGTCCTCGCGCCGGGCGGGACGCTCGCGCTCTCGGCGCCGGCATTCGACGCGCTCGCGGGCGCGCACGACGTCGCCGTCGGCGCCCTCCGGCGCTACACCGCGCAGGGGTTGAAGAGGCTGCTCGAAGAAGAGGGGTTTGTGGTAAGGAGAACCAGCTATTCGAACTTCTTTCTCGCCCTACCGATCTGGTTTCTTAGAAAGGTGACTGGAGCGAAGGCGCGCGGCCGTCCTCGCGAGGAAGTCCGCAGCGATTTTGGCCTCGCTCCCATACCATTCGAAGAAATCTTCTTCTTCTTGCTTTCGCTCGAAGCGCGCATCCTGGCGCTGCGTGGTCGGCTGCCCTTGGGAGTCTCCGTGCTCGTCCTTGCGGAGAAACCGCGTCAGGGCGTCGGCGCGGGCACGAGCGAAGCAGGGAAGTAGCTCGCGTCGTTCGTCCGGTTGTCCACGAGGATCGCGTACGCGGCGACGCTGCCGCCCGAAACGACGTCGACGATGAGCGAGGCGTCGGGGAGCGGCTCGGCCTTCATCTCGGCGAAGACGTCGTTCCACTGCACGGCGCCGAGCGCGTCGAGCGCGAGGTCCCGCGTCGCGACCCGGGTTCCGTCCGGGGCGAGGAGCGTCGCGGTCACACGAGTCGCCAGGCCGGACGCCTCGACGAAGCCGACGTTCGTCCGGCGGGCCGCGGAGGCCGACAGAAACGTGAGCGCGAGCTGGCGGCCAGGCCCCGCCAGCGCGCTCCCGGCCGCCGAGTCGATCGCGAGGCCGTAGGAGCGGCCCGCGTCCGTCGTCGTCGACGTGCGCGAGGACGCGTACAGGGAGCCGCCCTCGAGCGCGGAGACGCGGAGCGCGCCCGCCGCGTCGGCCGCGGCGCCGAAGAGCGTGGCGAGGACGTCGTCGAAGGCGCGTGTCTGGCTTCCGCGAAGCACGATGAACGCGGGTGCGGGCCCGGGCCCGGACAGAGGGGAAAACGCGACCCGGACGGTCACGGGATCGGGCCCGGCGTTCGAGACCTTGAGGTCGGTGACGAAGCGCGCTCCGAACTGCCCGGAGGCGCGGGCCACCGCCGGAATGAGCAGGCTCGAGGACGCGGGGTGCGCGGAGACGAAGGAGCCGTCGTTCGTGGAGTCGTCGACGGGCGTCGCCCATGCGGCCACGCGGCCCGGGCCGGCGGTGACGCGCACCTCGATCCGGTCGGCGGCGTCCGCCGCGAGGTGGGTCAGCGCATAGACGTCGTTGACCTGCACGAGTCCCGCCGCTGGCACCGCGCGCGGGATCAGGGCGCGCAGCGTGCCGGAGGAGTCGCGCACGGCGATCTCGACCGCGGCCGGCTGGCCGGAGACCTCCGTAACCCCGACGTTCACGCGGAAGCCGCCGTCCTTGAAGCAGGGAACGAGCACGA
This sequence comes from Acidobacteriota bacterium, assembly GCA_039930645.1. Taxonomy (GTDB): domain Bacteria; phylum Acidobacteriota; class Thermoanaerobaculia; order UBA5066; family UBA5066; genus Fen-183. Next base: position 4,971 of record JBDTTJ010000033.1, read on the forward strand.
GAGTCGCGCCCGCCCCGGCCGCCGTGGCCGTGGCTTCGGCGGGGATCGAGAGCCCGAACGAGCCTCCGCGCGGCGCGGTCGTGGACGTGCGGGATGCGGCGACGACGGCTGGAGGGGCGCTCAGGAAGAGCGGCCCATAGCCGTCCATCCGGAACGTGTCGTGCACGGCGTCCTCGAGGGCGCGCGTCGCGAGCGGCGGAAGAGTCACGGTGAGCGTGCGCGGGGCGCCGCCGCCGGCGGGGGAGAACCGCAGGCGGACGTCGTGCGTCCGGAAGGGATCCGTGTTGAAGAGCCGGACGTCGGTCGTGTAGAAGGCCCCGAGCTTTCCGATCCGGTGCGCGGACGTAGCGACGAAGGACGTCGCGCCGGGGAAATCGGGCTCGGGCTCGGGGATCGACGGTTCGACGAAGAGCGCCCATCTCACGAGCTTGCCCGCGCCGCCCGCCACGGTGTCCACGACGCCGAGCCGCCACGTTCCCTCGAGCGTCCGGCCGGCGAAGGAGGACAGCGGTTCGAACGACGCGGCCGTGAGGCCGTAGATCTCGCGCACAGCCTCTCCCGGGCGGCGCCCGTGGGCGAGAATCACGGCCTGCACTCCGTCCGGCCCGACGAGCGTGACGACGAGCTGGGTCGGGTCCGGGTGGTCGATCTCGAGCGCGAGAAAGAGCGTGGACACGTTTCCGACGAAGGACGAGACGACGGCGGCGCACGTCAGCCCTTCGGGCGCGCCGTCCGGGATCGGCGTCCCCTCGCAGCCTCCGGCGATCGGCGTCGAAGCGGCGAGCGCGGCCGCGAGGTCGAGGCGCGGCGCCGTCCGGCCGGTGCGCGCATCGCGGACGGGCACGCCGGTGGCGCGGAGGAGCTCGATGGCAGCCGCCGGGTCGGCGAGCGGCCGGGCCTGACGGGCGAGGAGGAGGGCGCCTGTCGCCGCGGGGGCCGCGGCCGACGTGCCGGAGAAGGCGGACGTCTGGCCCCCGCCCTGGGCGCTCGTCGTCCACCCGACGCCGGGCGCGAGGACGGACAGCGCGCTGCCCGCGTTGCTCGCGCACGGGATGACGTCGGGACCCGTCGTCGCGTCCGTGCAGCCGGCCACGCCGCCCCACTGGACGGGGCCGCTCGATTGCGAATAGACCATCCCGACGGACGCGACACCTGAGAGGCAGGCGGGCCACGGGAGCCCGGTCGTGCGGCCCTCGTTGCCGGCGGCGGCGGCGACCGAGAGGCCCGCCGCTCGAGCGGCGGCGAAGACGGCGGCGCCCGCGGGATCGTCGGCGTCGCAGAAACCTGCGTGCGGCGCATCGTCGGCGAGGCTGAGGTTGATCGCGTCGAGGTCCGTGCCGGGCGCGTGGGCGACGGCCCACTCGACGGCCGCGAGGACGTCCGAGGCGCGCGCGGACTTGCACCCGTCGCGCGCGCTGAACACCTTGAGGACGACGAGGCCCGCTTCGGGCGCAAGGCCCTGAGGGCCCGCGAGGACGCCCGCGACCTCGGTGCCGTGTCCGCTGCAGTCCGAGAGGTCGCCGTCGCCGTCCACGATGTTCGCGCCGGGCCACGCGGCGCCGCCGGGTGCGCGCAGATCCGGATGCCTGAGGTCGATGCCGCTGTCGACGACCGCGACGCTCCGGCCGAGGCCGGTGACGCCGATCGCGAGCAGGCGGTCGGCGCCGATCTGCGCGGTACCCACCTGTCCTGCAGGGCGCACGACGCGGTCGAGACCGACGTGCAGCACGTCGGGCCGCGCCGCGAGCGCGGCGACACCCGCAGCCGTTGCCTCGCCGGCCACGACGGGAGCGCTCGCGAGCCGGCGGCGGATCTCGAGGCCGTTCGCCACGAACTCGTGTTGCGCCGCCGGCCGGCGGACGGAAGCCGGGCGGAGCGTGACGAGGACCGGGACGCGGGTCCCGCCCGCGAGCGCGCGCAAGACGTCCGGCGACACGTCCGCAGCCCGCGTGGCGGTCGACGCGAGGGCCAACGCGGCGGCCACCGCGAGACGGGGAAGCGATGGGGAGTTCATGGAAGAACGGGCACCGCGGAGCCTAAGAGCAACCCGTGTGCCTGTAGTGCCTGCAGCCGTTAAGATCTCACCGTGACGCGCTTCCCGGAACCGACGCCGGCCCCAGGCGGAGCCGCCGTGTTCGCGGACTCGCATCTCGGTCAGGTGGAAGGAGATGCCGACGACTTGCTGGCCTCCCTCGAGTCCGTCCGGCAGCGCGGTTTCTCCGCGGCGGTGCTGCTCGGAGACATCTTTCATTACTTCATCGGCCACCCGAAACTCGAGACGCCTCTTCTAAGGCGCACTCTCGACGGCTTCGCCGCGGTCGCCGCGCGCGGACTTCAGCTGCGCTACGTCGAGGGAAACCGCGACTTTTTCGTCGCCGGGACGCCGTACGCCTCCCCGTTCGCGGCCTACGGGCTGACGGACGGGCTCGCCGTCGGGGACGCGACGTATGCGTTCGTGCACGGCGATCGCGTGAACACGGCCGATCTCCCATACCGTTTCTGGCGCACGATCTCGAAGAACCCCGTTGCGCGTGCCGCGCTCGAGGTGATCCCGGGCCGGCTCGCGCGCGGGATCGTGGCGAGGACCGAAGCGCGGCTTTACCGCTCGAACTTCCGGCACAAGAAGAAGCTCCCGGAGGAGGCGCTGCGCGCCGAAGGCCGACAAGCGCGCGCGCAGGGCTACGGCGCCCTCCTCGTCGGGCACTTCCACGTCGGACGCACCTTCGCGGGGCCGGACGGCGTCACGCACGTCCTCCCCGCGTGGCTCGAGGAGCGCAAGCACGCCGAGATCGCTCCGGACGGGCGCCTGTCCATCGTCGAGGAACCGACCGCCGAGCGCGCGCGGCGCCGCGGCTTCGGGGCCCTGGAGGCGGACCCCGCCTCCGCGCCGCGTTGAGCGCCGCCGCCCTCCTCCGCGGCCGGCTCTCGGGCTCGCTCCGCGTCCCCGGCAGCAAGAGCATCACGAACCGCGCTCTCTTTGCGGCAGCCTGCGCGGACGGAGAGAGCGTTCTGCTCAATCCCCTGGAGTCGTCGGATACCCGTTCCTTGGCCGCCGCGCTGAGGTCGTTGGGAGCAGAGATCTTCTTAGAAGGTGTTGGTTGGCGGGTCCGTGGACCGCTGCGGCCGCGCGCCGACTCGGCGCAGGAGCTCGTCATTGATATCGGAGATGCGGGGACGCCGGCCCGCTTTCTCTCCGCGCTTCTCGCCGCGGCGCCGGGCCGCTTCGTTCTCGACGGCAGTCCGCGCATGCGGGAGCGGCCGATGTCTCCCCTGTTCGAAGCAATCCGAACCCTGGGCGGCGAGATTCGATGCCTCGCGCGAGAGGGGTTTCTGCCGGTTGCGATCCGCGGCGGGACGCTGCGCGGCGGGCGCGTGGCGATCCGAGGCGACGTGTCGTCGCAATTCCTCTCGGCTTTGGAGCTCGTCTCGCCGCTCGTTCCAGGCGGTGTCACGTTCGACGTGACGGGCCCGGTCGTGTCCGGTGCGTACCTCGGGCTGACGCGCCGCGTCCTCGAAGGCTTCGGCGCCGGGCCGGGCGACGGGTACCGCGCGTCACGCTACCGCGTCCCCGGCGACGACTCCGCGGCGTGCTTCCCGATCGCGGGCGCGCTCGTGTCGGGCGGACGCGTGACGGTGCGCGGCCTCGCCCGCGACTCCGAGCAGCCCGACGCCGAGTTTCGCGCCTGGGCCGTGAGGGCCGGGGGCGTCCTCGCGTGGGAGACGGCCGCGGACGGCGAGGAGTCGCTGGTGGCAACGGGCCCCACGGGGGGCGCGCGCGACCTGAAGCCGATGGACGTGGACGTCGACCTCGCCCCCGACGCGGCGCTGCCGCTCGCCGCGGCCCTCGCCTTCGCGGACGGAACGACCACGCTGACCGGCGTCGCGCGCCTCCGCGAAAAGGAGTCCGACCGCCTCGCCGCGGCCGTCGACCTCCTCACGCGCGCGGGCGCCTCGGCCGGCGCCGGGGAGAGCGTCGACGGGACGCCGGTCCTCTCGATCGCCGGCGCGGGCGGCGCGCCGCGCGCGGCCGCGTTCGCCGCGCACGGTGACCACCGCGTCGCGATGTCCGCGGCCGTCCTCGCTCTCGCGCTGCCCGCGGGCTCGACGCTCGACGACCCCGCGTGCGTGGGCAAGTCCTGGCCTGGCTTCTGGGCCGCCTGGAATCCGCTCGTCGGCTCCTGACGTTCAGCCGACCCACAGCCAGTGGACGTAGAGCCACACGTAGCCGGCCTGGACGAGGAGAGATAGCGCGACGAACACACGAAACAGCTCCGGGCGCGCCGCGAGGCCGCCGAGGACGGCGAACGCGGGGAATGCGGGCAGCACGTAGCGCCCGCCGCTCTCGAGTGTCCCGGACGTGAAGACGATCGCGACGGTCATGAAGACGTAGAGCGCTTCGGGCCAGAGCCGCCGCGCCGCGAGCCGCCACGCGAGAAAGAGGAAGAGAAGCAGGAAGACGCCCTCCATCGTGCGGATGGGGCTCTTGACGAAGACGTGGCCCGTCGCGAGGTCGCGCACGATCTCCTGCAGGATGAGACGAGGGCCGTCGAAGACGGTCTTCGCCTCGCGCGACCAGTTGTGCTGCGCCTTCACGAAGAGGAGCGCGTCGCCGAAGAGCTCGTGGAAGTAGAGGCAGAAGAGGCCGAAACCCGCGAGCGGCGACGCGCCGACGAGCCCCGCACGAAGGAGGGCCTGAGGAACGGGTCGCCCGCGTTCGCGGCTCCTTCGCCACGAGACGAGGAAGAGGGCCGGCGCGAGGACGAGGCCGGAGATCCGCGTCAGGCCGGTGAGCAGCCCCGCGGCCGCGGCGAGCCCGTCTCTGTCTTCCTCGAGGGCGAGGACCGCGCCGAGCGCAAGGAACAGCAGAAGCGACTCGGAGTAGACCGCCGCGAAGAAGAACGACGTCGGGAACGCGAGGAAAGCGAGGAGCGCCGGCCAGACGCGTTCCTCGCCGAAGCGCCTGCGCGTCCACGCCGCGAGAAGGAGAAGAGCGCCGAGGAGCGCCGCCGCGGATACGAGCGCGCCCGCGCGCGCGACGTCCAGCCCCGTCGCGCACGAGGCGCCGCGCATGAGGGCGGGGTAGAGCGGGAAGAACGCGTGGTTCGTCTCCTGACCAACGCGGACGGGAGGCGCCTCGTAGCCTCCCTCGGCGATCGAGACGTACCAGCCCGAGTCCCACCTCGCGAGAGCGGGAAGGCGCCGCGAGAGTTCCTCCGACCAGCCCGTCCGGGCGGTCAGCCACGGCGTGGAACGCGCCGCGACGAGGGCGACCGCCCAGACGAAGGCCAGCCAGACGGCCCCGAGGAGGAGGACGCGGCGCGGGGTGGCGGGCGCAGGCATGCGAGTTTCCCGATGATAGGCGGCCCACTTGACGCGAGGCCCGGAATTCGAAATCGTCCGGGGTGCGACAGCCCTGATCCGCCCGTCCATGGGGAGGACGCGACATGCCTTCGACGCGAGGGAGACGTTGGACCGTTCCCCGCCGCGACCTCGCTGCGGGCGGTGCGACGCTCGTGCGTCTCGCGCATCCGCTCCTTCCCGAGATCGTGCGCGCGAGTCCGGCGGACGACGGGCTGCGCCTGACGCTTGCCGCTCCCGACCCGGCGCCGCTCGCGCGCCTCGCGTCGTCCGAACGGCGCGCGTATCTGGTGCGCCTTGCGGCGCTGCTGGGTTTTCTGAGATTCCACGGCCTGGGCCTCGCGCCTCGGGATCTGCGGGCGCTCGGGGCGTGGCCCGGTGAGCCCGAGCGCCCGTCCCCCGGCGCTCCGCCCGTCCCCGCTTGGCGCGCGGCTGCGCCGGCGCTCGCGGTCGCGGCGACCGCCGTCCGCCTCGCGGGGCGCGCGATTGCGTGCGAGGACGCCGCGTCTTTGCGATCCGAGGTGGTCGGGGCCCTCGAGCGCGGGCTCGCGGAAGACGCCGCGGCGGACGTGGTGACCGCGCTCCGCGCGCTGGACGGCGACGCGCGGCCGGAGGCGCTCGCGTCCGAGCTCGCCCGCCGCGGAGGGTCCGTCTCTTCCCGTGACCTCTCGGGCCTCGCGTTCCCGTGCCCGTTCGTCGAGCTTCCCGCCGGGGACGGTCCCGCGGCCGCCGTCGGTCCGTGCGCTTCGTGGATCGCGCGCGGGGCGGCACGGCGCGGCGAGACGCCGTCGTTCGTCGAATGCTCTCCGGGCTCTCCGCTGGAAGACGGCGCGGCTCTGCGCCGCCTCGCGCGGGCGCTCGACGGCGATCCCCGTGCGGGGGAGGTCCGGGCGCTTGCGGACGGGGCGAAGGCGCCACGGCGCGACGACGGGCCGGCGGTTTCCATCGTCGCGCTCGACGCGGAGCGCTGGGACTCCCGCTCGCGCCACGCCCTCCACGAGGCTCTGCCGGCGATGGGCTTTCGCGTTTTCGAGGCGTGTGCGGGCGCGCTGCGCCCGTGGGAGGAGCGCGGGCTGATCGCGTTCCGCATCGCCGAGGGTGACGCGGCCTCGCTCGCCTACCTGCCGTTCGTGTCGCTCTCCGCGGCGCTGGACGCGTGGCGCGAGGTGGGCGCCGCGGCGGACCCGGCTCGATTCCTCGAAGCGGCGCGAGCACTCGCGGCGCGTTTCGATCCGAGCGCGGGCGCCGTGAGGTCCGAACGGCGCCGGCCGGCCAGGCGTCCGGATCCGATCGTGGAGGCTGCCGCCCTCCTCGCGGACGGATTCGACGCGTTGGAGGCCGCGGCCGCGGCCGGCACGGCTTCCGACAGGGCGGCGGCGGCGCTCGCGGAGGCGGCCTTGGGCGGGCGCCTCGCCCGCGTCGGCGAGGGCGCGTTCCGCTTCCGCGACGAGGCCGAGCGCTCACGCCTGGCGGCCCGCGTGCCGCACGCCGCGCGCCGCGACGCCGTTGCGCGCCTCGAGACTCTCGGCCTCCCGCCCGCGCGATTCGTGCCGGCCGCGCTCGCGCGCGGCGAGGTGCGCGACCTCGCCGCCGCCCGCGTCCTTCTCGAGGCCGAAGGCGGTGCGCTCGCCGCCGCTCTTTTCGCGCGCGCCCCGCGCCGCGAGCCCGACCTCGGCGCGGCGTCGGCGCCTCCGGCCGAGCGAATCGCGGCCGCGCGCGCCCTCGCGCGGCTCGGCGAAACCGGGCGTTCGCTCGCTCTCTGTCCCGGCGGCGACGCCGCGGAGGATCTCGCGCGGGCAGCACTTCTCGTCGAGCTGCGCCGGCACGCGGAGGCCCGGCGGATTCTCGACCGCCTGCTCGAGCCGGCGGCGGCGGCCGGGCCGCGCGTCGAGGCGCTGCTCCTGCGCGCCGAGCTCGACGAGCGCGCGCACCGGTACGAGGACGCGGCTTCGGGCCTCGCGGAAGCCGAGCGCCTGGTGGGCGGGATCGCGGATCGCGAGCTCGCGGCGCGGGCGGCGCGGACGGCGGGCTACCTCGCGAACGACCTCGGCCGGACGGGCGAGGCGATCGCGCTGTTCCGGCGGGCGGGGGAGCTCGCGGCGAGCGCCCGGGCCCGCGCGGACGCGGCGTACGACGTCGCGCACGCGGCGCTGGACGGCGGCCGGCTGGACGTCGCGGCCCGCGAGCTGGACGACGCGCTGGAGCTCTACGCCGCGGCGGGGGACGAGGCGCGTTACCTCTCGGCGCTCGGGAACCGGATCGACCTCTTCCTGCGGTCGGGGGACGCGGCCGCCGCGCGCCCGGTGCTCGAGCGTGTCCTCGCACACGAACGGGCCGCCGGACGCGGCCACCAGGTTCTCTTTGCGATTCCGGCGGCCCAGGAGATCGCCCTCCTCGACGGCGACGCGGCCGCCGCGGCCGGTGCGTTCCGCGAGGCGAAGGCGCTCGCGGAGGGGGCGGACGCCGCCCATCCGGCATGGAGGGAGATCCTTCTCTTCGAGGCCGAACGCCTCCTCGGCGCCGCGGACGCGGAAGGGGCGGCGCAGCTCCTCGCCGAGGCGGCCGCGATTCCCGACAACAGGTCCCGGACCGAACCGCGCCGGCGGCGCCTCCTGGCCTCGGCTTGCCGCGATCTCGGGCGGCCGCACGAGGCGCGCGAGATCGACGTCCGTGAACGGCCGCTCCTCGCCGCCGAGGGAGCGCTGGCCGCCGGCGTCGCGCCCGACGACGCGAGCCTCGCGGCCCTCGAGTCTCTCGCCGGAGGCCGCGAGGCCGGGGTCGCCGTGCGGCGCCTCCTGGAGTGGGCCGGCCGGTTCCCGGCGGCGTTCGCCGGGGCTGCCGGCGCCCCGCTCGCGCGGCTGGGCCGGCGTGCCTCGGCGCGGGCGGGCCTCGCCCGCGCCGAGGAGCGCTTCGCTTCTTTCCTCGAGGCGCGCGGGCCGGACGTGCGGGCCGTTCCACGCGCGCACGCGCCGAGGCCCGACTTCGTCGCGGAGGACGCGTCCACCCGCGCCGTCTTCGAAGAGGTCGCGCGGATCGCGCCATCGGCGCTCGCGCTCCTCGTGCGCGGCGAGAGCGGGACGGGCAAGGAAATCGTCGCGAAGGAGGCGCACCGGCTCTCCCGGCGCCGCGGACCTTTCGTCGCCGTGAACCTCGCTGCACTCCCGGCGACCCTTGCCGAGTCGGAGCTCTTCGGGCACGCGCGGGGCGCCTTTTCGGGCGCCGACCGCGAACGGCGGGGGCTCGTGGAGGAGGCGTCGGGAGGGACGCTCTTCCTCGACGAGATAGGCGACCTTCCGCTGGCGCTGCAGGGCAAGCTGCTGCGCGTCCTGCAGGAGAGCGAGGTGCGGCGGTTGGGCGAGACGGCCGTACGGCGCGTGGACCTGCGGGTCGTCGCGGCGACGCACCGCGAGCTGCCGGCGCTCGTCGACCGAGGCGAGTTCCGCGGAGACCTTTTCTACCGGATCGCCGGGCACGAGGTCGTCCTGAGGCCGCTGCGCGAGCGCCCGCGGGACCGCGCGCGCCTCATCGCCCGCGCGCTCGACGGCCGGGCGGCGCTCGCGCCGGACGCGGCGGCGGCGCTCGACCGCTGGCGCTGGCCCGGCAACGCGCGAGAGCTCCTCGCGGCCCTCGAGTCGGCGCTCGCGCTCGCGGCTCCGGCGCGCGTCGTCGGCCTCGAACACCTCCCGCGGGCGATCCGCGAGGGCGCCGCGTCGCGGCCGGCGGCCCGGCGCTGGAAGGAGCGGCTGGACGACGCGCGCCGCGAGGCGGTCACGTCGACGCTCGAGGCGACCGGGGGCCGGCGCGCCGAGGCCGCGAAGCTCCTCGGCATCTCCCGGCAGTCGCTGCTCTACGAGATGAAGAAGCTCGGGATCCGCTGACGCGCGCGGACGCTAGACTCCGTGCGTGCCGCCGCTCCGCCGACTGCTCGAGGTCCCGCTGCTCCTGCTGGGTGCGGCGACGGTCGTCTTCTTCCTGATCCACCTGATTCCCGGCGACCCGGCCGCCGCGATGCTCGGCGAGGGCGCGGCGCCCGCGGACGTGGCGGGCCTCAGGAAAGACCTCGGCCTCGACCGGCCGCTCCTCGGCCAGTACGTCTCCTGGCTCTCCGGCGCCGTGCGCGGGGATCTCGGCACTTCGATCCTCACGAAGCGCAAGGTCACGAGGGAGATCTTCGCGGCCGTTCCGGCGACGGCCGAGCTCGCGTTCGCGGCGTTCCTCGGCGCGATTCTCGTCGCGGTTCCGACCGGCGTCGCGTCGGCGCTCGCGCGCGGCAAGCCGCTCGACGGGTTTCTGCGGGCGGCGTCGCTCCTCGGCGTCTCGACCCCGAATTACGTCTCGGGGCCGCTCCTCGTCCTCGTCTTCTCGATCGGACTCGGTCTCCTGCCCGTGTCGGGGCGAGACGGGCGCGGCGCACTCGTCCTCCCGGCGGCCACGCTCGCGTTCGCGCTTGCGGCGCTCCTGTCGCGGATGGTGCGGGCGTGCCTCGCCGAAGAGATGGACCGCCCGTACGTCGCGGCCGCCATCGCGCGGGGCGAGCGCCCGCTTCGCGCGATCCTTCGCCACGCGGGGCGCAACGCGCTCCCGCCGATCCTCGTCGTCGCGGGCCTGCAGTTCGGCTCCCTCCTGACCGGCGCCGTCGTGACGGAGACGATCTTCTCGTGGCCCGGAGTCGGGCGCCTCCTCGTCCAGTCCATCCAGCGGCGCGACTACCCGCTCGTGCAGGGCTGCGTCCTGTTCATCGCCGTGACGTTCATTCTCGTGAACGCGAGCGTCGACGCTTTCGCCGCCGCGCTCGACCCGCGCGCCCGCGCGCGTGTCCAGGGGGAGGGCGCGTGAGGCCGTCCGCCAAGATCGCGGCCGCCGTCCTCGGGCTCGCGATCCTGGCCGCGCTGCTCGCGCCGCTCCTGCCGTCCGCGCCGGCGACACGGATCGACCTGACACGGCGGCTCGTCCCGCCCGCGTCCGCCCCGCCGCTCGGGACCGACGAGCTCGGGCGCGACCTTTTCTCCCGCCTCCTGCGCGGCGCGACGGTGTCGCTCGGAGTGGCGGGCGCCGCTGTTTTCGCCTCGGCCGCGTTCGGCTCCACGCTCGGGCTCCTCGCGGGAGAGCAAGGCGGCGCGTGGGACGCGGCGCTCGGGCGCCTCGTGGACCTCGTCCTCGCGTTTCCCGGACTCCTCCTCGCCGTCGCGCTCGCGGCGGTGCTCGGGCCGTCGGCGAAGAACACGGTCGTCGCGCTCGCGGCCGTTGGGTGGGTCCCGTACGCCCGCCTCGCGCGCACGGAGGCGCGGCGCCTGTCCACGCGGGACTTCGTCGCGGCCGCGCGGGCCGCGGGCGCGTCGCGAGCGCGCCTCCTCGCCGTTCACGTTCTTCCGAACGTCGCGTCGCCTCTCCTCGTTCAGGCCACGCTCCACCTCGCGGCGGCCGTCCTCGCGGAGTCCGCGCTCTCGTTCCTCGGCCTCGGCGTCCCGCCGCCCGCGCCGTCCTGGGGCGCGATGCTCGCGGGAGGGCGCACGCACGTCCTCGACGCCCCGCACGTCGTCTTCGCCCCCGCGGCCGCGATTCTCGTCGTGGTCCTCGGGACGAACGTTCTCGGCGACGCTCTCGTGGACCGCCTCGATCCGGCGCGTCGCCCGTCGTGAGCGCGGTGAGCGACGCGCCCGCGCCCCGCCTTGGCCGGGCCGCCGCCCTCGGCCTCGCGCTCCTCGCAATCCTCCCGTTCGTGAACGGCCTGCCCGCCGACTTCACGTACGACGACAAGCTCATCATTTCGGGCAACGACCGTATCGCCTCGCCGTCGAAGGTCGACGAAGTCTTCACGACGCAATACTTCGGGGGTTCTCTCGCGTCGGCGCAGAACTACCGGCCGATCCTCTTGCTGACGTACGGCGTCCAGCGCTGGATCCACGGCAACCGCGCGTGGCTCTTTCGCGCCGTGAACATCGCGCTCCACGCGGCGGTGACGATCTTCTTCGCGGCGTGGCTCGTCGAGCTGGGTTTCGCGGCGCGCTCCGCGATCGCGGCGGGGGCCCTGTTCGCCGTCTTCACGATCCACGTCGAGGCCGTGACGTCTCTCGTCGGCCGGGCCGAGCTCCTCGCGGCGCTGGCCGTCTTCGCCGTCGCGCGCCTGTGGCTGCGCGCGACGGGGGGAGGGCGGCTCCGGGCCGGGGCCTACGCCGGAGCGCTCGGCGTCTTCCTGCTCTCGGTCTTCGTCAAGGAGAACGCGATCGTCGCGCCGGGCATCGTCCTTCTCGGCGAGCTCTTCCGCGGCGGCCGGGGGCGCTCGCCACGGGAGGCGTGGGCTGCGCTCCCGCGTTTCGCGCGCTGGGCGCTCCCCGGGTTCCTCGGGCCCATCGTCGTTCTCTTCGCGGTGCGCGTGATCGTGATCCACGGCTTTCTCGTGTCGCGAGAGGCGGGGATCTTCGACCTCGAGAACCCGCTCGTCGCGATGAAGCCCGCGCTCCGGGCTGCGAACGCTCTTTCGCTCGCGGGTCTCTACGCCCTGAAGACCTTCGTGCCGCTGCGCCTTTCGGCGGATCACTCGGCGTACGCGTTGACGCTCGCGGAGAGTTTCCGCGAGTGGCGCGCGTGGACCGGGCCCGCGTTCGCTCTCGTGCTCCTCGCACTCGCGCTCGCATTCTGGCGGCGCCGTCCGCTCGCCGCGCTCGGAGTCGCGCTGTTCGCCGGGTCGCTGTTTCCGGTTTCGAACGTTCCGTTCGTGATCGGGACCATCTGGGCGGAGCGCCTCGCCTACCTCCCCTCCGCGGGCCTCGCGGCGCTCGCCGTGGGCCTTCTCGGCGCCCTCGCGCTCGAGGTGCCTCGGCCTTCGCGCTTTCCCTGGCGCGAGGGGCTCCTCGCCTCGGCGGTCCTCGCGTACGGCGTCGCGGCAGCGGTCCGCAACCTCGCGTGGGCGGACGACCGGACTCTCTATCTCGACATGGTCGCGAAGGTCCCGAACTCGGCGAAGGCCCACTACAACGTCGCGTGGGACGCGCAGCAGAAGGGCGACCTCGAGACGACGGTCCGGCATCTCACGCGCGCGATCGAGATCTTCCCGCGCTACTACGACGCGTGGGCGCTCCTCGGCAAGCAGCGCTGGGACGAGAAGAAGTGGGACGAGGCGATCGGCTGTTACCGGCGTTCGATCCAGATCTTTTCCACCTACGAGAACGGCCACTGGGGTCTCGCAAAGGTCTACGAGGCGGCCGGCCGCCTCGAGGATGCCGGTCGGGAGTTCGACGAGGGGGCGCGCCTCGTCCCGGATTCCTACCCGATCGCGTACCACCGCGCGGCGTTCCTCGAGGCGCGCGGGAAGCTCGTCGAAGCCGAGGACGCCTGGGACGATGCCGTCGACAACGGAGACGGCGGTCCTTCCGTCCGCCTCGCGCACGCGCGCGTCCTCGTGAAGGTCGGCCGCGAGTCCGAGGCGTGGGACGAGGCGCGGTGGGCGCTCGTCGCCGACCCGTCGAACGCCGACGCGCGCCGTTTCCTCGCCGAGCGCTACGAAGCGGCGGGCCGCACGCTGGCGGCCGGGGCCGAGCGCGCGCGCGCCGTGCGCTCGAACCCCGCGGACGAGGCGTCGGCCGCGGACCTCCTCGAGTACGCCCT
>JBDTTJ010000034.1:0-17851 GCA_039930645.1 Acidobacteriota bacterium
CTGCTGCTGCCTCTTCATCATCTCTTCGATCTGCTTGCGCTGCTCGGGCGTGAGGTTCTCCATCGCCTTGCGCATGTCTTCGTTCGCCCCGGGGGGCGCCATGACGCTCGCGGCTCCCAACATCCCTTCCTGCTTCGTGTAGCCGTGCGGGATCTCGAAGAGCGCCGCCTTGACCGACTTTCTCTCGACCTTCGTGAGCTCCATCGTAGCGAGCGGCGCCGGGTTGCCCTTTTCACGCGTGATCATCTTCACGACGAACCCGTCCACGCCCGCGTCGCGCAGGGCCTTCATCATCCCCTCGTCGCCCTGGCTTCCGCGGCGCATCAGGCCGCGCATCGATTCGTAGCTCAGGCCGGAGACGTCCTTTGAGGTCCAGAGCTCCTGCTCGGCCTTGGCGTCCTCCGCCCGCGTCACGAGGATGTGCTCGCAGGAATACCCGTTGATCGTCTCCTTGCCGAGCTTCTTGACGGACCAGGTCTCCTTCGTCTTCTCGCGGTACTTCGCGGTCTGCTCCTTGACTTTCTTGAGGTCGATCTCCGCGTAGGATTTCTGCTGGTCGTTGATCATGTACATGACGTCGGGATTCGACGCCTTCATGAGCGTCGTCATCTTGAGCGGCATCTGTGGCGTCTGGATGTCGAGCTCCGAGCGGGCCCCGGCGCTCGAGACGTAGGTCCTTCCGGTCCCGTTGCCTTCCCTCATCGTGAGCTTCATCGTGAGCTCGCCCTCGAACTGGGCGAAGGCGGGCGCGGCCGCAAGGGCGGCGCCGGCCAGAATCGCAAGCACGGTCTTCTTCATGCGTTCTCCTTCTGCGGTGGGACCCTCGCAGGGCCTCGCAAAGTCTAGCGCAGCCCTCAGCCCCCCGGGACCTTCGGCAGGTGGGTCATGGCTTCTTCGACGGCGTGGTCGGGGTACTCGAAGTCCTGGAGGTGGCCGGCGTGGTAGCTCTGGTAGGCCGTCATGTCGAAGTGCCCGTGTCCCGAGAGGTTGAAGGCGATGACCTTCTTTTCCCCAGTCTCCCTGCAGCGGAGCGCCTCGTCGATCGCGGCGCGGATCGCGTGCGCGGACTCGGGCGCCGGGATGATTCCCTCCGCCTTCGAAAACGCGACCGCGGCCTCGAACGTCTCGAGCTGCCGGGCCGATCGAGCTTCGATGTCGCCGCGGTTCACGAGCGCGCTCACGCCCGGCGCCATCCCGTGGTACCGCAGGCCGCCCGCGTGAATTCCCGGCGGGATGAACGTGTGCCCGAGCGTGTGCATTTTCACGATCGGAGCCGTCGCGGCCGTGTCGCCGTAGTCGAACGTGTAGCGTCCCTTCGTGAGCGTCGGGCAGGACGCGGGCTCGACGGCGACGATGCGCGTCTTCTTCCCCTCGGTGAGGTTCCGGTGGACGAACGGGTACGCGAAGCCCGCGAAGTTCGATCCGCCGCCCGCGCAGCCGATCACGACGTCCGGGTACTCCCCCGCCATCTCCATCTGCTCGAGCGACTCGAGTCCGATGACGGTCTGGTGCATGAGGACGTGGCCGAGGACCGAGCCGAGGCTGTACTTCTTCGTTCCGCCGCTCGTCGCCGCGACTTCGACGGCCTCCGAGATCGCCATCCCGAGCGAGCCCGGCGTGTCGGGCGTCTCGACGCGAACCCGCCGGCCGAACGACGTCCGGTCCGTGGGGCTCGCGAAGACCTGCGCCCCGAAGTTCTCCATGATGTGTCGCCGGTAAGGCTTCTGGTGGTACGAGACCCTCACCATGAAGATCTCGAGGTCGAGGCCGAAGAAGTTGCACGCCATCGCGAGCGCGGAGCCCCACTGCCCGGCCCCGGTCTCCGTCGTCAGCGCCTTCGTGCCGGCCTCCTTGTTGTAGAAGGCCTGTGCCACGGCGGTGTTCGGCTTGTGCGAGCCAACGGGGCTCACGCTCTCGTTCTTGAAGTAGATGTGGGCCGGCGTGTCGAGCGCTCGTTCGAGACGCAGGGCCCGGTGCATCGGCGTCGGGCGCCAGAGCCGATAGATCTCCCGGACCGGCTCCGGGATCTCGATCCAGCGTTCCGTCGAGACCTCCTGCATGACGATCGACATCGGGAACAGAACGGACAAGAACTCCGGCGTCACCGGCTCCAGCGTCCCCGGGTGCAACACCGGTGTCGGCGGCACCGGCATGTCCGCGTTGATGTTGTACCAGGCCTTCGGCAGCCGGGATTCGTCCAGCAGGAAGCGTCCGCTCTCGCGCATGAATCCTCCTCCACCGGGAAGGCGGGACGATAGCGCAGGAGCGGCCCGAGTCCGATATCCTCGGGCCCGTATGGACTCGATTCTCGTCACCGGCGGAGCCGGTTTCATCGGCTCGAACTTCGTGCGCCTCGCCTTGAAGGAAGCTCCCGGCCGCGTGGTCGTCGTCGACAAGCTGACGTACTCCGGGCACCGGGCCAGCCTCGCCGACTGCGAGAGGGACCCGCGCTTCGCCTTCGTCGAGGCCGACATCGCCGACGCCGCGGCGATGAAGGCCGTCTTCGAGACCCAGCGCCCGCGCGCCGTCCTGAACTTCGCGGCCGAGACGCACGTCGACCGCTCGATCGACGGCCCGGGCGCCTTCATCCACACGAACGTCACCGGCACGTACGTCCTCCTCGAGGCGTCGCGGGCGCACGCGGCGGCCCTCCCGGCGGCCGAACGCGAGGCGTTCCGGTTCCTCCACGTCTCGACGGACGAGGTTTACGGGACGCTCGGGCCGACGGGTCTCTTCTCCGAGGAGACGCCTTACGCTCCGAACTCGCCGTACGCGGCGTCCAAGGCGGCCGCGGACCACCTCGTCCGCGCCTGGCACGAGACGTACGGCCTTCCGACGCTCCTCACGAACTGCTCGAACAACTACGGGCCGAACCAGTTTCCCGAGAAGCTCATCCCGCTCATGATCCTGAACGCGCTCGAAGGCAAGCCGCTCCCGATCTACGGCGACGGCGGCAACGTCCGCGACTGGCTGCACGTCGAGGACCACTGCCGCGGCATCCTCCTCGTCCTCCAGAAGGCCGGGCCGGGAAGCAAGTACAACATCGGCGGCGGCAACGAGCGTACGAACCTGCAGATCGTCGACACGCTCTGCGAGGCGCTCGAGAAGGTGCGGCCCGCCGAAGAGAATCCGAAGATTTCGGAGAAGATTTCTTCGAGTAGTAAGAAAGAGGGGAAGAGAAACACCTACCTCGATCTGAAAACGTTCGTCAAGGACCGGCCGGGGCACGACCGCCGGTACGCCATCGACGCCTCGAAGATCCGCCGCGAGCTGGGCTGGGCGCCCTCTTACACATTCGAAGAAGGTCTTCTTCGAACGGTGCGGTGGTACGTCGACAACCCGGAGTGGTGCGCGGCGGTCCAGACCGGCAAGGACGCCCGCGCCCGCATCGGACTCGGGGTTCCCGCATGAAGGGCATCATCCTCGCCGGCGGCTCCGGCACGCGGCTCTATCCCCTCACCATCGGCCTCTCCAAGCAGCTCTGCCCCGTCTACGACAAGCCGATGGTCTATTACCCGCTCTCGACGCTCATGCTCGCGGGGCTGCGCGACGTCCTCGTGATCACGACGCCCGAGGACCAGGCCTCCTTCGTGCGCCTCCTCGGCGACGGCTCGCAGTTCGGAATCCGCATTTCCTACGCCGCGCAGCCGAAGCCCGAGGGCCTCGCGCAGGCGTTCCTGATCGGGAAGGACTTCGTCGGCGAGGACGGCGTCGCCCTCGCGCTCGGCGACAACCTCTTCTACGGCCACGGGCTGCCCGAGATGCTCCAGCGCGCCGCCGGCCGCCCTGCGGGCGCGACCGTGTTCGCGTACCGCGTCCTCGATCCGCAGCGCTACGGCGTCGTCGAGTTCGACGCGAAGGGCCGCGCGGTTGGCCTCGAGGAGAAGCCGCCGGCCCCGCGGTCCAACTACGCCGTCACCGGCCTCTACTTCTACGACAACCGCGTCCTCGACGTGGCGGCAAACCTGAAACCCTCCCCGCGCGGCGAGCTCGAGATCACGGACGTGAACCGCGCGTACCTCGCCACCGGCGACCTCCACGTCGAGATCCTCGGGCGCGGGATGGCGTGGCTCGACACGGGCACGCACGAGGCGCTCCTCCAGGCCTCCAACTTCATCCAGGCGATCGAGGCCCGGCAGGGGCTCAAGGTCGCCTGTCCCGAGGAGATCGCCTGGAATGCCGGGTGGATCGCGTCGGAGGACGTCGCCCGGCTCGCCGCACGGATGAACAAGAACGAGTACGGTGCGTATCTCCTTCGCATGCTCGAGGAGGGACGACCTTGACCCAGACCCGACGCCACCTGCTGAAAACAGCCGCCGCAGCAGCCGCTGCCTCCGCCCTGGGGACGAACCGCCTGCTTTCGGGTGCGGAACCGAAAACCCTCCTGATCCTTGGAGGCACGCGCTTTCTCGGCCCCGAGGTCGTCGAGGCCGCCAGGAAGAGCGGCTGGAAGATCTCCCTCTTCAACCGGGGCAAGTCCCACCCGGACTGGTTCCCGGAACTGGAGCATCTGCAGGGGGACCGCAACGGCGACCTGAAATCCCTCGAAGGCCGCGCCTGGGACGCCGTCGTGGACACGTCGGGCTACTTCCCGAAGCAGGTCGCCGCGTCGGCCGGCCTCCTCTCGAAATCGAAGCAGTACGTCTTCATCTCGTCCATCTCGGTTTTCTCCAACCTCGGCAAGCCGGGCGTGGACGAGAACGGCCCGGTCGGCGAGCTCAAGGACCCGAACGCCGACAAGATCACGGAAGGGAACTACGGGCCCCTCAAGGCCGCCTGCGAGCGCGCGGCCGAGGCCGCGATGCCGGGCCGCGTCACGAACATCCGCCCCGGTCTCATCGTCGGCCCGAACGACCTCACGGATCGCTTCACGTACTGGCCCGTCCGCGTCGCGAAGGGCGGCGAGGTCCTCGCTCCGAACAAGCCGTCCGACTTCGTCCAGTTCATCGACGTGCGCGACCTCGGCACCTGGATCGTGAAGTGCCTCGACGCGAAGACCGTCGGCGTCTTCAACGCGACGGGAAATCCCGTCCCCGTCGGGACGCTCCTCGACACGTGCAAGGCCGCGAGCGCGAGCAATGCGACGTTCACTTGGGCCGACGCGGCATTCCTCGAGGCGCAGAAGGTGGCCGCGTGGAGCGACCTCCCCTGCTGGCTCCCGCCGACGGGCGACGAGGCGCACGGGAACGAGGTCTCGAACGCGAAGGCTGTCGGCAAGGGCCTGACGTTCAGGCCCCTGAAGGACACCTGCAAGGACACGCTCGCTTGGTGGAAGACGCTTCCCGCCGAGAGGCAGGCGAAGCTCAAGGCGGGCCTCACGGCCGAGCGCGAGGCCGCGGTCCTCGCGGCGTGGCACGAGGCGCAGGCGAAGAAGGCTCCGAAGGCCGGCTGACCCAGGTGGTTTTCCGGAGACTCCTGTCCCGCTTCGTGCGGGTCGGCCCCGGCGAGGGCCCGGGGCTCTCCTGGGCCGCGGCCTCGTTCTTCTTCCTGCTGGGCGGGTACTACGTCATCCGCCCGCTCCGCGAGGAGATGGGCGCGTCGGCCGGGGGCGGCTTCGCCCTGAACTGGCTCTTCTTCGGCACGCTCGCCGGCACGTTCCTCGTGACGCCGGTCTTCGGCACGCTCGTCTCGAAGTTCCCGCGCCGCGTTTTCGTCCCCGCGGTCTACCACGCTCTCGCGGCGAGCTTCGTCGCGTTCTACGTCGCGCTCACCGTCCTTTCGGGCCCCCAGCGCCTCGCGACGGCGCGCTTCTTCTTCGTCTTCGTCAGCACGTTTAACCTCCTCATCGTCTCCGTCTTCTGGGGCTTTCTCGCCGACCTCTTCCGGTCCGAGCAGGCCAAGCGGCTCTTCGGGGCGATCGGCCTCGGCGGCACCCTGGGCGGCATCGCCGGCGGCGCGATCACGGCCGGCCTCGCGAAGACGCTCGGCCCCGTGCCCCTGCTCCTCGTGGCGGCCGCGCTCTTCGAGGCGGCCGTTTTCTGCATGAGCCGCCTCGCGCACGTGTACCGCGTGGACGAGGCCCGCTCTTCGGCCCCGGAGGGGCAGGTGGAGGCGGAGGACGAGCCCTCCGGCGGCGTCCCGCCCGGTACGGGCGCGCTCTCGGGCCTCACCCTCTTCGCGAAGTCCCGCTACCTGCTCGGCATCGCGGGATTCCTCCTCCTCTTCACCGTCGGCTCGACGTTTCTCTACCTCGCTCAGGCGCGCATCGTCCGCGCCACATTCGCCGACGCCGGGTCGCGGACCGCGTTCTTCGCGAAGGCGGACCTCGCCGTGAACGTCCTGACCGCGATCACGCAGCTCTTCCTTACGGGACGGCTCCTGCCGGCCCTTGGCCTCGGGCCCGCGCTCGCGTTCCTCCCGGTCGTGTCGGCCGCGGGCTTCTTCGCGCTCGGCGGGTCTCCCACGGCCGGGACGCTGTTCGTCGTCCAGGTCCTGCGCCGCGCCGCCGAGTTCGCCCTCGTGAAGCCCGCCCGCGAGGTGCTCTTCACGGTCGTCTCGCGCGAGGAGAAGTACTCGGCCAAGAGCTTCATCGACACGTTCGTCTACCGCACGGGCGACGCGCTGGGCGCTCTCGCGGACCGGCTCGTCGCTTTCGTCGGGCTCGGGCCCATGGGCTTCGCGTGGGCCTTCCTGCCGGTCGCGGCGCTGTGGACGTGGAACGCCTTCAGCCTCGGGAGGCGCCAGAGGACGCTGGCGCGAGAGCTCGAGAGGCCCGCGGGCGCCCCTCCGGCCGTCCCTTGATTCAAGTGGCTCATGGCGGCGGACCGCGCCGGCCCTGACTCTTTGATGGGGAGATTTCCGCAATGAAAGTCCGCGACATCATGTCCACGAAGGTCCAGACCATCGACATGAACGAAAAGGCCGAGAGCGCCTGGAACCTCATGAAGTGGAAGCGCATTCACCACGTCGTCGTCACGGACGGGCCCGGGCAGGTCGTCGGCGTCGTCTCGGCCCGCGATCTCGGCGGCCAGGACCGCGAGGAAGCGCGCAAGGTCCGCCCCGTCGCCGCGATGATGACCGCCTACGCCGTGAAGGCGATCCCCGAGATGCCGGTCCGCCAGGCCGCGAACGTCATGCGCGGCTGGAACATCGGCTGCCTGCCCGTCGTCGAGGGAGGCAAGCTCGTCGGCATCGTGACCGTGTCGGACCTCCTGCGCATCGTCGCCGAGGGCGCCGACAAGCCGGCCGCGGCCCCGAAGAAGGCCGCCCGCAAGAAGAAGGCGGCCCCGGCGAAGAAGGCCGCGAAGAAGAAACGCTGAGTCCCGAGGCAGGCGCCCCGCGTTCGCGCTCCCGTGCGCGGGACGTGACTGATCTATCATTCGCGCCCCCCCCATGAGCATTCAGCCCCGCGACCCGCACGGCGTCGCCGCGGTCCTCCCGTCGGCCGCGGCAGAGAGCGGGGACGACCCCGCCCCGGACGCCGGCCACGCCGCGCACGTAGAGGCGAGCCGCCGCTCGATCCTGGCCGCCGTGGGCGAATCGAAAGACGTCACGTTCGTCCGCGGCGCCGGCAACGTCGGGGACCAGCTCATCGCCGCCGGGTCCCGGGCCCTGCTCGCGGGAGTCCTGACGCGCGAGATCGGCCTCGCCGACGTTCCGGGCGCCCGGGGCGAGCTGGCCGTTCTCTGCGGGAGCGGCGCGTGGTGCGGCCCGTACCACGAGCTGATGCCCCCGCTCCTGCCGGTCCTCGAGCGGCGCTTCGAGCGCGTCGTCGTCCTGCCCTCGTCCTTCGACGTCTCCGTGCCCGAGGTGCGGCACGCGCTCGAGGTCTCGCGTGCCACGATCTTCGCGCGCGAGCGCGAATCCTTCGACGGGATCCGCGGCCTCTGCGACGCGCGGCTCGCGCACGACGCGGCGTTTTACTTCGACTACGAGCCTTACCGCCGGCCGGGCCACGGCACGCTCGACGCGTTCCGCACGGACCGCGAGGGCGGCCGGAGGCCGCTCCCTCCCGGCAACGTGGACGTCTCGGTCGCCTGCGCGACGCTGGACGAGTGGCTCCACGCGCTCGCGCGGCACGCCCTCATCCGGACGGACCGCGCGCATGTCCTGATCGCGGGCGCGCTCCTCGGAAAGACGGTCGAGTGGGCCGCGTCGAGCACCCGCAAGCTGCCCGCCATCGCCGCCTTCGCGCTCGACGGCCGCTTTCCCGTGGTCCGCCTCGACGCGACCTCTCCGGCGGGCCGCACCACCGCCTCCCCGCGTGCGGCCGTCCCGGCTCCGGCGCGGCCGGCCGGCGGTGTCCGCGCGCGGCTCGAAGCAGCCGGGCGCGAGGGCCTCGGGGCGCCGGGCGCCGGAGGCGCGCCGCGCGTCACAGCCGTCGTCCTTTCGTGGAACCGTCCCGAGCGCGTTCGCGAGGCCCTGCGGTCGCTGCGCGACGGCGCGGCGCTGCGGTGGCGCGCTCTCGTCGTCGACAACGCCTCCTCGCCGCCCACGCGCGAGGCGCTAAGGCAGGAGGCCGGCGGCGACGCCCGCGTCAGCGTCGAGCTTCTCGACCGCAATCTCGGCTGTGCCGGCGGCCGCAATCGCGCGGTGGCTCTCGTCGACACCGAGTACGTCCTCTTTCTCGACGACGACGCCGAGGTGTTCCCGGGGACGCTCGAGCACCTCGTGGCCACGCTGGACGCCGAGCCTTCCGCGCTCGCGGCGGCCGCAAACGTCGTCCTCCCGGACGGCAGGACCCAGATCTGCGGCGGCGACTTCGAGGTCGCGGACGGAACCGTGCGTTTCGTCGCGCTCGGCGCGGGACGCCCCTTCGAGGACGTCGTGAACGAGCCCGCGGGGCCGTGCCGCTGGGTCGGCGGCGCGTGCGTCCTCTACCGACGCGAGGCCCTCGTCCGGTTCCCGCTCGACACCGGGATGGCCGCGTACCACGAGGACAACGAGTGGGGCTTCCGCGTCGAGCGCGAGGCGCCGGGCTCGCTCCGCCGCTGCCCGGCCGCCCTGGCCCTTCACCACCACGTCCCCAAGGACCGTGCCGGAACCTCCCCCGCGGACGTCGCCCACGCAATCCGCTACTGCGAGCCGATCGCCCACTTCTACGCGCGGCACGGGCTCGTCATGGAGGACCTCTTCGGGTTCGTGGGCGAGCTCTCGGGCCCGGCGGGCCGGGACGTCGCGGCGGCCCGGCTCTTCTGCGAGCTCCTCCTGGCGCGGGGAGCTCAGTGGACCGTCACGACGTGGCTCGCCGGGGGACTCGATCCCCTGTTCGGACGGATTCCACCTGCTCCGCCGACGCCCGAGCCCATCGTCCTCGACGATTCGCGCGAGGAGCTCCACCGCACGTGGCGGTCGAAGTGGTACCGGCTCGCGCTCCGCTACTGGATCGCCCGCCACGCCGTCCGCTCGGCTCTCGGCCTCGAGGACCGCCCGTGAACCGCATCCGGCTGCTCGAGCTCGAGATCGGCGCCCGGGCGGTGACCTTCCGGTGGAGCGTCGAGCCCGCGTCGCCCCTGTACCGCCGGACGTCGTTCACGCTGGAATTTCCCGCGTCCGTGGACGTCGCCGCGGTCCCGCCCGCGCTCTGGTGGCGCGTTGCGCTCCTCTGCCTGCACCCGCACTGGGCGCTCCTCAGGCCGTGCGAGGTCCGCCTGCCCGTCCGGCTCGAGCCCGGCGAGGCGGAAACGTGGCTGCGCCTCGTGGACGCGGCGGTGGACACGCTCGAGGCGACGCGCGGCACGTCCGACACGGCGCGCGCGGTCTCGCTCCTCGAGGGCGCGCGCCCCGCCCCCGCCTGGCGACCCGTTCGGGACACGGGGCGCTGGGCGGCCGCGTTCAGCGGCGGCAAGGACAGCCTCCTGACGGCGGGCCTCCTCGCCGAGATGACCCAGCGCCCCGTCCTCGTCACGACGACGTCCCCCCTGCCGCCGCTCCACGACCACGGCACGGCCCGCCGCCGGTTCATCCTCGACGAGATCCCGCGGCGCCGCCCGCTCACGCTCGTCGAGGTGGCGTCCGACTTCCGGAGCGCAACGGACAACGACTTTGCGGACCGCATGGGCTATCCGCTCGCCGTCAGCGAAACGACGGACACGCTTCTCTATCTCGGCGCGCTCCTCGCGGCGGGCTTCGCGCAAGGCGCGACGCACTTTGTCGTCGCATCCGAAAACGAGGTCCAGGAGAACGTCGAGCGGGACGGAAAGACCGTCCAGCACACGCACTTCATGTACGCCGCGTCGACGCTCGCCTCGCTCGACGCCGTGTTCCGCCCGTCCGGCGCCACGATCTCGACGCTGACGGCCGCCCTGCACGCCCACCAGGTGCAGCGCCTCCTCGTCACGCGCTACGCCGGCCTCCGCGATCTCCAGTACTCCTGCTGGTCCGTGGGCGAACGGGAATCCGCATGCAGCCGGTGCTCGAAGTGCCTGACGGTCGCGCTCGGCATTCTCGCGGTGGGCGGCGCGCCCACCGACGTCGGCATCGACCTCGGCCGCCTCCTCGTCGCGAAGTCCGACTTCCGTTTCGAGGCTCCGGGGCCCTCCGCGCTCCCGGGCGACCTCGTCGCGCGCCGGATTCGCGAGCAGAGGGTGCGCGACATCCGCGCGATCCCGACGCGGCGCGTCGCGGCCGCGCTCGCGCGGGGCCGCGCCACGGGACTTCTTTCTCCCCGGGGCGCTCGGGCGCTCCTCGCGTGGCGAAGACTCCGCCGCCGCAACGCCGCAGCCGCCGTCGGCGCGGAGCCCGGCTGGCGGCCGGGCTACCTCCGCTTCGCCGATCCGCTCCTCGCGTCGCGCCTCTCGGCGATCTACGGCGGCGCCTTTCCCACCGAGAGCCCGTCCGTCTCCGCGGACGCGCTGCTGCGCTCGACGGCCCTCGCGGAATGGATCACGGCCCCCCTTTCAGGAGAACTGGATGCTCGACGAAACGCGTCTTGACGCCCGCGAGATGGAATCCCTCGGCGACCTCGTGCCGGGGCCCGAGCCGACGCTTGCGCCCGGCCGCGTCGTGCGGGTCTGCGAGACGCGTCTCGACGGCAACGAGCTGAAGTACCTCACGGAGTGCGTGACGTCCAACTGGATCTCCTCGGCGGGCCCGTTCGTCCGCCGCTTCGAGGGCGCCTTCGCCGGCGCCACGGGCTGCGCGCACGCGGTCTCGTGCTCGTCCGGGACGGCGGCCCTGCACCTCGTCCTCGCCGCGCTCGGGCTGGGCGCCGGCGACGAGGTCGTCGTGCCCGCGTTCAGCATGATCGCCACGGCAAACGCCGTGCGCTACACGGGCGCAACGCCGGTCCTCGCGGACGCCGCGCCGGGCTCGTGCAACGTCTCGGCCGCGACGATCGCGCCGCGCATCACCGAGCGGACGCGGGTGATCCTCGTCGTTCACACGTACGGCCACCCCGTGGACATGGATCCGGTTCGTGCCCTCGCGGACCGCCACGGGCTGCTCGTCGTCGAGGACGCCGCCGAGGCGCACGGCGCCCTCTACCGCGGCCGCCCCGTCGGCAGCCTCGCGGACGCCGCGACGTTTTCCTTCTACGGGAACAAGATCGTCACGACCGGCGAGGGCGGCATGGTCACGACGCAGGACGCGGGCCTCGCGCGCGTCGTGAAGCGCCTGCGCGACCACGCGTTCTCGGACGAGCGCCACTTCTGGCACACCTACCTCGGCTACAACTACCGGATGACGAACATGCAGGCGGCCGTCGGCCTCGCGCAGGTCGAGCGGATGCCCGAGCTCGTCGCCGCGCGCCGCGAGAACCGGCGGCGCTACGACGCGCGGCTCGCCACCGTCAAGGGCCTGACGCTCCCGGCCGAGGCGCCGGACGTGTCGAGCGTGTTCTGGATGTACGGCGTTCTCGTGGAGGACGCCTTCGGCCTCTCGCGCGACGCGCTGCGGGCCGCGCTCGCGGCGCGCGGCGTCGAGACGCGCACGTACTTCGTGCCGATCCACGTCCAGCCGATCCATCGCGCGGCGCATCGCGGCGAGCGCTACCCCGTCGCCGAGGATCTCTGCCGGCGCGGGCTCTACCTGCCCTCGGGCCCGGCCCTGTCCGACGCGGACGTCGACTTCGTCGCGGGCGCGATCGGGAAGGCGCGCCCGGCGCCCGTGCCTGCGCTTGCCTGACGTCGTCCTCGTCGCGGGCCGCGACCCGCGGTCGGAGCGCGACGGCGGACACTCCGCCTACGTGCGCGCTCATGCCCGGGCCGCGGTCGCCGCTGGATTCACGCCGCACCTCGTCTGCGTGGGTCCCTCCGCCGGGTTCGCCGAGACGCCGTACGGCGTCGTCCGCCGCGCGGCCTCGCCGGCGCGGCCGTTTCGCCAGCTCATGATCCCCGGCCACGCGTTCCCTCTCCGGCGCGCCGTGGAGGCTGCCGTCGCCGAAACGGGCGCCCGCGTCGTGCACGGATTCGGCGTCTGGAGCTGGGCGGCCGCCGCCGCGCGCGACCGCCTCGCGGAGCGCGGCCTTCCGCTCCGCGTCCTCGCGAGCGCCTACACGACGCTGGCCGACGAGACACTCTCGAAGATCGAGGGCGCCTCGCCCGCCGACGGAGCCCGAAAGGCCGCGTTCCTTCTCGAGCACGCAGCCGCTCTCGCCACATCGGCCTACGAGCGGCGGGGCTACCGCGACGCCGATCTCGTCCTCGTCAACTACGAGTCCGTCCGCCGCCTCCTCGAGGCGCGGCACGGGCAGGGCCTCCGCATCCGGCGCGTCCCGTACGCCTCCGAGAGCGCGTTCGAGCCGCCGCGGCCGGAAACCGGCGGCCTGCCGGACGCGCTTCGCCCGCTCGAAGGCGCCGACGGCCCGCTCATCGTCACTGTTTCGCGCCACGACCCGCGCAAGGGCGGCGACGTGCTGCTCGAGGCGCTCGCGCTCCTCGCCGCACGCGGCGTGCCGTTTCGCGCTTGCCTCGTCGGCGCCGGCCCGCTTCTCGAGGACCATCGCGCGCGCGCACGGCGGCTCTCGCTCGGCGGGCGCGTGTCGCTTCCCGGGTACATCGAGGACGCCTTGGACGTCCTCACCCGCGCCGACGTCTTCGTCCTGCCCTCGAAATCGGAGCAGAGCGGCTCGCTTGCTCTCCTCGAGGCTCTTCAGGCCGGCCGCGCGTGCATCGCCTCGGCGTGCGACGGCATTCCGGAGGACGTCACCGACGGAAGAGACGCGCTGCTCGTGCCGCCCGGCGACGTCCGCGCCCTCGCGGACGCGCTCGGGCGCCTGCTCTGCGACGCGGACCTGCGGGCGCGCCTCGGCCGCGCGGCGCGCGCGACGTTCGAGGACCGGTTCTCGGCGAAGGCCCTCGCAGACGCCCTGGGCGCCCTGTACAAAGAAAAAGGCCCGGATTTCGCCGGGCCGATCTCTTGAATTGGAGCGGGACACGAGGGTCGAACTCGCGACATCTACCTTGGCAAGGTAGCGCTCTACCACTGAGCTAGTCCCGCTCAGGAGCCCCGAAACATAAGCGACGGGACTCCGACTGTCAAGGCGAGCGCTTCAGCGGCCGGCGGGGCTCCGGGCCGTCCGGTTCGAGCCGGTGCAGCCGCCGGAACATCGCGCGGGCCTTCTGCGCGCGCCTGTCGCGGGGGTTCTCGCGGACCGCCGCGTCGAGCAGACCCATTGCCTCTCCACGGGCGTCGCCGTACACGACGGCCAGCTCCCATCCGCGCGGAGGCACGACGGCGCCGTCCGGGCGGACGACCAGCTGCTGGAGCGCGCGGTGATCCTGCCTGCCCGCGCTTCTGAAGGCGAGCGCCGCCTCCGCCGCGAGCGCGCGGGCGGCCTCGTCGATGCCCGCCACGTACGCGAGGCCGCCCTCGGCGTACGTCGCGAGGGCGCGTGCGTCGGCATTGTCGGGTTGTCCGGCGGCGACGCCACGCGCGGCCTCGAGCACGAACCGGAAGTCTTCCTTCGAAAGCCGGCGGTCCGGTCTCTTCGCGACGTCGAGGCGCTCGCGCGCCTCCGCGAGCGAGTGGCCGGCGAGAGGCGCGGCGGCGGCCGGCCGGGGCGGCGGCGCCGTGGGCGCAGCGGTCGGAACCAGGGTCGGAACCAGGGTCGGAACCGGGGTTGGAACCAGGGCCGGAACCGGTGTCGGAGGGGCGGCGGCAGGGTTTTCGCCGATCCACCTGCCGTTCCAGACCAGCGCGAGGCCAGCCAGCGCCACGGCTCCGGCGGCGGCGCCCCACGCGAGCCCCCGGCGGCTCCTGCGGACCGGCGTCAGAGCCGTCGCGTCGCTCGTGAGGGACGGCGGACGCCGGGCGGCGGTCGTCCGGATCACCGTCGGCGCCGTCGTGGCGGCCGGAGCCCTCCCCCGCGCCGCCGCCCCGGCCGCAGGCATCGCGCCCGTTGGAAGGAACGCGGCGACGGCATCCGCGAACGCGCGGCACGTCGGAGGCCGATACGCCGGGTCTTTGGAGAGCGCGGCCGCGAGAACGGCATCGAGGCCCGCGGGCAGTCCGCCCACCCTCGAAGAGAGCGCGGGCGCCGGATTCGACACGTGCTGGTGCATGAGGGAGAGCGGGTTGTCGCCTTCGAAAGGGGGCCTCCCCGCCAGGATTTCGTACGCGACGACCGCGAGCGCGTACCGGTCCGTCGCCGGGCTCGCGGGCCGGCCCTGCGCCTGCTCGGGCGCCATGTAAAGCGGGGTCCCGACGACGATGCCCGTCGCGGTGAGCCCCGTCGCCGTCTCGGCCATCTTCGCGATCCCGAAATCCGCGAGGAAGACGCGGTCGTCCTTTCCGAGAAGGACGTTCGCGGGCTTCACGTCGCGGTGGAGGACGCCCGCGGCATGCGCCGCGTCCAGCGCGTCGGCGAGTTGCCCTATCCACGCCGCCGCGAGGCCCGGCGGCGCGGGCGCGCCGCGCAGGCGCTCGCGCAGCGTGCCGCCGGCGAGGTGCGGCATGACGAGGAACGGCATCCCGTCCTCCTCGCCGAAGTCGTAGACCGGCAGGATGTTCGGATGCTCGAGGGACGCGACGACGCGGGCCTCGCGGAGAAAACGCTCGGCGAAATGAGGGTCCTCGGCGTAGGAGGCGTGGATCACCTTGACCGCGACGGTCCGCGCGAGCTTCACGTCCACGGCGCGCCACACGTCGGCCATTCCGCCCCGCCCGAGAACCGATTCGAGGCGGTAGCGCCCGAGCGTGCGGCCCGACAGGTCCGTCATGAGGTGCTCCGTTCCGAGGTCGCGATCGTGCGCGGAGTTTACGCTCCGCCGTCGGCGCGGAACGCGTCCCGGATCCACGTCACGGCGGGCGGGTCGCCGAGGACGGCGACGACGTCGAAACGCACCGACCGCGCCCGCGACGGGTGCGCCGCCAGCCAGCGGCGGGCTGCGCGCACGACGCGCAGGCGCTTCGTGCGCGTCACGGCCTCGGCGGGGGAACCGAGCGCCGCATCGCGGCGCCTCTTGACCTCGACGAAGACGGTGGTCGAACCGTCGAGCGCCACGATGTCCAGCTCACCGTCCTTGAAGCGCACGTTTCGGTCGAGAATTCGGAGAAGATTTTCTTCGAGTAGTAAAGAGGCGAGGTCCTCGCCAAGGCGCCCGCTCTCCACCTTGCGAGGGTCCCTCTTCACCTTTCTAAGAAGATCTTCTTCTGTCTTCTCCCCTCTCCTCCTTCTCTTCCGCGCAATGCCCAGCGCCTTCAGGCGCTTCTTCCAGTCCTCGCTTTCGTCCGGGCTCACGGGAAGAGGATAATTCTCCTCGGCCATGAGCGACCACCTCCTCGTCCACTGCCCCGAGTGCGCGGCCACGCTGAAGGTCGACAAGGAGACGGGCGCGGTCCTGTCCCACGAGACCGTCGCCCACAAGAGCAAGCTCGGGTCGTTCGAGGAGGCTGCGAAGGAGAACGTGCGGCGCAAGGAGCGCGCCGAGGACCTCTTCGCCGCGACCGTCGAGCGCGAGAAGAACAAGTCGAGCATCCTCGACAAGACCTTCCGGGAGGCGCTCGAGCGCGCGAAGGCCGATCCGTCGAAGCCGAAAGGCATCTTCGACGACGAGTAGGCTCAGGCCCTCAGTCGCTGTAGTCGATGTACCAGAACAGCCAGAACAGCGAGGTCAGGATCACGGTGCCGAGGAAGATCCAGACCGTCCAGACCGGCCACTTGTCGCCGTAGGTCATCTGGATCTTCGCGTAAACGCCGAGGGCGAGGACCACGGCGACGAGGCGGTAGATCCAGTGGCGGTAGTGACGCCAGCGGTCCTCGGCCTCCTCGACCTCGACCTGGCGCAGCATCGCGATGGCGCGGCGCTTCTTGTCGAGCTGGCGCTGCCGGGCCTTCATGCCCTCCGTCACGAGGGGCTCGTCCACGTCGGCGGTGACGGGCTTATAGAAACCCGACTTGCCTTCCTTCGTGTAGACCGGGGGCGCCACGGGCCCCACGACCCTCTGGACGGGCTTCACGCCGGTACCCGTTGGCGGGGCCTTGGGTTTCCGATCGTCCGGCACGCTGAGACGGAGTTTACGCCGGTTTGGACGCTCCCGGGTGCGCCGGGAGGGCCCGCACGGCCAGTTCGAGGACGTCGAACGCGTCGGTCGTCCCGCCGGTTTCGGTCTTCGCGTTTCCGAGCATGACCATGCAGAACGGGCAGGAGACGCCGACCGCGTCCGTCCCGTTCTCCTGGATCTCCGCGTAACGCGCCTGGTTGATGCGCGTCCCGAGCGTCTCGTCCAGCCACATGCGGCCGCCGCCCGCGCCGCAGCACATCCCGGCGTCGCGGCTGCGCGGCAGCTCCTTGACCGTGAGGCCCGGGATCGCGTTCAGGATGTCGCGCGGCGCCTCGTAGACGCCGTTATGCCGGCCGAGATAGCACGGGTCGTGGAACGAGATGGACTGCTCGATCTTCTCCGTGAGGTGCACGCGGCCCTCGGCCACGAGTTTCGCCACGAGCTCCGTCCCGTGGACGACCTCGTATTTCCCGCCGAAGTCCGGGTACTCGTTCGCGAGCGTGTTGAAGCAGTGCGGGCAGTTCGTGACGATCTTCTTCACGCCGTAGCCGTTCATCGTCTCGATGTTCTGCTGCGCGAGCGTCTGGAAGAGGTACTCGTTCCCGAGGCGGCGCGCCGCGTCGCCCGTACACGTTTCCTCGCTCCCGAGGATCGCGTACGTGACGCCGGCGTCGTGGAGGAGGCGCGCGAGCGCCTGCGACACCTTCTTGCCGCGCTCCTCGTACGAGCCCGCACAGCCCACCCAGAAGAGGACGTCCACGCCCCCGGCTTCGGCGGCTTCCGCCATCGTGAGTACCGGGAACGGCAGGTCCTTCGCCCACGCGCCGCGGTCCGACGCCGCGAGGTTCCACGGGTTGCCCTGGCGCTCCATGCCGTTGAAGGCCGTCTGCGCCTCCTTCGGGAACTCGCTCTTCTCGAGGACGAGGTACCGGCGCATGTCCGTGATCTTGTCGACGTACGTGATCCCGACCGGGCACGCGTGCTCGCAGTAGCGGCACGTCGTGCACGCCCAGATGGTGTCTTCCGAGATCCAGCCGCCGATGAGGGGCTTGCGCGAGGCGAGGCGCGCCGCAGCCGCGCCGTCGCCGCGGCCGGAGTCCACGTCGATGAGGTCGTCCGCCTCGGCGTACAGCGTGTTGCGCAGGTCCACCGTGAACGTCTTCGGCGAGAGCGGCTTGCCCGTCAGGTGCGTCGGGCAGATCTCGCGGCAGCGCCCGCACTCCGTGCACGTCATGAAGTCGAGCTTCTGCTTCCAGGTGAAGTCCTCGATCTTCGAGACGCCGAAGCGCTCGGCCTCCGCCGCCTTCTCGATGTCGAACGTCGCCATCTTCCCCGGGGAGTCGAGCTTGGCGAAGTAAAGGTTCGGCAGCGCCGTGATGACGTGGAAGTGCTTCGCGAACGGCAGATAGTTCGCGAACACGAGAATCGCCACGAGGTGGCCCCACCACGCGCCGAAATAGATGGACTG
>JBDTTJ010000035.1:0-17747 GCA_039930645.1 Acidobacteriota bacterium
AGGCCGACGCGATCGGGCCGATCCTCATGGGGATGAGCAAGCCCGCCCACGTCCTGCAGCGCGGCGTCGAGGTCTCGGACATCGTGAACATGGCGGCTTTCGGCGTCGTGGACGCCCAGTCGCGGAAGAAGTAGCTCCCGGCCACGCGGCCCGCCCGTCCGTTACGATGCGGGCCGCGTGGACATCTTCACGACCGGCACGGCCCTCCTCGCCGCGTGGGCGGCGACGCCCGCCCTCGACGCCTTCCTGAGGTGGCGGCGCCTTACGGCGCCACAGGGGGGCGCGCGAACGCCGGAGGGCGCTCGCGCGCCGGGGAAGCTCCTCGCCGTGATTCCGGCGCGCGCCGAGGGCGCGCGGGTGGGAGATCTGGCTTCGGACCTGAAGAGGGAATCCGAGAGAGAAGAGAAGAAAGAGATTTCTCTGAAGGTGGAAGAGGGGGAGGGCGGCCCCGCGGTCGACGTCCTCGTCCTCCTCGACGGGCCGGACCCCGATGCCGAGGCGCGTCTCGTGCGCGACGGCGTCCGTTACCTTTCTAAGAAATCCCCCGGGCCCTCCAAAGGCCACGCGCTCGCATTCCTAGCGAAACGGCTGGCAGAGGGTCTCGACTCATACGATTTCATCCTCGTCTTCGACGCCGACATGCGTCTGCCCGAGGGGTTCTTCCGGGACCTCCGCGTTCCGGAGGGAACGGAGGCGTTCCAGCTGCCGGTCCGCCCCGCGGGCGTTCCGGCGCCGGGCGCCCCGCGCGTCGAGGCGTTGTCGCTCGCCGAGGCGCGGCTCGATGACCTTGCGCGCGACGCGGAGGGGCTTCCCGTACGCCTGCGCGGCAAGGCGATGGGCTTTTCGCCGCGCGCGTTCCGCCTCGGACCCGCGCAGGCGACGCGCACCACCGCCGAGGATTCCGAGGCGACGCTCGTGCTCCTCGCAAGGGGCGTTCTCGTCCGGGCGCTCGAGGGCCCATTCGCGTTCGACGAGCCGCCGTCCGACGCCGGCGCGATGGGCCGGTCGCGGGCGCGGTGGTTCGGCGGGCACATGAGGCTGCTCTTCTCGGGCTTCATCGATGTCCTGCGTTGCGTCGTCCGCCGGCCGATCGGGACTTTCGTGCTGGCGGCGGATTTCTGGCTCCGGCCGAGGATCTTTCTGCTGGGGACCCTCGCCCTTCTTGCAAGCGTCTCGGATCTTGCGATGGTGGTTCTTTCTTCGAGTGGCGCGTGGCGCGCTCTCGGCGCGGGCAAGGTCGACGCCGCGGCTGCGACGGCTCAGCCCATTGCGCTCCTGGCCTGCCTTCTGCTTCTTTCACTTCTAGGAAAATCTTCTCTTCTCTTCGAATGGCTCTCCGTCGCCGCGCTCCGGCAGCGCATCGGTTATCCCGCCGAATGTCCCGCGGTCTCGGCCGCCGATCTCTCCGACTCGCTCCTCATGTGGATCGGCGCCGCTGTCCGCGGCGTCACCTCACCTTCGCGCTGGCACCGCGCGAGGCCTCCTGCGTGAAGGCCGTCCTTCTCGTTCCTCGCCTGCCGGGCACCGGCCACACGGGCGACCGCCTGCGCGCGGAGCTCCACCTCGCCGCGCTCGCGCAGGCGGGATACGAGACCGCCATCGTGGGAGGGGTCGCCCGGGGAGAAGAGATTCTTCGAGCGTCGGACGCAGCGTCCGTTCATCCCGTACGCCTCCAGGCCTCGCGGCTTCCGGCCGCTCTCGTGCGGGCCGCCGCGTGCGGCGAGCCGCTGCAGTCCGCCCTTTTCGCAGGATCGTTCGGTCCTTCTCTCCGGGAGGCCGCCCGCGGGGCCGAGCTCCTCGTCGCGGTTCTCCTCCCGCGCCTCCTCGCGCACGTCGGGCCTCTGCCCGCGTTGCCGCTGGTGGTGGACTACGTGGACGCCCTCGCCGCGGCCGCGCGTCAGGCGGCCAGCGACGACCCTGCGCCGTGGCGCCGCGCGTACTGGGAGGCCGAGGCGCCGCGCCTCGCACGAGCCGAGACGCGCGCGGCCGCGCACGCATCGGTTCTCTTCGCGACGACGCCGTTCGACGCCGCGCACCTCCCGCCGGGAACGCGCGCCGTCGCGAACGGCGTGGACGTCGGCCCGCTCGCCTCGGGGTCGCGCGGGCCCGTCGTGGCATTCTCGGGCCGGCTCCGGTACCGTCCGAACGTCCTCGCCGTGAAACGTTTACTCGACGACATCTGGCCTCGCGTGCGACGGGATGCGCCGGCGGCGCGCCTCGTCCTCGGAGGCGCCGACGCTCCCGCCTGGCTCCTCGCGCGCTCGGGGACGGGCGGCGTCGAGGTCGTGAGCCCCGTCGCGGACATGGCCGCGTTCCTCCGGACGGCGCGCGTGGCCGCGGCTCCGGTCGCCCTGGGAACCGGCACGCCGAACAAGATCTTCGAGGCGTTCGAGGCGGGCGCCGCCGTAGTCGCGTCCCCCGAGGTCGCGGAGCGGGCCGGAGCGGGAGGCGAGATGCCCCCGGTGAAGACGGCGCGCACGGACGAGGAGTTCGCCGCCGCCCTCGTCGCGCTACTGAAGGATGCCGACGCCGCAGCGCGGGAGGGTGCGCGCGGGCGGGCGTGGGTCGAGGCGCACGCGGACCGCCGGAAATCCGTCGACGCCCTTGCGGCGGGCTATGGCGAGGCCCGGGAGCGCGGATGAGGCCGCGCGGGCGCTTCGCGGGCCGGACGGCCCTTCTGGCGGCCGGGGACGCGGCGGTCGCTTCGGGACTTTTCGCGCTCGTGGTCGCGCTGAGGCGCGCGCTGCCGCTGCCGGGCACGCTCGGAACGCTTCCGGCGCCGAACGTCCCCCTGGACGCGCCGTGGCTATGCGGGGTCGCTCTCGTCACGCTCGCGGCGCTCTGGCTTGCCGGGACTTACGACGAGCCGCTTGCGTCGCTCAAGGAGCGGGGCGGGCTCCTCGTCGGAACGCTGCTCGCCGGAGGCCTCCTCCTCGCGCTGTACTTCCTCGCGGGCCGGTCCGTGCCGCGCACGGTCCTGCTCCTGTGGGTTCCGCTCTTTTCGCTGGGCCTCGGGCTCTGGCGGCGTGTCGCCGAAGCGGTCGCTCCCATCGGGATGCGCCCCGTGCTCGTGCTCGGAGCGGGGGAGGACGCGCGGCGGGCGGCCGACGCGCTGGCGTCGGGTCGCATCACCGGCCACACGCTCCTCGAGTGGCGCGAGGACACCGCGTTGCTGGACTCCGGCGGAGCGCGCGACGTGCTCTTCGCGTCCGACCGTCCCGAGGATCGCCGCACGCTCGTGACGCTTCTCGAACGCAGCCTCGAGCACGACTTCGACCTGTGGATCCTGCCGGGAGTCGCGGATGTCGTCGCGTCGCGCGTCGTGACGCGCAGCCTCGGGGACCTCCCGCTCGTGCCGGTCGCGACGCGCGGCGCGAGCGCGTTCGCCTTCGCGTGGCGCCGCGCTCTCGACCTCGTCCTCGGGTCGGCGCTGACGCTCCTTGCGGCCCCCGTCCTTCTCGCCGTCACGGCCGCCGTCGCGCTCGAGAGCCCGGGCGCGCCGTGGATCCGGCAGAAGCGCGTCGGGCGCGGCGGGACGATCTTCACGCTCTGGAAAGTGCGGACCATGCGCCAGGACGCGGAGGCCGGGACCGGCCCGACGCTCTCTTCTCCCGAAGACGAGCGCGTGACGCGGATCGGCTCCGTTCTGCGGCGTTCACGCCTCGACGAGCTTCCGCAGCTCCTCCTCGTTCTGGCGGGCTCGATGAGCCTCATCGGCCCGCGGCCGGAAAGGCCGGAGTTCGTCGCGACGTTCGAAAAGGAGGTGCCCGCGTACCGGCTCCGGCACGCGTTGAAGCCCGGCCTCACGGGCCTGGCGCAGGTCATGGGCGCCTACGCGACCCAGCCCGACGTCAAGCTGCGCTACGACCTCGGGTACCTTTTTCACTGGACGCCCGCGCTCGACCTGTTCGTGCTCCTCCGCACGGTCGTGACCGTCCTGCGGGGAAGTGGTATTTGAGTCGCGGTCCTGGATTGTAAGTATTACCATGGCCCCGGCGTTGCAGAAGGGTCCGGTGGCATGCGTTTTCCTGGGCGGAAAGAAGAAAGCCCGGCGGCGGACACGTTCGCTCGGGCGCGCCTCGGGGCGACGTTCCGCGCGTGTCGCGCGCTGCGGCACGAACTCGCCACACCGCTCTCGGCCGCCGGCCTGCACCTCGAGCTGGCGCGCCGGGCCGCCGAGAAGATCGAGGGCGGCATTCCCGGGAGGGTCCGGAGCGGACTGGACACCGGAAGAGAGCAGCTCGACAAGGCGGCGCATCTCCTCGACGGCCTGACGGCGCTCGGCGGCGCGCAGACCGGCGAGCCCGGCCTCATCGATTTCGCGGCGCTCGTGCGCGGCGCGGCGCGGGACGCGGGTCCGGAGCTCGAGCGGCGCGGCCTGTCCGTCCGCCTCTCCGGTCCTGCCGAGGGACTCTACGTGGACGGCTTCGCGGAGGAGCTGGAGGCCGGCACACGGGAGGCGCTTCTCGCGGGGGCTCGGTGGGCGTCGTCGGGCGAGGCATTCCTCGAGACGCGGTCGGAAGGCGAGTCCGCGTCGTTCACGTTCCGCGTCCCGCTCGCCGGGGAAGGCCCGGGGGACATGCTGTTCAAGACGCGCAGCCGCCCGAACGCGGATCTCGGCCCGTTCCTCGCGCACTGGACGTTCGAGGCGCATGGCGGCGGGCTCGAGGGCGCCGAGGACGGCGCGCACCTGACCGTGAGCGCGTCCCTGCCGCGGGTGGCCCCGTGAGGATCCTCGCCGTCGAGGACGACCTCGCGACTCTCGAGGGCCTCGTGTCTCTCCTCGAGAACTTCGGACTCGAGGTGAGTGCGGCGTCGACGCTGGCGGAGGCGCGCGCCCGGCTCGCGACCTTCGATCCCGACGTCTGCCTTACGGACCTGCAGATGCCGGATGGAGACGGCCTCGACTTCATCCGCGAGGCGCGCGCGGGGGATTCGCGGCGCGAGATCGTCGTCCTCACCGGCCACGGGACGCTCGACTCGGCGGTCGAGGCGATGAAGGCGGGCGCCTTCGACTATCTCCTCAAGCCGCTCAAACCCGTTCAGCTCGAAGCGGTGCTCGGGCGCCTGCGTTCGGGCGCTCCGGCCGACGACGGCGCAGCCTCCCTCTGGAGGGAGCTCGACGAAACCGGTCGCTTCGGCGCGATGGTTGGCGTTTCGTCCGCCATGCGAGAGATGTGCGCCGTGATCTCGCGCATCGCGCGCTCGGACGCCCCCGTCATGATCACGGGGGAGAGCGGGAGCGGGAAGGAGGCGGCGGCGCAGACGATTCACAGCCTTTCGCGGCGCCGCGGCAAGCGCCTCGTCGCGATCAACTGCGGCGCGGTCACCGCGACCCTGATCGAGAGCGAGCTGTTCGGCCACGAAAAGGGTTCGTTCACGGGCGCCGACCGGCGCCGCGCCGGCTACTTCGAGCTCGCGCAGGGAGGGACGCTCTTCCTCGACGAGGTCACGGAAATGCCATCGGTCCTGCAGGTGAAGTTTCTGCGCGTCCTCGAGACGCGTGGATTTCGCCGCGTGGGCGGGAACGAGGAGCTCGTGAGCGACGTGCGCATCATCTCGAGCTCCAACCGCAACCTGGAGGAGGCGGTGGAGAAGAAGACGTTGCGCGAGGACCTCTACTACCGGCTGAACGTCCTGCCCCTCGAAATCGCCCCTCTTCGCGAGAGGCGCGACGACGTTCCGATTCTCGCGAAGCACTTTCTCGCGCGCGTTGCCGAGACGGAGGATGGCGTGCGGCGGAGATTCTCGGCGGCGGCTCTCGAGAAGCTGGCTTCTCACTCCTGGCCGGGCAATATCCGCGAGTTCCGCAACGCCGTGCATCGGGCGTACGTCCTCTCGGACGGCGAGATGATCGGCGAAGATGTCGTGGCCGCCGTGCTCGCGGGGAAGTCGAGCGGCGTATTCCGAGCGGGCCCGCCGCCCGCGCCCCGCCCGGAGAGCGACGCCTCCGGTCCGCCCGCGACGACGCGGCCCGAGGACCCGCTCTCGGTGCCCGTCCGGGTCGGGGATTCTCTCGAGGAGGTCGAGCGCCGGCTGCTCGAGCGGACGCTCGCGGCCGTGGATGGCAACAAGCGAAAGGCCGCAGAGATCCTTCGTGTAAGCCTCAAGACGATCTACAACAAGATCAAGGAGTACGAGCTAGAGCGCTGACCGGTCCGTGAGGCGCTCACGCCTCGACGAGCCAGCGCCGCACCGCGGCGAGCAGCTCCGCGGGCTCGAGGGGCTTCTTGAGGAATCCTGCGTCGATCCTCCGCGGCGGGGCGAAGCCGGGCGCCGCGATCCCCGACATCACGAGGATCGGAAGCGCGGAGAACGCCGGGAGGTCCTCGATCCTGCGGACGAGCGCCCACCCGTTCATCCGCGGCATCTCCAGGTCGACGATCACGAGCCGCGGGCGGAGCCCGGCTTCCAGCCTCTCGAGCGCTTCGGCGCCATCTTCGGCTCCCACGCCGCTCAGCCCCTCGTCTTCCAGCAGCCGAAGCATGCCGTCGCGCAGGGCGCGGTCGTCGTCGACGACGAGGACGTCAGGCTGCGGACGGCCCGAGGGCGGCTCGGGGGGCTCCCGGCGAGCGGGCCGCCGCTCGGGCGGCGGCTGCGCGGCGGCGGAAGGCACGCCGAGTACGCCGCGCACGAGATGTCGGCCGCCGTCGTCGACGAGGGGAACGCCGTTGCCGGCGACGGGGCGACCGTCGACCGTGAGCTCCGCGAGTCCACCGGTCTGACCGCCGGGATTCTCGACGCGGATCTCCCAGCGCGTCCGGCCGATGCGCAACGAGACCGAATAGCCGGGCCACGCGGCCGGGATGCACGGGTCGAGGCGAAGGGTCGCGCCTTCACGACGCAGGCCGAGGAGGCTCTCCGTCGCCGCGCGGTAGAGCCAGCCTGCCGAGCCGGTGTACCAGGTCCAGCCGGCGCGTCCGACGTGCGCCGGGTTGGCCGTCACGTCGCCGGCGACGACGTACGGCTCGCCGCCGTACCGGAGGACGGCCGCTTCGGAGCGCGCGCGGTTGATGGGATTCACCATGTGGAAAATCTCGAGCGCCTCGTCCGCCGAACCGAGCGCCGCCGCGGCCATCACGACCCATGCGGCGGCATGTGTGTACTGCCCTCCGTTCTCGCGAATGCCGGGCGGGTAGCCCTTGATGTACCCGGGAAACTCCGGCCCGGCGTCGAAGGGAGGCGCGAGAAGCGTCACGATCTCGGCGTCCCGCCGGACGAGGCGCGACAAGACGGCGTCCAGCGCGCGCTCGGCGCGCGCGCGCGGCGCGGCACCGGACAGAACCGCCCAGGTCTGCGCGATCGAGTCGATCTGGCCGTCGACGTTCCGGCGCGAGCCCAGGGGCGAGCCGTCGTCGAACGTCGCGCGCCGGTACCAGTTGCCGTCCCACGCGAGGTCGAGCGCGAGCCGGAGGCGAGCGGCCTCGGCGCGGTAGCGGGAGGCGCGCGCCGTGTCTGCGCGCGCCTCGCAGAGCGCGGCGAACGGCCCGAGAATCGAAAAGAGGAAGAACCCGAGCCACACGCTTTCCCCGCGCCCTTCCGGCCCGACCTCGTTCATGCCGTCGTTCCAGTCGCCGGTCCCGATGAGGGGGAGGCCCTGTACGCCGGCCGTCAGGGAGAGGTCGATCGCCTGGGCCGCATGGCGAAACAGCGTGTCCCGGTCGGCCGAGACGCCGGGCGCGAAGTACGCCTCGTGCCGTCCGGTTTCGAGGAGCGGCCCTTCCAGCCACGGCGCCGTCTCCTCCCACACGGCGGAATCTCCCGTGGCCTCCGCGTAGCGCAACGCGGCCCATGGCAGCCACAGGAGATCGTCCGAGCAGCGCGTACGCGTGCCGCGCCCCGAAGGCTCGTGCCACCAGTGCTGCACGTCGCCCTCGCGGAACTGGCGTCCCGCCGCCCTGACGAGGTGCTCGCGGGCGAGGTCCGGACGGACGAGGACCAGCGCGGAAACGTCCTGGAGCTGGTCGCGGAAGCCCCAGGCGCCGCCCGGCTGGTGGTATCCGGTCCGGGCCCAGAGACGGGACGCGATGATCTGGCAGGGGAGCCAGCGGTTGACGAGGAGGTCGAGCGAGTCGTCGGGCGTCGTCACGACGAGCGCGGTCAACGTCTCCTCCCACGCCGCGCGCACGCGGGCGCGCTCGGCCGCCGCCGCGAGCGGGTCGGTGAAGCGCGCCGCGAGGGCGAGGGCATGCGTCTCGTCGCGGCCCTCGCCGAGGACGAAGACGAGCGTCCGCGTCTCGCCGGGAGCGAGCACGAAAGCGACATGCAGCGCGGCGCACGGGTCCAGCCCGCCGCCCGTACGGCACGACAGCCGGGCGCGATGCGGCCCGGTCGCGGTCCGGAGGGTCCGTCCCGCGCCTCGCAGCTCGCGCCGGTCTCCCGTCCACGAGACGAGCGGTTCGCTCGCGGCGAGGAACGCCGTCCGTCCCGCGAACGCGGCGTTCTCCGGGTTCCGCGCGAGAAGCGCCCGCCCGTCGGGAGAGGGCGTCGTCACGATGTGGCGGGGCGACTCGGTGCGAGGCGGGCCCATCGCCCACTCGGCGGCCGCGAACACGGCGAGGCGGCGCGTCCGGCCGGAGAGGTTCTCGAGCGTGAGGACCGACACCTTGACCGGATCCGTGTGGGCGACGAACGTCTCGAGTGTGCGTGCGACGCCCGAAGCGGTCCGCCGGAAGCGCGACAGGCCGGGCTCGTGCGTGACGTGCCACCGGCCGGATTTCTCCCGCGGCCGCGCGCCCGGCGTCGCGCCCGTCAGGGCGCCAGTCGCGTCGTCCCGAACGAGGATCACCTCGGAGAGGGGATCGCTCACGGGATCGTTCGCGAACGGGGTGAGGCGGTTCTCGCGGCTGTTCGTCGACCAGGTCGTCGCCGCGCCGGACGCCGTGACGAGCGAGCCGAAGGAAGGGTTCGCGAGGACGTTCGCCCAGGGGTGCGGCGTCTCGCGATCCGCGTTCAGCACGATCTCGTACGTGCGGCCGCCTTCCCCGAAGCCGCCAAAACCGTTCGCCATTTCCAGACGCGGAAGCGGAAGCTCTTCTTCCGTCTCCGGTTCCGCAGGCACGCGCGGCGGCGGCGGCGGCTCGGCGGCCCACGCTTCGGCTCGGTTCAGCTGGAGCGCGAGGTCGCCGTCCTCACCGCGCAGGACGGCGCGCGCGTAGACGAGGAGGCCCCGCTGCTCGTCGGGCCCGAGAAGGTCCCCGCGCAGCAGGAAAACGCCGCCCCGCGCTCCCGCGTGCGGCGCCCAGGGGCCGCGCTCGACGAGCTCGGTGAGAGCGTCGTGGAGCTCCTTGCGGTAGCCCTCGGGATGTTGGTTCAGGAGGACGAGATCGGCGGCGATGCCCTTCAGTCGCCAGTACTCCTGCGCCTCGAGAGCCTGCCGGGCGAGATCGAGGTCGGCGGCGCGCTCGAGAAGGACCGTGAGGACCGGGAGGTCTCCCGAGATCCCGTGCCGCCAGAGGGCGGACGCGTCGAGTGAGTTGGCGGACTGGAGGGCGCCGCTCGGCGCGAGCGCGCGGTCCGAGCCGAAGACGCAGGACGCGAGGTGCTCGAACAGGCGCGTGTCCTCGGGGGCGAGGCCCAGGTGCCGCACGGCCACCTGGGCGTGCGTGCGTGCGAGAGCGAATGCGCGAACGGCCGCCGACGGATCGTGGTGCTTCTGCGCGAGGGCCAGCGCGTCCTCGCGGGTTTCGGCGATGCCGGTCGTGAACACGAGCCGCGCGATGGCCCCCGGCGCGAGCCGCACGCGCTGGCGGAGGCTGAGAATCGGGTCGAGAACCGTGCCGGTGGTGCCCGACAGCGCGCGGCCGTCGAGCGCGATGGGGTCCGAGGCGTCGCGCCCGCGGCCCAGGAACCGCGCCCGGTCCGTCTCCCATTCGAGCGATCCCTGCCGCCGGCCCGCGACGGCCAGGACGTGAACGGCCCACAGCGGCGTCTCGCCGGTGGCCCGGGGCCGGCGCTGGCAGAGAAGCGCGGCGTTCTGGGGGACGACCTCGGTCTCGAGGAAGAGCTTGCCGAACACGGGATGCGCCGCGTCGTCCTCGGGACGCGCGAGGACGACCTCGACGGCGCTCGTGACCTCGATCTCGCGCACCGAGGCGCCGAGGTTGGTCAGTGTGAGACGCCGCACCTCGACGTCCTCCTCGGGCGAGACGGCGACCTCGAGCAGGGACTCGATCTCCGCGTCGCGTCGCCGGATCGACGCCGATTCCGGCAGGAACGTCACCCGGTAAGACTCGGGCTCGCGGAGGGTCGGCGCGAACGTCGCGGACCACACGGCGCCTCCGCGGACGTCCCGCAGGTAGAGCGCGTGGCCCGCGCGATCCGCGGTCGGGTCGTCGCGCCGGGGGACGACCGACAGGCCCTTCCAGGAGCTCCACCCGCCGCCCGCCTGCGTGAGCGCGGTGACGAAAGAGCCGTTCGACAGGAACTGCGTGGCGGGAAATGCCGCGTGCGGCGAGCGGTAGACGCGCGGCGCGGCGGCCGGCGAGGCGGGAATCGGGAACGCCTCGTCGGCTGAGGGTCGCGTCTGGGGCACGGGCGCCTGTCGCGGCGGCCGCTCCTGCAGCAGGAGCTCCGTCGCGTTGACGCGCGGGTCGGCGTGAAATCTCCGCACCATGACGCCATCCAGGAGCGCGTTCGCGAACGCGACGAGGCTCATGCCCTGGTGATGCGCGAACGCCGTGCGCACGATGACGCCCCGTCCGTCCGACGTGCGGGGCAGCGGTGGCGGCTCGCCGCCGGGGGATGCGGTGTAGTCGATGGCGTCCCAGAACCCCCACGGGCCGAGGCCTCCGGCAGCCTCCAGGCGGCGCAGGTTTTTCGCGACTTCGGCCGGGGCGAGGGACGCCGCGAGGACCGTCGCGTAGGGCGCCACGACGAGATCCTCGTCGAGCCCGCGGCGGAAGCCGAGCCCCGGGACGCCGAAGGCGCGATACTGGTGCTCGCCCGCGAGATCCACGGCGCGGTACGCCGACTCCGACGAGCCCCACGGCACGCCGTTCG
This sequence comes from Acidobacteriota bacterium, assembly GCA_039930645.1. Taxonomy (GTDB): domain Bacteria; phylum Acidobacteriota; class Thermoanaerobaculia; order UBA5066; family UBA5066; genus Fen-183. Next base: position 11,002 of record JBDTTJ010000035.1, read on the forward strand.
AACGCCCCCACTCCCGCTGCCGCCGCACCGCCATCCGGCAGGACTCATCGAGGAGCGTGACCGGCCACGTCCGCGTGAACAGGAGAGGCATCAGGTACTCGAACATCGAGCCGCTCCACGACAGGAGCGTTGGGACGCCGTGCAGGCTCACGGCGAGACGGCCCAGCCGGAACCAATGGCTCTGCGGGACGTCGCCCTTGGCGATCGCGAGGAAGCTCGCGACCCGGGCCTCGGACGCCAGGAGGTCGTAGAACGTCTCGTCGCGGACCGCGTTCCCCTGCGCCGTCGGGCGGCAGCCCGTCACGAAGAGTCCGCGGCCTGCGTCGTAGAGCGCCGCGAAATCCATGCCGTCGGCCAGCGCGGCGGCGCGCCGGGCGAGGTCCTCGGCCCGGTCGGCAACCGCGCCGGAGGCGAGTTCCCTCAGGCCGCGGGCGAGGACGATGAGGCAGGCGGCGAGGTTGCCGCTGTCGACGGTCGAGACGTATCGGGGTTCGAGCGGCTCGAGCGTCTCCGTGTCGTACCAGTTGAGGACGTGGCCCTTCCACCTCTCGAGGCTCTCGACGGAGTCGAAGGTCCTTGCGACCCGTGCGAGCAAGCGCTCGACGCCGATCCAGCCGAAGTCGTGCGCGGCGAGATCCGCCAGCAGGGAGAGGCCGATGTTCGTCGGGGAGGTCCGGGGCGCCACGACGGGAGCGCCCCCCTCGCCCCGGAGCGCGGCATTGTCCGGAGGGAGCCCGTGCTCCCCGTCGCGGACCATCTCCTCGAAATAGCGCCAGGTCTCACGCGCGATACGCCTGAGGTATTCGCGATCCGCCGGCGTCAGGTCGCGGACCCCGGGAGGCGACGCGTGGCTGAGCCACCACGCGAGGAACGGGCTCGCGGCCCAAAGCGCGAAGACCGGCGCCGCAAGAGGGAGAGCGGACGGCCGCGCGGCGGCGACGACGATGGCGCTGAGGAGCGCCGCGAGCGGGCTTGCCGCCATCTCGAGGAAGAACGAACGCGGGCCGCCCGACAGGAGGCCCGCGGCCCGCGCCGCCCCGGTGGCGGCGGTTTCCCACTCGAGGAGGCGCCGCCCCGTCACGGCGAGGCGGACGAGCGTGAGCACGATCGCGTGGACGGCTTCGAACGCGTAGTGCGGAAGGAACGCGAGACCGACGAGCGCCTGCGCAAGCGCGGTCTCGAGCTCCTGGCCGAGCTCGCGGACGAACGACACGGCTGGCTGCTGTGGCCGTGGGCCCTCGACGACGAGACGCACCGTGGACACGAGAGGGAGCCCGAGGACGGCCAGGGCGAGCAGGATCCAGGCGATTGGTGATCCGGGGAGGACCGTCAGTCCGGCGACGATCAGGACGAAGAGGGCCGGCGGCAGCAGGCTGCGCCGCAGATTGTCAAGGATCTTCCATTGCGCGACGAGCGACAGACGGTTGCGTTCGAGCCCCGCCCGAGTGGGGACGAGCGGCAGGAGCCAGCGGAGGATCTGCCAGTCTCCGCGCACCCACCGGTGCTGACGCCGCGCGTGTGCGAGGACGTTCCCCGGGTAGTCGTCCACCACCTCGACGTCCGTCACGAGCGCGGTGCGCGCGTGGAGTCCCTCGAAGAGGTCGTGAGAGAGGAGCGAGTTCTCCGGGACGCGGCCCTCGAGCGAGGCCGAGAACGCGTCCACGTCGTAGAGGCCCTTGCCCGTGAAGACGCCCTCGCCGAAGAGGTCCTGATAGGTATCCGAGACGGCTGTCGTGTAAGGGTCGACTCCGGTGTGGCCCGAGAACACGCGCGCGAAGCGGGATGCGGCCGCACTCGCCGTCGCGATTGCGACGCGCGGCTGGAGGATGCCGTAACCCGCCGTCACGCGCCGTGTCGCGGGGTCGAGATGCGGGCGGTTCAGCGGGTGCTCGAGGATGCCGACGAGCGTGCGCGCGGCATCGCGCGGGAGGCGCGTGTCGCTGTCGAGGGTGAGCACGTAGCGGACGGAGGGCAGGATCGAGAGGTCGCCGACCTGCAGTCCGAAGCTCGTGTCCGTGGCGCCGCGCAGGAGACGGTTGAGCTCCTCGAGCTTGCCGCGCTTGCGTTCCCAGCCCATCCAGAGCCCTTCGCTCGGGTTCCAGCGGCGGAAGCGATGGAAGAGGCAGAACCTCCCCGCGCCGTGGGCGGCGTTCAGGGCGGCGATGCCCTCGGACGCGGCGGCGAGGATCGCGTCGTCGTCCGGCCGCGTCGGCTCCCGGGCGTCCGTGAAGTCGGAGAGGAGCGCGAAGTGGAGGTTCCCATCGGGATTGGCGAGCGCCTGCACTTCGAGGTGGCGCAGCATCGCCTCCACCGACGCGATGTTCGGAAAGAGCGTCGGAAAGACGACGAGCGTCCGCGCGGCGGGCGGCACGCCGCCTCGCGTGAAGTCGAGACGGGGCAGGCGACGCGGGGAGACGAGCGCGTCCACGACGCGCTGGACGAGGAACACCACGATCTCCGAGACGGGCAATGCCGCGAGGGCGAAGATCCACATCTCGGTGCCGAACGCGGCGCCCGTGGAGCGCACGTAGGCGGACACCGCAGCGAGCCCGGCGGCCGTCAGGACGGTGATCGCGCCGAGGTAGGCCGCCGCGGTGTGCCGGAAGAAGACCCTTTTCATCCGCCCCGCGACGCCCCGGCGGCCCCCGACGTCCTTCTCGAAACCCGCGCGCCCGGAACCCACGAGGTAGAAGCCGACGTGTCCTTCCCGCGGGTCCGTCCCGGGCGGCGCCTCGCGCGCCCGTGCGACGGCGCGGCGGGCGACGCGGATCTGGTCCTCCGCCGTCTCCGGCGCGAGCGACTCGATGGAGTGGCGGTAGCGGTCGCGGGTCGCGAAGTCCATCCGGCCGTAGGTCCCGCCCGGGTCGTGACGCAGGGCCTCTTCGACCAGGCTCACGCGCTCGACGAACGGCCCCCAGTCGAGCGTGCCGCAGAGCCGGAGAGCCGAAACGGCGTTCGCGATCGAGACCTGCAGCGCGGCCTGACGCTGGTGCGCGGCGCGGACCACGTCCTCCAGCGTCCGCCCGCTCTGAGCGAGCCGCCGGGACAGCTCCGACACCAGTTCGGCGGCCGGCGCCCCGAACTCACGGCCTCTCTGGACGAGCCGTGCCGCGAAGGCGGCGGGGGGCGGGTCGGGGATGAGGGGAGCCGTGCCCGAGGACAGGTGCGCGAGTGTGGCGTCGGCCCGGAGGCGATCGCTGCGGGCCTCGAGAATCTCATCGGAGAGGGCCCGGAGATGGTCGATCAGCGCGGCGCGAAGAAAGCTGGGCCACGCCCAGATTTCCGCGAGCTTGAGCGGCGTCGCGGTCTGGAAGGCGGTGAGAAACGTTTCGAGCCGGGTCGCATCGAGCCGGGCGTCGCTCCGGAGGACGAGCTCGCGCGCCAGGGCCTCGACGCGAGCCGCGCCCCCGTGTTCGGGCCCCGTCAGCCGCGGCAGCTCGTTGTTGTAGGCGCGAGGAAGGTCGTGGCGGACGCCGCGCACCTCCGCCTCGATGAGGTGGAAGTTGTCGAGCAGCCACTCGACGGCCGGAGACGCGGGCTCGCCCGACCGGACGTCCGCCGCGAGGAGTTTGTACGCGCGCCGGAGCGCTGGCAAATTCGCGCGGACGCGGCCGAGAACGTGCCGCCCGCCGCCGGACGGGGCGATGGTCCAGCCGGCGCCCAGGGCGCGCGCGTGCTCTTCGAGCCGATCGACGGGCAGGAACTCTCCGTGCACGGTTCGAATCTGCTCGTCGCCCACAGCCAGCGGACCGCAAGTCCTGAGCCATCAGGTTCGGCCGGACGAGCCTGAAGAATTTTCATTTCGCGGACCGCGACGGCTGGCACGCGCCCTGCTCCCGAACAAGTTCGGGAGGATTGAAACATGGCAAATCTCAAACGAACCCTGGTGTCCGGCCTTCTCGGAACCGCCGCCCTCGTCACGCTCGCTGCGTGCTCGAAGGCACCGGGAACCGAAGAGCGCAAGACGGAGACGACGATGCAGACCTCCGCCGGCGAGGTCAAGACGACGACCGAGTCCACGCGGGCCGGCAACACGCTCGACGCGAAGACGGAGACGAAGACGGATACGGCCGACGGCACGATCAAGACCGGGACCGACACGGTCGTCGGAACCGTCACCGCCTACGAAGCCGGCAAAAAGATCGAGGTGATGACGGCCGACAAGAAGAGCCGGTCGTTCCGCCTGGACGCCAAGGACACGGCGGCGTCGATCGATTCCGGCGTCAACGTCGGCTCTCGCGTGCGCGTGACGGAGCAGACAGGGGACGACAGGGCGCGGCGCGTCACGGTCAAGCTCGAAGGCTGAGGGAATTCCGTCGCGCGAACCGCGCGAACGACGCGAGGGAGGCCGCGAGGCAGGACGTGCGCCTCGCGGCCGCGCAAGCCGCTGGATCCCGGGCGCCTGCTCCGGATCGTCGAATGATACGGGCGGGCCGCCCGCGCCCTGGGCCCTCTGATGGGCGGAGCGCGGGCGGCCGCGAGCTCAGATGGCGCGTCGGCCCTGGATCAGGTTGATGATGAGGACCACGACCGCGACGACGAGCAGGATGTGGATGAACCCTCCCATCGTGTACGACGTCACGAGGCCGAGAAGCCACAGGACGAGAAGGATCACGAAGATGGTCCAGAGCATTTTTCTTTCCTCCTGCCTTCTCTCAGCAACCCCCGTGCCGCCGGCGTGGAACGGATCCTGCTCCTTCTCCGGCAGGAGGACGGCCATGGCTCTTTATTCACCGAAGGACTTCTCCCGGCTCCTCGGGACTCCGGGTTTCTCCGACGCGCTCCTGAAGCAGCATTTCGAGCTCTACGCCGGCTACGTGAAGAACGCCAACGCCCTGCACGACGAGCTCGAGGCGGCCTCTCCCGCAAAACCCCCGACGCCGGCCTGGTCCGAGCTCAAACGGCGGTTCGGCTGGGAATGGAACGGAATGCGCCTGCACGAGGTGTATTTTGAAAATTTGACACGAAACGCCCGGGCGCCCGGGCGCGATACCGCTCTCTCCGCCCGCCTGACGAAGGACTTTGGCTCGCGCGAGGCGTGGGAGAAGGAATTTCGGGCGACGGGAAGCCTGCGCGGGATTGGCTGGACCGCGCTCCTCTGGGATCCGGCCGGGCGCCGGCTCTTCAACGTCTGGATCGACGAGCACGATCGCGGCGCCCTCGCGGGGTGTCCTCTCGTGCTCCTCATGGACGTCTTCGAACACGCGTTCCTGACCGACTACGGAACGAAGCGTTCCGAGTACATCGACGCGTTTCTCGCAGCCACCGACTGGGAGGAGGCCGCGCGCCGCTTCGAGCTCGCACAGGCGCCCGTGCCGGAAATCGCGCGCGCCTGAGCTGGCACGCGTGCTGCTACGAGGTCTTGAGGAGGAAGAAATGAACCGCAAAGTTTTCGCATCCGCTGCTGTTTCCTGCCTGCTGGTGGGGGGCTCCTTCGCCCTCGCGCAGAGCACGCCCATGGAGAAGACCGACGAGAAGAAGGTCGCCACGACGGCCGGGACGATGAAGTCCACGGACCACACGGTTGTCGGAACCGTCAAGACGTACGCGGCGGGAAAGAAGATCAAGGTGCTCGTCGGGAAGAAGACGCACTCCTTCGCTCTCGACTCCAAGTCCGTGAACACCACCGTGGACCCGACCGTGGCGGTCGGCTCGAAGGTGAAGGTCGTCGAGTCGAAGAACGCCGACGGGATGAAGACGCTCACCATCCATCCCGTCAGCTGAAGAGGCCTTCTCTCACGTTCCCTGTTCGATGTCCCCTGTCCCCCTGTCCCCGGGGACGTCCCGAACGGACGTCCCCTTTTTTTTGAGGAGAAACGATGCCGAGGCGCTCGATTCCCCGCGATCCGCTGGAGCTTCGTATCCCGTGGGCGACCCTCTTGAAGGTGGCCCTCGCGATCCTCGCGGGATGGGCGTGTCTGCATTTGTGGCCGGTCGTCCAGATGCTGTTTTTCGCCACTCTCCTCGCGATAGCCGTCAGCCCGCTCGTTGCCTTGCTCGAGAAGTGGCGTGTTCCAAAGGGCGGGGCCGTGGCCCTCATCGCGGTGGGGGTCTTGAGCGCGGCGGGCGCGTTCGCGTTCTTCGTCCTTCCCCCCTTGATGAACCAGATCTCGGTCCTCTGGAAGAACCTCCCCGCGCTGCGGGGCTCACTCGCCCGTTCCCTCGACCGCGGGGGGCTTTCGGCCCGCGTCGTGCTTCCGCTCTTCGACCTGCCACATTCGGCCGAAGTGGACGCGTGGCTCGCGCGCCCGCTCGCTTGGGGCCCCCCGGCGCTCGAGGCCGCGGCGGCCGGCGTGATCGTCGTCGTCCTGAGCCTCTATCTGCTTCTCGACGGACGCAAGGTCGTCGCGTGGCTCCTGGCCTACGCGCCGCGCGCTCACCGCCGCAAGATGGGGGACATGGTCCCGGAGCTGTTCGCCGTTCTCCGGGCCTACGCGACCGGACAGCTCATCACCTCGGCTCTGTTCGGCGCGTTCGCCTTCGTCGTCCTCGCCGCGACGGGTGTTCCGGGCGCTCTGCCCCTTGCGCTGCTCGCCGCGGTATGCGATGTGATCCCCGTGGCCGGCATCGTCGTCGCGACGGGGCTCGCCGCGATCTCGGCGCTCACGGTGAGCCCGCAGACCGCGCTCGCGGTTGGCGGCCTCTTCCTCTCGTACCATCTCTTCGAGTCCTACGTCCTCATCCCGCGCCTCTACGGCAAGCAGATGCGGCTGTCGACACTCACTGTTCTCTTCGCGATTCTCGCG
>JBDTTJ010000036.1:0-17693 GCA_039930645.1 Acidobacteriota bacterium
TACGGGCTCTGGGTCAACAAGATGCTCAAGAGCCGCGAGGAGGCCAAGACGCTTCGCGAGCTGCTCTCCTTCACGAAGAAGAAGGAGGTGGACCCGCTGATGGCCTACCTCATCTCCTTCCGCGAGCGGATGGAGCACGGCCGCGTCCTCCTCACGGACCCCGGGAAGACGTCGTTCTTCTTCGTCACGCTGCCCGAGGCGCTCCCGATCGCCGTCATCACGCGCTTCATCCAGTGGTTCCACGACTTCGGGATTCCCGTGGGCGGCGTTCTCGTGAACATGCTGATCGACAAGAAGTCGCTCGACGCCGGGGCGGCCGACTTCGTGAAGAACCGCGTCGCGATGCAGGACGAGCACATGAAGACCGTCTGGCAGAAGTTCGACGGCAGCGTGCGCGCCATCATCCCGCTCTACGAGACGGAGATCCGCGGCATCCCGATGCTCAAGAGGCTCGGCGACGCGATGTTCGCGTAGAGAAGAGTTCCCGCGCGACTGATCCGAAACGGCGGTAGTCTCCGGCTCCGTGAGCTGGAAACTGATCCTTCTGAACTGGCGCGGCCTCGTCTTCGTCGCTCTCGGCATGGCCGGGATCTGGGTCGGGCTGCAGGCGGCGGAATATCGCTTCTTCGGCGTTCTCCTCGCGATGTTCTCGTTCTTCCTCGCGGCCAGCTTTCTCGGGAAGGCCGGACGCCTCGCTGCAGCGCTCCGGCCTCTCGTCGGGCGCACGGTGCGCGTGGAGATATGGGGGATGCCGCCTCCGGGCGCCGGCGACGGAGTCTTCGACGTCAACACCATCACGGGAATCGGCGCGGGCCTGCTCTTCCATTTCCTGCCGGATTCGGACGGTCCCGGGGCCGTCCTCAAGGTCGCCCAACCCGGATCCCAGAGGCTCGCGGACACGCGGGTCACGATCGGCACGGCAGCCTACGTGAGCTGGGCCGGGAAGAAGGTCTCGCCTCCGACCGGAACCAAGGCGCCCCCGCTCGTTCTCAGCGTGCCCTGAGGCCGATGCCCGCACTCCTTCCGAACGAGCTGACGATGCTGCTGGACCTGAGCGAGGCGCTCGGGTCGCCGCTGAACCTCCGGGCCTCGTTCGCGCGGGCGCTCGAGATTCTCGAGACCGACCTGAAAGCGGTCTTCGGGATGGTCGCGTTCTTCGAAGCCGAGACGGGCGAGCTGAAGGTCGAGGCCGTCACGGGCCGGTACGACGCGGCGGCGCGGAAGGCGCGCTACCGCCTTGGAGAAGGGATCTCGACGCGCGTCGTCAAGACCGGCAAGCCGATCGCGATCCCGCACGCGAGCCAGGAGCCTCTCTTTCGGGACCAGCTCGGCCTCCTGGCGTCGCGCAAGACGTCGAAGGACGACCTCTCGTACACCTCGGTGCCGATCCGGATCGACGGCAAGAGCGCCGGCGCCCTCGCCGTCGCCTTCGTCTACGAGAAGAATCGGGATCTCGGTCACCTCGTGAAGGTGCTCGGAATCGCCGCGTCGATGCTGGGTCAGGCGGCGCGCGTGCACCGCCTCCTGGAGGGCAAGCGCGACCGGCTCATGGAGGAGAACCGGCAGCTCAAGGAGAAGCTCCGCGAGCGGTACGACGTCGGGAACCTCGTCGGGACGAGCCACCCGATGCAGAAGCTCTTCGAGGAAGTCGCGCAGGCGGCCCCCGCGAACACGACCGTCCTGATCCGGGGCGAATCGGGGACCGGCAAGGAGCTCGTCGCCCACGCGATCCACTACAACTCTCCGCGGGCGGGCAAGCCGTTCATCAAGGTCAGCTGCGCCGCGCTGCCGGAGAGCCTCATCGAGTCCGAGCTCTTCGGTTACGAGCCGGGGGCCTTCACGGGCGCCGATAAGCAGAAGAAGGGCCGGTTCGAGCTGGCGCACGGCGGCACGCTGTTCCTCGACGAGGTGGGCGACCTCCCCGCCTCGACCCAGGTGAAGCTCCTCCGCGTCCTGCAGGAACGGGAGTTCGAGAGGCTCGGCGGCGTCAAGCCGGTCCGCGTCGACGTCCGGCTGATCACCGCCACGAACATCGACCTCGACTCGGCGATGAAGGAAGGCCGCTTCCGGGAAGACCTCTATTACCGGTTGAACGTCTTCGGCCTCTTCGTGCCGCCGCTCCGCGAGCGCCGATCGGACATCCTTCTCCTCGCCGACCACTTCGTGGAGAAATACGCCGCGTCCCACGGGAAGAGCGTCCGGCGGATCTCGACCTCGGCGATCGACATGCTCATGAGCTACCACTGGCCCGGCAACGTGCGGGAGCTGGAGAACTGTATCGAGCGCGCCGTCCTCATCTGCGAGGGCGGGGTCCTCCACGCCCACCACCTGCCTCCCACCCTCCAGACGGCGGAGGTCTCCAACACGCTCCCCGCTCAGGCGCTCGCGGACGCGGTCTCGGGGTTCGAGAAGGACCTGATCCTGGACGGGCTGAAGATCGCGCGCGGCAATCGGGCCAAGGCCGCGCGCCTCCTCCGGACGACCGAGCGGATCCTGAACTACAAGATCGAAAAGCTCGGCATCGACGCGTCCCGCTTCCGTCCCTGAATCGCGATCGAAGAGTCGGAAAAGAGAATTCCTACGAATGTGTAGGAATGTCCCAGCGTGCCGACAGATTCGTTGCCACGATTGGCTCGGAACCCGCACCCGCGCCGAAGAACCGCACCTGTCGCGCGGCCGCTTCGGCCACCTCCGCCGACTCAAAATGGCATTGGGTACATTTTCGTAGCTCTTCTCTTATCTTCTGACAACATCGTAACCATCGCGACGACGCTTCGATGCGTGGCCGCCGCCGCCCAAACGACTCCCCCTCAATCACTTTCAAGGAATCTCTTGGTCCCCGTTCCCCCGGCACGCCCCGTGCGGAGGCGCTGCGCATCGGGAGGGCGACGATGAAGAAGAAACTGGTTGCGGTCCTTTTCCTGTTTGGGCTGGTGGCGACCACGTGGGCGCTTCTGGCCGCCGATCCCTCCGGGGCGAACACCGGCGGGATCTCGAACGTGCCGTCCAAGGTGGCGGGCAAGCCCACGCTCGAGGAAGTGGGGGCCGCCGTCGGCCAGACAAGGGTCGCGCTCAATTTCGTCTGGGTCCTGGTGGCCGGCTTCCTCGTCATGTTCATGCAGGCCGGCTTCGCGCTCGCGGAGGCCGGCTTCACGCGCGCGAAGAACGCCGCCCACACGATGACGATGAACTTCATGGTCTACGGCATCGGAATTCTCGGCTTCTGGATCGCGGGCTTCGCCCTCCAGATGGGGGGCTCCGGCGCCGCGATGGGCGCGGCTCTCTCGGTTCCGGCGGAGATGAACAAGCTGATCGGCCCGACGATCGGCGGCAACCTGTGGGGGCTGTTCGGCGGAACCGGGTTCTTCCTGAGCGGCGTCTCGTACGACGTCGCCGCCTTCGCGATCTTCCTCTTCCAGATGGTCTTCATGGACACGGCCCTGACGATCCCGACGGGCTCGATGGCCGAGCGCTGGAAGCTGTCGGCCTTCGTCATCTACGGGTTCGTCGCGTCCGCGGTCATCTATCCCCTGTTCGCGAACTGGGCCTGGGGCGGAGGCTGGCTCTCGACGCTCGGCAAGTACACCGGCCTCGGCCACGGATACGTCGACTTCGCCGGCTCGGGCGTCGTCCACCTGACGGGTGGCGTCATGGCGTTCGTCGGCGCCAAGATCCTCGGGCCGCGCATCGGCAAGTACGTCAAGGGCGAGGTCCGGGCGATCCCCGGCCACAACCTTCCGATGGCGCTGCTCGGCTGCTTCATCCTCGCGTTCGGGTGGTTCGGATTCAACGCGGGCTCGACGCTCGCGGGCACCGACCTGAGGATTTCGGTCGTCGCGACGAACACGATGCTCGCCTCGGCCTCGGGTGCGCTGCTCGCCTTCCTCGTGACGTGGAAGAAGTACGGGCGTCCCGATCCGTCGATGAGCGCGAACGGGATGCTCGCGGGCCTCGTCGCGATCACCGCTCCCTGCGCGTTCGTGAACGCGCCCGTCGCCGTCCTCATCGGCGCCATCTCCGGCGTCCTCGTCGTCTACGCCGCCCTCTACATCGAGAACACGCTCAAAATCGACGACCCGGTGGGCGCAATCGCCGTCCACGGGTTCAACGGCGCCTGGGGGCTCATCGCCCTCGGCCTCTTCGCAGACGGGACGTACGGCGGCGGCCTCAACGGCGGGCCGGACGCCGGTGTGGCCGGCCTCTTCTACGGGGACGGCAAGCAGCTCGTGGCCCAGCTGATCGGGATCAGCGCGAACGTCGTCTGGGTCGGTCTCTCGAGCTTCGTCCTCTTCAAGGTCCTCGACGCCAGCGTCGGAATGCGCGTGACACCCGAGCAGGAGGTCCAGGGCCTCGACTTCAACGAGGTCTCCGCTCCCGCGTACAGCGGAGACCGCCCGTCCGTCAACACGCCGGTCTTCGTGACCCCCCGGCCGGCAAACGCCGCCGTCGCCGCCCTGCAGCCGGCCCCCGCCGGCGGGAAGTGACGCGAGGAGCGCCGCCATGAAACTGATCACCGCCATCATCCGCCCCGAGAAGCTCGAGGACGTCAAGGTCGCGCTCTTCGCGGCCGAGGTCGAGGGGCTCACGATCCAGCAGGTCTCCGGCCACGGCGGCGAAAAGGCCGTCATGGAGAGCTACCGCGGCCATCCCCTGCTCTACGAGTTCCACGACAAGGTCCGCCTCGACATCGCCGTGTCGGAGCCCTTCGTGCAGGTCACCGTAAAGGCCATCGCCGACGCGGCGCGAACCGGGCAGGTGGGCGACGGGAAGATCTTCGTCCAGCAGCTGGATCACGTCGTGAGGATCCGCACCGGCGAAGCCGACGTCGAGGCCCTCACGCCCGTTACCGTCAGCGCGAAAACTTAGGGAGACGCCATGAAAACGCCCTTTTCGGGCGGCCTTCGGGCCGCCCTCGCGGGAGCCTTGCTCTTTTCGTCCTGCCTCGCCTTCGCCGCCGACGTCGTTCCCCCCGCTGCGCTTCCGCCGAATCCGCCCCCTCCCGCACCGGCGCCGGCACCGAAGGCCTGGTACGAGGAAATCTCGGTCAACGCGTTCGTCTCGGCGAGCTACTCGTACAACTTCAACCGCCCCGACACCGGCTCGAACCAGCTCCGCGTCTTCGATTTCGACGACAACACGTTCAAGGTGGACGTCGCCGAGGTCGTCTTACAGAAAGCCGTCAGCAAGGCGGGCGAGGCCGGATTCCGGATCGATTTCGTGGCAGGCTCGTCGATCCCGCGCGTTTCCTCGTCTCGTGGCCTGCTCCAGGGGCAGGACGTCGACCTCCAGCAGGCGTTCGTGAGCTGGATCGCGCCCGTCGGGAGCGGCCTCCGCCTCGACCTCGGCAAGTTCGTCACGCACTTCGGCTACGAGGTGATCGACGGATCCGACGGCTGGAACGACAACGCGACCCGCTCGTTTCTGTTCGGCTTCACGATTCCGTACGCGCACACCGGCCTGAAGGCAACGTATACGTGGAGCGAGCAGCTGGCAGGGATGCTCGAGATCCTGAACGGCTGGGACGTCGCGCGGGACAACAACACCTCCAAGAGCCTCGGCGCCCAGATCGCCTGGACGCCCTCGAAGGCCGTCACGGTCGCCGGGAACTTCATGACCGGTCCCGAGCGCGAAAACGTCAACGCCGACCCGCGGACGACGTTCGACGTCGTCGCGCAGTGGAAGCTCACCGACCTGACGGCCTTCACGGTCGAGGCCCTCTACGCCAGCGAAAAGGGGGCGGTGACGCCGGGCGAGACGGCTTCGTGGTCGGCGATCGCCGGCTACGCCCGTCTCGGGCTGAGCGACACCTTCGCCTTCTGTCTGAGGGCCGAATACTTCAACGACGCGGACGGCGCCCGGACGGGCGCGGCCCAGAAGCTGACCGAGGTGACCATCACGCCCGAATGGAAGGCGACGCCCCACCTGATCTTCCGGGCGGATCTGCGCGTCGACTGGTCAAATGGCGACGTCTTCGTCAAGAACGGCGGCGCCTTCAAGGGAAACCAGGCGACCGTGTTCCTGAACGGAATCTACGTTTTCTAGGCCCCTCTAGGCCGGTGGCTCCCGACGCCGCGACCCGGCGCCGAGAGCCGCGACCGCCGTGTCGTGGACCGGCGTCTCGACGCCCGCCTCGCGGCCCAGGCGCGAGACGGCGCCGCTGAGGTCGTCGAGCTCGTTCGGGCCGCCGGCCTCGAGATCGAGGAGAAAGCTCGGTTTCATCGCGGCGCCGAGGCCGTCGACGAACGCGAGGATCTTCGCCGCCTCGTCGTCGGCGAGCTCGACGCCGCGCGCCCGCGCCACCGAGAGGACCTCGCGGACGGCGCGCTCGAGGAGCAGTTTCCCGTAAGGGGCGTCGCGTACGGGGCCGATCGGCGTTCGAGCCAGTCCGCAGGCCGCCGCCATGGGGGCGATGAACGCGAACTTCCGCCAGAGGTCGGCCACGATGTTTTCCGACGCGCGGGAATCGGCCCCCGCCTCGCGGAACATCAGCGCGATCCGTTCCGCGCGGGCGGACGACCCGCCGCCGAGCTCCCCCACCGCGACGTTCTGGAACGGGCTCCTCCGCTCGACGATGCCCGGAGCAGCCTTTGCGACGCTGATCTGCGTGAGGCCGCCGAGGACGCTCGCCTTCGGCACGCCGCCCGCGACGAGCCGGTCCGCGGCCTCGACTCCGTTCAGAAGAGGAAGGACGATCGCTCCCGTTTTCGCCAGGAGCCGTGCCGCGGGCAGAACGTCCGCGAGGGAATACGTCTTCACCGCCACGATCGCGAGATCGGCGGGACCGAGGGCGGTGACGTCGTCCGACGCCTCGACCGCCACGGTGAATGGTCCCTCGGGCGTCCGGACTTCGAGCCCGCGCGCACGAATCGCATCGAGATGCGCGCCGCGTGCGAGAAGGGCGACCGGATGGCCCGCCCGCGCGAGGGCGCCGCCGTAGTAGCCGCCGACGCCGCCGGCGCCGAGGATCGCGACGCGCAGCTTTCCGCCCATGCAGCGAGTCTAGCGCCGGCGCTCAGCGCCCCTCGATCCGCCGCTTGAACTCCTCGAGAACGGCCAGCGGGTCGCGCGGAGCGGGCATTTCCATGCACACGTCGCACGTCTGCACCTTGATCGCACGGACGTCCGCCTGCCCGAACGCCTCGACGAGCTGCGAAAGCCAGAACGGGACGCGCTCCAGCACGGCGAAGTCGATGCGCTTCACGGAGCGGCACCGCCCGCAGAGAAGGGTCAGGACGTCCCCCGGCACGCCCTGACGCTATTGAATCGGCCGCTCGGGCGGCATGAAGCGCCTGCATCAGCGCTCGGCGGCGCTGCCCCGAATCAGGTCGCGAGAAGACCCGCGCCGGTCGGGCGGACCGGCGCGGGCGAAGTGAGCGGGGTCTCAGCGCGGCAGGATCGTGCGCGCGTCGCCCGAGTCGTTCTCGATCACCGACGCCACAGCGGCGAACGCGCCGTCCGTCGTCGGCGTCGAGACGACGATGCGGCCTCCCGTGAGCGCGCCGGAGGCTCCGAGGATCCGGGCGACGCTGTTGAGCTGCTTCATCCCGAGCGGTGGAAGAGTGACGGTCGCGGACCCCAGCGCCGCTCCCGCTTCGGAGACGAGCGTGAGGGTCACGTCGAGGCTCGCCGAGGTCGCGTTCGCGAGGACCAGGTTCGTTCGGGCGCCGGCGCCCTCGCAGATCGCGAGTAGAGAACGGGCCTGGCCCGGCCGCACGAGGCTCGAGTCCGAAAAGGCCGGGAGGCCCTGGCCCAAGTGTCCCGCGGCCGTCGCGGCCAGGACCTCGCCGTAGACCGCGAGGTCCGGAGTCGAGGCGGTGACGAGGATGGCGCCCCACGCGTCCGTCAGGCCGAAGACCGACGACAGAACGTCGCGGTACGTGGCCGACTTCCCGGCCCCCAGCGTGAAGCTCTTGGCGGGTCCGGACCGGCCGTCGACGTCGTGTCCGAGGTAGCGCAGCGTGTATGCGGCTTCGGCGTTGCCGGGATTCCCGACGGTCACGTCGGTCGTGTAGCGCACGCCCGACGCACCCGACACGAGGCTCGCGCTCGTCGGGAGGACCCACGAGGAGTCGCCCAGCTGAATCTTCACGACCTGGCCGAGCCCGACCGGCGGTGGGCCGAACCCGACATTCGACACGTAGAGCGCCCCGTCCGGCCCGAACGTCATCCCGGTCGGCAGGAAGAGCCCCGTCGCGACGACCTCGAGCTCCCCCGACGCCTTCACGCGCACCACCCGCCCGGTCCCCGGCGTCGGGAACGCGTTGCCGGTCGTATTCTCCAGGACGTACATCCGGCCCTGGGCGTCGAAGGCGACTCCGAGAACCGTGGTCAGGCCTTCGACGACGATGGAGATCGAACCGTCCATCCCGACCCGGTAGATTTTCGACGAGCCTTGGACGATCGGGAACGGGTTCAGGTTGCCGACGTAGAAGGCGCCGTCGTGGTACGCGATCGCCGCCGGCACGACGTGTCCCTGGCTCGCGGAGACGTCGATCAGCCGGCGGATCGCTCCGTTCTGCGGCGAAACGACGTCGATCTCGCCGTGATTCGGCTCCACGGCGTAGAGCGCGCCTTGCGCCTCGACGAGTCCGTACCAGCTTCCGTCCGGCTCGAAGTCGTCCTCTTCCGGATGCGCGACGGGGTGAGCCCGCAGGAACGCGCTCAGGTCGGCCACCATTTCCCACGTCCCGTCGTGGCGCACGCGGATGATCCCGTTCGGAAAGTTCGTCACGCCGTGGGAGCAGCCGGCGCCCGCGATGAGGGCGTACAGCGTGCCTCCCACGAACGCGACGTCGGCGACGCCGCTCACGAGACTCCCCTCGGACGTCTGGCTGGACGGGAGGTTCTCGACGACCGTCGTCCGCGCGCCGCTCGCGTCGATCCGCGAGATCCTCGCGCCCGTCTGGCTGCCCAGATACGGCCCGATGGGCGGGATGACCGCGTCGCATCCCGACGGCGCGGGGTTCGTGCCGCCGGTTCCGCCCTCGGCGACGTAGAGAAGCCCGTCCGGTCCGAACTTGAGTCCACGCGGATTGTTCAGCCCGGTCGCGAAGACCGAAATCGTGGCGGTCTGGCCCGCGAGGCGGATCCGCCCGTCGAAGGCGGATCCCGGGCTGTCCGCAAGCGCCACGGAAGCCGGGAGAAGACACGCGAGGACGAGGGTGTGGCCGCGACTGAATCTCATACGCACCTCCGCACTCAAGGTAGGCGCGGCGCGGAAGGGAATCCTCAGGGCCTCCTCAGAATATTGTCAGCGTCCTCGCGGTCGTCGCCCTGGCTCAGCGCGCCGCGAAGCCGATGACGTCGATCCGCGTCAGGATGCCCACGGGTCGGCCCCTCTCCTCCACCAGGAGCGCGTGCGCGGACGTCAGCATCCGCGTCGCCGCGGCCACGGGCTCGTCGGCGGAGAGCCTCGGCAGCGGCGCCTCCATGGCGGACGACACCGCGGCGTCCGGCGTCGCGCGGCCCTCGAGAACGGCCTCGAAGAGATGCGGCTCGACGACCGTGCCGACGACCTCTCCCGAAGCGGAGATCACCGGCAGCTGCGAGACGTGGTGCTTCCGGATCAACGCGAGCGCCGCGCGCACGCGGTCTTCCGGCTTCAGGGTCAGGAGAGCCGGCAGGTCGCCTCCGGCCGCTTTCTGGCGCAGCAGGTCGCCCACGCGCATCTCCGCGGCGTCGAGCATCCCGTGGTCGGCGAGCCAGCCGTCGCTGTGAAACTTGCTCAGGTAGCGTTCGCCCGTGTCGGGGAGCATCACGACGACGACGTCGTCCTTCGTCATCCGCTCGGCGACCTTCAGCGCTCCCGCGAGCGCGGTCCCCGACGAGCCCCCGACGAAGATCCCCTCTTCGCGCGACAGGCGACGCATGAGATGGAACGACTCGCGGTCGGTGACCGTCAGGATCTCGTCGATGTACTGGAACTCGACGTTGCCCGGAATGATCTCCTGACCGATTCCCTCCACGAGGTACGGGGCCGAGTCGATCATCTTCCCGGTCCGCTGGAACTCTCCGAGGATCGACCCGGCGGGCTCGACGCCGACGACTCGCACGGCGGGGTTCTGCTCCTTGAGGTAGCGCCCCGCGCCGCTCGTCGAGCCGCCCGTGCCGAGCGAGGCGACGTAACACGTCACGCGGCCCTCCGTGTCGCGCCAGATCTCCGGGCCTGTCGTGAGGTAGTGAATCCCGCGGTTGTGCGGGTTGAAGTACTGGTTCGCGAGGAACCCGCCGGGAGTTTCGGCCGCGATTCTCTTCGCCACCTCGGTGTACCGCTCGGGTGAGCCGGGGGGCGCGCTCGTCGGCGTGATCACCACGCGCGCGCCGTGCGCCTTGAGAAGGTCGCGCTTCTCCTGCCCCACCTTGTCCGGCATCACGCAGATGCACTTGTAGCCCTTCACGACGGCCGCGAGCGCGAGGCCGAGGCCCGTGTTGCCGGACGTGGCCTCCACGATCGTCCCGCCCGGCTTCAGCGTGCCGTCCTTCTCCGCCATCTCCACGATGTGAATCCCCACGCGGTCCTTGTTGCTCTTGCCCGGGTTGAACGACTCGAGCTTCGCGAGGATGAGGGGCTTCAGCCCCTTCGTGACGGAGTTCAGGCGGACGAGCGGCGTGTCGCCCACCGTCGCGAGAATGTCTTCGAAAAAGCGCATCGAGTTCAGAGCGAGAGGCCCGGGTCGGCGTCGCGCGCCCAGGCGAGGATCCCGCCGGCGAGATTGTACGTGCGACTGAGTCCGGCCCCGCGCAGGAGCGCGACGGCCCGCGCCGAGCGGACGCCCGACCGGCAGTAGACGACGACCGGCCTGGCGCGGTCCACCTCTGCGAGGCGTTCCGGCAGCGAGCCGAGCGACACGAGGACCGAACCGGCGATCGAGGCGATCGCGGCCTCCGCGGGCTCGCGCACGTCGAGAAGCTGGAAGGGCTCGCCTCTCTTCTGCCACGCCCGCACGTCGGCCGGCGACATCTCCGCGCCCTCCGGCAGGACGGGCGCGCCCGCGCCGCAGAGCGCGTCGTAGTCGACGAGGTCCGTGATCGACGGGCCGTCGCCGCAGAGGGGGCAGGCCGGATCCCGCGGCACGGCGATCTCCCGGAAAGAGAGCGCAAGAGCGTCGTAGAGAAGCAGGCGGCCCGCGAGCGATCGGCCTATGCCGAGCAGCAACTTCAGCGCTTCCGTCGCCTGGAGGGCTCCGACGACGCCGGGCAGGACGCCCAGCACGCCACCCTCGGCGCAGCTCGGGACGAGGCCGGGCTCCGGCGGCGACGGGTAGAGGCAGCGGTAGCACGGCCCCGCGCCGCGCTGGAAGACGCTCACCTGCCCCTCGAACCGGTAGATCGATCCGTAGACGTTCGGCTTGCCGAGGAGGAAGCAGACGTCGTTCGTCAGGTACCGCGTCGCGAAGTTGTCGGTGCCGTCGAGGACGACGTCGTAGCCTTCGAAGACTCCCCGCGCGTTGTCCCGCGTGAGGCGCTCCGGGAAGACGGCGACGTCCACGTGCGGGTTGAGCGCGACGAGCCGCTCGCGCGCG
Organism: Acidobacteriota bacterium; assembly: GCA_039930645.1. Taxonomy (GTDB): domain Bacteria; phylum Acidobacteriota; class Thermoanaerobaculia; order UBA5066; family UBA5066; genus Fen-183. The sequence goes on from JBDTTJ010000036.1 coordinate 11,523, forward strand.
CACTCGGCCTTCGGCCGCCCCACGTCGCGCGTGTCGTAGAGGACCTGCCGCTGGAGGTTCGAGACGTCGACCGTGTCGAAGTCGGCGAGGCCGATCCGCCCGATGCCCGCGGCGGCGAGGTAGAGCGCGGCGGGCGAGCCGAGCCCGCCGGCGCCGACGACGAGAACGCGCGCCGAGCGCAGCCGCTCCTGCCCCACTTTCCCGACTTCCGGCAGCAGCAGGTGGCGCGAGTAGCGGGCGATCTCCTCGCGGGACAGCGGCTCGGGCATCGACCCCATCCTGCCACGCCCCGAGGCGTCCCCGATAATCCCCACGCGGAGGGAAGCTCATGCCGTCGTTCGCGGAATACTCGGTCCTCGTCGCGGGCGGAACGGGCGGTCTCGGCCGCGCCGTCGCGCTCGCTTTCCTCGCGGAAGGCGCTCGCGTCTCCGTCACCTTTCGCAATCCCGCCGAGCTCTCCGAACTGCAGCGTGGGGCCGGTGCGGGCGCGGCCCGCCTCGAAGGCCATGCGTCCGACGTGACGGACGAGCAGGCCGCCCGGAGGCTCGTTGACGAGATCCGGAAGAGGCAGGGACGTCTCGACGTCCTCGTGAACGCCGTCGGGGGCTTCACCGGAGGCAAGCCCCTCTGGGAGGCGAACGCCGACGCCCTCGACAGGATGCTCGCGCTGAACCTGCGCTCAAGCTGGGCGCTGACCCGCGCGGCGGCGCCCGTGATGCTGGCGCAGGGCCGGGGTGCGATCGTGAACGTCGCGGCGCAGGCCGCCGTCTCCCCTGCCGCCGGCCTCGGCGCCTACACGGCGTCGAAGGCCGCGGCCATCGCGCTCCTCGCATCTCTCGCCGCCGACCTGAAGGGCACCGGCGTGAGGGCGAACACGATCCTCCCCTCGATCATCGACACGCCCGCAAACCGCACGTCGATGCCGGACGCGGACTTCTCGAAGTGGCCGAAGCCCGAGGAGATCGCCCGCGTCGTCCTCTTCCTCTGCAGCGACGAGGCGAAGCTCGTCAGCGGAGCCGCGATCCCGGTCTGACGGCGCAACCGCTCAGCGCGGGATGACGTCTCCGCCCTCGACCGCCGCCGGAAAGAGCGTCGGTTCGTGGCGGATGCGCAGCAGGGCGTCGGCCGTCTCCGGCGACGTCTTCCGGAGCAGCACGGCGAGGTTCACGCGCGCGCCCTCGTCCACCGGGACTTTCGACACGGCCTCCACCGTGACGGCCGTCTTCGGGAACCGCTTCTCGCCGCCTTCCTTGAGGACGACGTCCGCCATGAGGGGATTCGGGTCCAGGACCTTCACACCCGGATGGCCGGCCGCCGCGAACGCCTGCTCCCAGAGCGGCTTCACGTAGCCGTAGTGCGTGCAGTTGAGGCTCACGAGGAGGGGGCCGGTCTTCGTCTTCCGCCTTTCGAGCGCCTCGGCCACGAACTTCTTCACGTACCCCGTCGTCTCGTCGCTCGCGGCGCCGCGCTCGATCGCTCCCGCGAGCTTCGGGCAGGCCTCGCCCACGACGTGATCCGGCGCGACACCCTGGGCGACGAGCAGCTTTTTGTGCGCCTCCGACTCGATCGTCGTCTTCGTCGCGAAGACGAGCGCCGTCGCGTCGGGCTTAGACGCCAGCTCCTTGCGGATGAGGCCGGCGCCGAGGCCGACGATCTCGACCGTCTCGACGCCCCCCGTCTTCGCGTGCTCCGTCCGCGGCCAGACGACCGACAGCGTGTTGCACGCGATGAGGATGAGGTCGGGCTTGTAGCGCGCCTCCATCGCCGAGAGGGCGCCGTCGAAGATGCGGACTTTGTCGGCGTCATTCTTCAGGTCGTTGTAGCCGAAGACGGGGTCAGGCTCGGCGTTCACGAAGACGATCCGCGCCGAGCGGACGATGCCGCTCGCGGGCAGGCGCGCGGCAAGGTCGGCCGCGACGGAGAGACCGCCGAGGCCGGAGTCCGTGACGACGATCGTGACGTCGGCCTTCTTCTTGGCGATCTCGGCGAACGCGGCCGGGCTCCCGGCGCGCACGACGCCCGAGGCGAGCGCGAGGGAGACGAGAAGAGCAGCGAGGAGCGGGAAGCGCCGGGGCGTATTTCGATTGGCCATACGCCCCGGAGCTTAAACCGTCGGGTCCTACTCGAGCGGAATGCGCTTCGCGTTGCGCGCGAGCCACTGCTCGAAGCTCTGCAGCCCCAGGTGGAGGCTCTTCGAGAACTCGACGCTCCTCGCGGCGCAGAAATCGTCGCTGAAGTCCCGGTTGAACTGGAACATGTTGCCGAGGTCGTCGGCCCCGGGGAAACCGAAGCCCCGGTAGACGTCGGGGGTCACGGCGGCGTAGCGCACCTCGCGGCCCAGCGCCTTCGAGAGCCCGGCCGCCATGCCGGCGCCGGTCACGTGCTCGCCGGCGATCCCGACGCTCTTCCCAATGTAGGTCGCACCGGCCTTGAAGATCCCGTAGGCGCACGCGCCGATGTCCTCAGCGGCGATGCCGGGCAGCTTCCTGTCACCCATCGGGAGCGCGATCGCGAGCGCGCCGTCGGGGCCCTTCTTCGGGCCCATGCCGAAGAAGACGAAGTTGTCCCAGTAGAACGACGTGTACAGGAACGTCGTCGGCACGCCGAGGTCGGTGAAGAAATGGTTGGACTCGCCCTTCGCGTCGAAATGCGGGACCTTGTACTTGCCCTGCAGCGTCGGCATTCGGTTGTCCGAAAGCGGGATCCACTTCCGGGAGTCCTCCAGCGTGGACCAGATCGCATGCTTCACGCCGGCGTCCTTCGCCGCCTTCGCCATCGCCGCCGCGTGGCCCATCTCCTTCTCCGGGGAGAAGTGCGCCCAGAAGAACGTGACGCAGTACGCGCCGTGTGCGCCCGTGAACGCTTTCTTCAGGCTCTCCGCGTCGTCCACGTCCCCCGCGACGACTTCGGCGCCGAGCTTCGCGAGTTCCTTCGCCTTGTCGGAGTTGACGTCGCGCGTGATGGCCCGGGCGGCGAAGCCTCCGTTCGGATCCGCAAGGATCGCCTTGACGAGGCCGCTGCCCTGCGCGCCCGTGGCGCCGACGACGGCGATGATCTTCTTGTCTGCCATGGTGAGTCTCCTTCTGGCGAGCGCCGGCCGAATTGCGATAGAATCTCAATCCTAGAGGGAAAAGCCAATGAGAGAAACGCCGGCTCCGCGGGGAGTCCTACGTTCCGTGCTTCTTCTACGGATTCTCCTCGTGCTGGGTATCGGCTCTGCCAGCGCCCTGAACGCCCAATCGCAGGCCGCGCCGCCTGCGCCGACGCTCAAGCCGGTCCGCGCCGGCAAGGCGCCGGCGAACCCGTACTCGAAAAAGCTGATCGCGCGCGGAAGGTTGCTGGTTGTCTCCAGCGGCTGCAACGACTGTCACACGCCCTGGGTCTTCAATCCGGAGCTGGGAATTCCGTCTCCGGACTGGACCCGGATGCTCTCCGGACATCCCGAAGGCGGGCCAGACCCGCAAGGCGAGGTCGGGCCGGGCGACATCGGCCTCATCGGCCCGACGTTCACGAGCTTCAAGCTCCCCTTCGGCATCACGTACTCGCCGAACCTGACGCCCGACATCGACACGGGCACTGGATCCTGGACCGAAAAGATGTTCATCGACATCTTCCGCAAGGGCCGCCACCTCGGCGGCGACGGCAGGCCCGTCTACCCGCCGATGCCCTGGGATTCGTACCGGAATCGGTCGGACGAGGACCTCCGCGCGATGTTCGCCTACCTGCGGTCAATCCCGCCGCTGCGCAACCTGCCGCCCACCGAGAAGGTCCCGCCTCCGGTTGAAGGCGCCATCATCGAATTGAACAACAAGGTCATCGCCCTGCAGGCGAACCCGAACGTGAAGCTCGAGGCCCCGAAGAACGGGCCTCCTCCTCCTCCTCCCCTCGCCCTCAAGCCGGTCGTCCGCGGCAAGGCGCCGAAGCGATCCCATTCAGCAGAGCTGGTCGCGAAGGGCAAGATCATCGTGATGGCCGGCGCATGCAACCACTGCCACACGCCATGGGTCTACGACCCGGTCCTGGGCGCTCCCGCGCCCGACTGGACGCGGATGCTCTCGGGACATCCCGAGGGCGCGCCCGATCCGCAGGGCAAGCCCGGCCCGCAGGACATGGCGCTCATCGGGCCGACGTTCACGAGTTTCCAGCTTCCGTTCGGCCTCGTGTACTCGAAGAACCTCACGCCGGACGCCGAGACCGGGAGCGGTGGCTGGACCGAGGAGAAGTTCGTGAAGATCTTCCGCACGGCCCGCCATCCGAACGGCCGCGTCCTCCTCCCGCCCATGCCGTGGGACATGGTCCGGATCCTCCCCGACTCCGACCTCCGCGCGGTCTACGCGTACCTGCAGTCGATTCCGCCGCTCCGGAACGAAGTCCCCGAGTCGAAGGTCCCGCCGGAGGCCGAGAAGATGCTCGAGGGCGTGAACGCGAAGATGCTCCTGCACCCGCCGGGGCCGCACTAGTCAGCGCTTCTTCGTCACCTTCGCGACCGTGATCTTGAAGCCGTCGGGATCGGTCAGGGCGAAATCGCGCATGCCCCAGGGCTGGTCCGTCGGCGGCTGGTCGAGCGTGCCGCCGCGGGCCTGCATGCCCTTCGCCATAGCGTCGATGTCCCCGGTCACCATGCAGTAGAGACGGAAGCCTTCGCCCTTCTTGCGGTCGCGGCCCTTCTTCCAGTCGTCCTGGCCGAGCATGAAGACGACGTTGCCGGCGCTGAGCTGAGCACCCGCCACCTTTCCGTCGTGCATCCACGTCTCGTCGACGACGAACCCGACGACGTCGCGGTACCAGCCGAGGCTCTTCGCGAGGTCGTTCGCCGTGATGCTCGGCGCCACGCTGTCCAGCTTCCATCCCGGTTTCGCGGCCGGCGCGCGGCGTTTCGCGGGGGCCTTCTTCGCGGCCTTCGCCTTCTTCGGGGAGGACTTCGCGGCGGTCTTCTTCGACTTCTTCTTCGTCGCCATTTTCGGCTCCTTTACGAGCGGCATCCTACTCGCGCCGGCGCCGGAGGTCAGCCCCTCCCGCGGCGCGCGTCGAGGCTCCACGGGCCGGGGCCCGCAGCGGAAAGATAGAGCCAGAGGAAGCAGTAGAGGACCGCGGGCACGCCGCCGTTGATCGTGGGCCAGAAGCCGTTCGAGGCGTGGAACTGGAAGTAGGCAACCGCCATCTCCCCCGCGAGGAGAAACGCGACGGGACGCGTGAAGAGGCCGAGAAGGAGGAGCGCGCCTCCGAACGTGTTGAGGACGCCGCCCAGCCCCGCCTGCGAGACGAGCGGAACGGTGCCGCCGTGCGGCGGGACGCCGACGGGGAACGCGAAGAGAGCCATCGTGCCGGGCACGATGAACAGCGCCGCCGCCACGATGCGCAGCACGCTCAGGAGCCGCGGGCTCCATTCGGACCAACGGACCGCCATCGCCGTCATGTCACGCCCCCACGGGCATCCTACTCGCGGTAGATCGCGAAGGCCGCGCCATGCGGGTCCGCGAGGACGGCGAAACGTCCCGTTCCCTCGATCGTGGTCGGCGGGACGTAGGTCCGCGCCCCGAGCGATGCGGCGAGCGCGGCCGCCGCGTCGCAGTCGGCGACGGCGAAATACGGCAGCCAGTGGCTCGGGACCCGCGCCCCGTCCGGGGGAGCCATCATCCCGCCGATCGGCTTCCCGCCCAGGATCCACTCCGTGTACGTCATGCCGCCGCCCGAGCCCGTCTTCGCCGTCCAGCCGAACAGCGAGGTATAGAACGCTTCGGATTTCGCCGTCTCGTTCGTGTTGAGCTGCCCCCAGCAGAAAGCCCCCGGCTCGTTGTGGATCCCGATGCCCGTGTTTTCCTTCGCCTCCCAGACGCAGAAGTTCCCGCCCGCAGGGTCCGCGAGGACCGCCATCTTCCCGAAACTCCCGACCTCGAACGCGGGAACCGTGACTCTGCCACCCAGTTCGGCCGCGCGCTTCGCCGACGCGCCGGCGTCCGCCGAGGCGACGTAGATCACCCAGTGCGGCGGAACGCCGGGCATCTTCGCGGCGTCGAGCGTGTAGCACGCAGCCGCGTCGCGCCCCTTCAGCTTGAAGATCGTGTAGGTCATGCCGGAGCCCATCTCGCTGTCCGCGAACGACCAGCCGAAGAGCCTCCCGTAGAAGTCCTTCGCCGCGTTCTGGTCGGTGGTCCCGAGCTCGATCCAGCA
>JBDTTJ010000037.1:0-16982 GCA_039930645.1 Acidobacteriota bacterium
GGTCGAACTCGGTCACGACCGCCGTTCCCGGCGTCACGGTCCACTCGACGCCCTGGAGGCGGTGGACGAGCTGGCGAACTTCCCGCCCCTCGCCCGCGAATGGGGCGCGCAGCGTGCGCAGCGATTCCCGGAACGGGACTTTCCGGAGCGGGTCGCCGCCGTCGAGGGCCTCTGTCCAGAAGAGCGAAGCTTCTTCCATGGGCTGCCACTCAACGTGGCGCGGACCCGTCGGGACGCCCTGCCGCGGCGTCTGGTCGGCCAGCGGGAAATCGGCCACGACGCGAAGGACGCGACCCGCGCCGTCCCAGATCTCCAGAGCGTGGGGGAACTCGCGGTATGGAACGCGGTACGAGAACGGCCGCTTCATCCGCGCCACGAGGAGATACCGCCCGTCCGGAGACGGGTCGAGACGCGTGAAGAGGCCCGGTGTCCCGAGGGCCGCGGTGCGCTTGGACGCCACGTCCAGTTTCACGAGCTGCGACGTCGCGAAGTGCTCGAAGAGATCCTCGTCCCGCGAGCTCTTCAGGAGGTCCTGGAACGTGGCCGTCGGGGCGGTCTTCCCGGCCGTCTCCTCGATCGCCGGCCCCTGCGGCACCGCGGGCTCGGGCGGCGCCGGCTTGCGGTCCTGCGGGATCGCGAGGATCCACAGGGTCTTGCCGTCGTTCGAAAAACGCAGGGCCTCGCCGGCGACGTCGTTCACGCGGATTCCGGCCACGGCGGAGGCGGCGCCCGACTTCGTCTCGCCGAGCCAGAGCTCCGTCCGGTCGTCGGTGTCGCGCGTGAACGCGAAGGCGCTGCCATCCGGCGAGAACAGAGGCATCCCGATGCGCGCGCCCGCAGGGAGGGCGACACGGGTCTTCCGGCCCTCCGGAAGGGAGAGCACCGTGAGGCCGGACGCCGACAGGAGGTGCTGCTGCGCGCCGCGTGCCGGCACGAGTCGCACGCCGGCGAGCCTGAGGAACCCCTCGGCGACGACGGAGAGAGGCGGGTTCTGCTCGATTTCGACGAGGAGGGCCGCATCGCCGACGGGGCTGAGCCGCGCCTGCGGAGGGCCGGGCGCGTCGAGGATCTCGACGACTTCCTTCGGAGGCAGCTTGTAGGAGGTCGCCGCGGCCGCGGACGGGGCTGAAAAGAGGACCGCCGCGGCGGCCATGAGAACGAGTCGCTTCATGGGATTCTCCCCCGCGATGATGGCACGCCGAACGTAGAATCGTCTCCAACATGACGCTCTCGGCCGGGCAGATTGCGGCGCTCTTCTGCGCGCTCACGGCAGCCGCTTTCGGGCTCGTGGCGTTCACGCTCCTCGTCGCCTCCCGGAGCCGGCGGACCCTCGCGCTCTACGGGGCTCTCGCGTTCGCAACGGCGGCCGTCCTCATCCTTCCGCTCCTCCGGCCCGACCGGCCCCTCGCGCTCGACAACGCGTCAGCGGCCTTCGTCGCCGCCCTCGCCGCCGCGCTCCTCTACGACCTCGGCCAGGGCTCCCGCAGGACCCGGGCGTTTCTGTTCGCGGCCGCGAGCGTCCTCGCGCTGGCCGGCCTCGCCGAGACGGCTCAGCGGCACGCGTTTCTCCTCGCGCGCACCGTCGTCCCGCCGCTCGGCGCGGGCTTCATCCTGTTCACGGTGCTCCTCCTGCCGACGGTCGCCGACGAGGAGCGCCGGCTCTTCGCCCGGGCCACGACGGACCCTCTCACCGGCCTCCTGAACCGCGCCGCGTTCCGCGAGCGGGCGCGCGCGGAGATCGCCCGCGCCGAGCGGACGGGCCGGCCGCTCGCGGTGGCGATGCTCGATCTCGACCACTTCAAGGCCTTCAACGACGCCCACGGCCACCCGGCGGGCGACGCCGCGCTCTCGGCCGTCGCGGGAGCGATCACGCGCACGATTCGCGCGATCGACCTCGCGGGCCGCTACGGCGGCGAGGAGTTCGTCCTCCTGCTCGTCGAGGCCGACGCCGTCGCCGCCGTGCGCGCGCTCGAGCGACTCCGCAAGTCCGTTGCGTCGCTCGAGCCCCCGCGGGTCGCCCGGCCGATCACGATCTCCTCCGGCATCGCGGTCCACGTGCCGCCGTTCGAGCACTCGACGCTCGAGGGGCTCGTCGCGCGCGCCGACGCGACGCTCTACGCGGCCAAGGAAGCGGGCCGAAACAAGGTCATGGTCGAGGCGCCCTCCCGGCCGGCGGCCGCCTCCGACGTCGTCTACCGCTGAGAGGGCGTCAGCAGAGGACGCCGAGAAGGCGCTTCATCGCCTCCTCGAGGCGCTCCATGGACGTCGCGAAGGAAATCCGGACGCAGCGGTCCTCTCCAAACGCCGCGCCGGGCGTCACGGCGACGGCGGCGCCGTCGAGGAGCGCCTTCGCGAACGAGGCCGATCCCGTGACCGCGACACCTCCAAGGGTCTTCCCGTACCAGGCCGAGACGTCCGGGAACGCATAGAACGTCCCGCCGGGCGGCGTGCACCGGAACCCCGGCAGCGCGTTCAGCGCCGGGATCAGGTACGCGCGACGGCGGCGGTACTCGGCCAGCATCGTCTCGATCGCCTGCGCGCTCTCGTCGGGGCGGCGAAGGGCCTCGAGCGCCGCGGCTTGCGCCACGGAGCACACGTTGGACGTCGCGTGGCCGACGATCCGGCCGATCATCTCGGCAACGGGCCTCACGGCGCACGCGTAGCCCACCCGCCAGCCCGTCATCGCGTACGTCTTGCTGAACGTGCCCGCGAGGACCACCGTTTCCGGGAATTCAGCGGCGAGCGCGGCGGCCGACAGGTGCCTTCCCTCGAAGACGAATCGGTCGTAGCACTCGTCGAAGAGGAACATCCAGCCGCGCGCGGCGCACAGGCGAACGATCTTCTCGATCTCGGCGGGTTCGATGACTGCGCCCGACGGGTTCGTCGGCGAGTTCACGACGATCCCGCGCGTCGCCGGCGTCGCCGCGGCCTCGACGTCCGCCGCCGTGAGGCGGAAGCCGTTCTCCTGCGACGTGGGGACGAAGACCGGGCGCGCCCCGGCGAGCGTGACCATCTCCGGGAACGACACCCAGTAGGGGACCGGGACGAGGACGTCGTCCCCCTCCTCGAAGAGCGCGAGGATCGCCGTGTGGAGCGCCTGTTTGCCGCCGTTCGTCACGACGACGTCGGCCGGCCCCCAGGGCGCGTTCCACTCCCGCGCGTAGCGCTCCGCGATGGCGGCGCGCAGCTCGGGCGTTCCGGCGGCGTCCGTGTAGCGCGTGAAACCGGACTCGATCGCGGAGATCCCGGCCGCCTTCACGAAGTCGGGCGTCGGGAAGTCCGGTTCGCCGGGGCCGAGGTCGAGGACGTCGACCCCCCTCGCCCGCAGGGTGGCGGCGGTCCTCATGACTTCGAGGGTCGCCGACGCGGCGACGCGGGACGCGCGGCTCGCAAATCTCATCGGGCCCTCAGGACTCTCCACGCGGCGCCGATCGCCCGTGGATTGCGGCGGCCGATCGCGATCATGACGATCTCGAATCCGCACCACGCCGCGTAGACATAGATCATCGTGCCACGTGTCGACGGCACGGCGAACTGGACGAACCAGAACACGAACAGGATGCCGGCCTCGAACGCCTGGAGGTTGAGGTTCACGAGGAGAAGCCAGCCGAGGAAGCTCTGCAGGATCGTGAGCAGGATCTCCACGCGCTGGTGCTCGTCGAAGACGATCGCCGACGGCGTCCCCCGCGAGAACGAGTAGATAACCGGGATGAGGGCCGTCAGAATCGACCACTGGTTGATCGTGGACGAAACGAGGTTCATGACGGCCATCGGCGCTTTCGTGATCTGGCGGGCCCAGTTGAACGCCGAGAGCTTCTCGGGGAACTCCGAGAGGAACGGCGCCACCCATTGGACGAAGACGAACGGAGCGACGCCCGCCGCGATCGCGAGCGCGAGCATGGACTCGACGAACGCGTGCGCGGAGACGACGAGGATCAGGCCGCCGACGACGAAAATCCCGGCGATCGCCCAGCCGCGCCGGCCCGGCCCCTGGCGCAGCGCCCACTTCGACACCGCCGGGAGGTCCTCGATCTCCTCGACGTCACCCGTGCGCGGCGGCAGCCTCAGGAGAGCGAAGAGGTAGGCGAAGTAACAGATCGAGAGGATCAGGGCGTCCCACAGGCCGAGCGAGCCCTTCCACCAGATGACCGTGAACCACGCGAGCGGCGGCAGGAGGCCCATCACCTCGAGCGAATGCTCGTCGTCGAATTCGATCGCGATCCACGTCTTGCGCTTGCCGGTCCGACGCGCGAAGTACGCCGCCACGAAGTAGACGAGCGGCCAGCCGAGGCCGACGAGGAGCCGGATCGAGCCGGTGAAGTTCGCGATCGCGAGGTGGACCTTCGCGGGGTCCTTCCCGGCCTCCCACGCGATGATCGCCTCCACCGCGAACTCGGGCAGCGTCTGCAGCCACGCGAGGATCGCGAGGGCGAGCCCCTGCGAGACGAGGAACTGCGCGGCCTCGGCGCCCCAGGCAACGAGAAACGCGGAGAACAGCACGGACGGAAACGTCCACAGCGCGGTCAGCGGTGACGCCTTCGCGACGATGGCCGCCGCGGCGGCCGGGACTTCCGACTTCATCCACCCGGATTTAAGCACGACGCGGGCTAGACTTCCCCCGCATGCCCCGCATCGAGTCCCCGACGAACCCCCGCATCGCCGCCGCCGTCCGCGCGGTCGCCGAAGGCGACCGCATGCTCCTCGAGGGAAGGCGGATGGTCGAAGAGGCCCTCGACGCGGGGGTGGCTCTCGACGAGGTGTTCGTCGAGGCGGGAACGGACGAAAGAGAAGAAGAAGATTTTCTTAGAAGGGTAAGAGGGGAAGGAGCGGATGGGGCCGGCGGCGCCGCGCCCGGTGCGCCCGTCACGTTCGTATCCCCACGCGTTCTCAGGCGACTCTCGGATCTCCCGTCGACGCGAGGCATCGCGGCTCTCGCGCCGCCCCCCCACCGCTCACTGGCGGCTCTCTCTTCCTCTTCACCTTCAAAGAAATCTTCCTCTTCGTCTCCCTCCTCGTCCCTTTATCTCCTCCTCGACGGAATCCAGGACCCCGCGAACGTCGGCGCGATCGTGCGCTGCGCGGAGGCGTTCGGCGTCGCCGGCATCGTGCTGACGCCTGGGTCCGCGTGGCCGTTCTCGCCGCGCGCGCCGCGCGCGTCGGCCGGCAGCGCGCTGCGCGTGCCGATCGTCCCGCGCGTCGCGCCCTCCGACGCGATCGCGTGGGCGCGAGCGTACGGCGGCGCCTCCCTCGCCGGCGCCGAGGCGCATGGCGGCGAGCCGCCTGCGAGCGCCGCGAAGGTCCGGCCCCTCGTTCTCGTCCTCGGCTCGGAGGGGCACGGGATCTCACCCGAGGTGGAGGTCGCCCTCGACCGAAGGCTCACCCTCCCGCTCGGCGGAGGCGTCGAGTCGCTGAACGCCGCGGTCGCCGCCGGGCTGCTGCTTTTCGTTCTCACGCGGAGCTGACGGAGTTACCATTCGGGCTCGGCCGCCCAGCCGGCCGCCCACCAAAGAAAGCGAGGACTCACACATGCGGCGATTCTTCATCGCCTCCGGTCTCACCCTGTCCCTGGCGCTCCAGGCCGCCGCCCAGGACGCAAAGCCCGCTGCCCCCAAGACAACAGGCGCGAAGGCTCCCGCGAAAGCCGTCGCCGGCGCACCCGCCAGCGAAGCCGACAAGACGCTCTATGCGCTCGGCCTCGTCATCTCCCGCAACCTCATGGGCTTCAAGCTCTCCGTCGCGGAGCTCGCGGTCGTGGAGCAGGGGCTCTCCGACGGCGTCCTCGGCAAAACGCCGAAGGTCGACATCGAGACTTACGGCCCGAAGCTGAACGACCTCGCCAAGAGCCGCATGACGGCCGCGGCCGCGGTCGAGAAGAAGGCCGGCGCCGCGTTCCTCGACAAAGAAGCCGCCCAGCCCGGCGCGAAAAAGCAGGCGTCCGGCTTCGTCTACAAGGAGACGAAGGCGGGCACGGGCGCGACGCCGAAGGCCACCGACAAGGTCAAGGTCCACTACAGGGGCACGCTCATCGACGGAACCGTCTTCGACAGCTCGATCGACCGCAACGAGCCCGTCACCTTCCCGCTCAATGGCGTCATCCCCTGCTGGACGCAGGGCGTGCAGCTCATGAAGGAAGGCGGGTCGGCCCGTCTCGTCTGCCCGTCCGAGCTCGCGTACGGCGACGAGGGCCGGCCGCCGCGCATCAAGGGCGGCGCGACGCTCGTCTTCGAGGTCCAGTTCCTCTCGATCGAGAAGGACGCGCCGCCCGCCGCGGCCGCTCCCGCCCCGAAGAAGTGACCTCGGCGGGCGTCAGAACGTCTCGGCCGTGAAGCGGCGGAGATGGACCGATCCCGCCGCCTTCCAGCTCTCCTCGGGCAGGCCGGCCCTCAGGCAGGCCTGCCCGAGGAGGCGGTCGGCGTCCCAGTCCAGCCCTTCGGCGTCCTGCGGCAGGACGATTCCCCACCGTTTTCCTTTTTCGGCCACGACGCCGTGGATTCCAACCGTGACGTCGGACGGAGAGGAGATTTCTTCGAAGGGGGAAAGAACGGAGATCTGCGGCGTGTGGCGCGCAAGCTCTTTCGCCGTCACCGGAGGCACCCGCGGGTCGTGCAGAAGCGCCTCGACCGCGTGCTGTTCGACGAGAATGTGAAGTGGCGACGCCGTGGCCGCCGCCCCGCTCCTGCCGCGCGCACGTCCGTCCTTCACCCAGGTGACGAAGACGGACGCCGGCCTGAGGAGCGCGCTCCCCCCGGGTATGGCGGGCGCGAGCGCGCCGCGCAGGCCCAGCGCGCGGGCCGCCGCGGCGGCGGCGAACTTTCTCAGAAGATCTCTCTCGGTTTCTTCCAGCATCACGAGCCTCCGAGAGCTTTCTCGAGCGCGTCACCGGCGGCGGTTTCGAACTCGCGCAGCTTCTCCGCGAAAAAATGGTCGGCGCCGGGCACGGAGAGAAACGTCCAGCCGCGCGCCCCGGCCACGCTCCGGGCCTTCGCCAGCGGACTGAACTCGTCATCCTCGCCCTGGATCCACACGACGCGCCAGGGCTCCGCGGCGGGCGCCGCGCCGTCCCACCGGTCGATCGGAAGTCCGATCAAAAAAAGGACGTCGGGCGCGAGACGTGGAGACGCGTGGAGTGCGCAAAGGGATCCGAAGGAAAAGCCCGCGACGACGAATGGCCCGGCCGGCTGGCGCCCGCGCACCCATTTCCCCGCCGCAACGACGTCATCCGTCTCTCCGCGGCCGTCGTCGTACGTCCCCTCGGACGTCCCGACGCTCCGGAAGTTGAAGCGCAGCGCGGCGAGGGAGAACCGGCCCGAAAGAAGCTTCGCCGCGCGCTGCACGACCTTCGTGTGCATCGTCCCGCCGTGGCGGGGGTGGGGATGGGCGACGACCGCGGCGCCGGCGGCCGCGGCCGGCGACCTGAGAAGCCCCTCGAGCCGCCCCGCGGGGCCCGGGATCGACACGGTCTGGAGCGACGCGTCCGGGGCGGTTGTCACGTGCGGCGACCTTAGCACGGGGCTCCTATAAACTTCGCCTCCCCAGGACCATCGCGGCAGGAGCGGCACATGAAAAACATCGTCCACATCGTCGGCACGGGCACGATCGGCGAGCCCCTCATCGGCCTCTTCACCGACTTCAAGCAGCACCTCGGTATCGACGAGGTGACGTTCCACAAGCGCACGCCGATGAAGACCGAACGGGCGAAAGTGAACCACCTCATGAAGCGCGGCGCGCTCCTGGCCGCGGAAGACGACAAGGTCGCCGACTTCGAGGCGCTCGGCCACAAGATCTCGTACACGGCGCAGGAGGCGCTCGAGCGCGCGACCGTCGTTCTGGACTGCACTCCGGCGGGCAACGACAACAAGGAGCAGGTCTACAAGCACCTCAAGGGCCCCGCGGGCTTCCTCGCGCAGGGCTCCGAGTTCGGGTTCGGAAAGATGTACGCGCGCGGGATCAACGACTCGGCGCTCATCCCGGGAGAGGACAAGTTCCTTCAGATCGTCTCGTGCAACACGCACAACCTCGCGATCCTCATCAAGACGCTCGGGATGGACGACCTCGGCAAGCTCACGATGGAGCGCGCGCAGTTCGTCTGCATGCGCCGGTCGAACGACATCTCCCAGACGAAGGACTACTCCCCCGCTCCGACGTTTTCCAAGCACGACGACGACGAGTTCGGGACGCACCACGCCCGCGACGTCTTCCACCTGTACGAGACGCTGAACCTCGAGCCGAAGGTCTTTTCCTCGGCTCTGAAGCTCAACACGCAGTACATGCACTCGGTCTGGTTCAACTTCGAGCTGAAGGACAAGACCGACAAAAAGCACGTCCTCGAGCGCCTTAAGGCGAACCCGCTCGTCGCCCTCACGGAGCGGAAGAGCGCGAACGAGGTCTTCTCGTTCGGCCGCGACCACGGGTACTACGGCCGCATCCTCTCGCAGACGGTCATTTCGACGCCGACGCTCGCCGTCGCCGACGAAGGCAAGGAGATCGTGGGCTTCTGCTTCACGCCGCAGGACGGCAACTCGCTGCTGTCTTCGGTCGCGGGCGCGATCTGGCTCATGGACCCCGAGCACGCGAACGCGCGCATTCAGGTCCTGAAGCGCTTCGTCTTCACGGAGATCTAGGAAGAGGAAACCAGAGAGAAGAGAATATTTTCCTAGAAGGTGAAGGGGGCCCTGGCCGCATTCACTTTCTAAGAAGATCCTCCAGCGCCGCCCCAAGCGAGGCGCCATCAGGAAGGCCGCGCAGGCCGCGAAGGCGAACTCTCAGAGCCTCCAGTCTTTTCTCTTCTCCCGTGAAGTCGTATGCGAGGACGACGCGGACGCCCGCGAGATCGTCCGCGAGCGCGTCGAGGACGTAGAAGCCCTGATGCGTCGCGAGGTGGTGGACGGCGCGGGCCCGGTCGCCGCCGTAACGCGCGACGAGCGCGTCGAGGTCGCCCGCGAGCTCGGCCTCCGGCGTCCGGTCGAAGACGACGTCGAGGAAGACCGCATCGGGCTTGCCCTGGCTCAGCGCTTCGCGCGCCTCGGCGAGGCTGCCGGCGCGCACGAACGCGGCGTGCGCGCCTTTCGCGGCCGCGAGGCGCGCGAAGCCCTCCATGTACTCGCGGCCGTCCTCGACAACGAGGATTCGCGCGGCCGTCACGAGGGCTCCTCGACCACGGCGAACTCGACGGAGACGCCCTTCGCGTAGGCGGAGACGCCGGGCACGACGTCGACAGCGCCGTCCCAGCGCCTCACGGCGTCGGCCACGACGCCCAGGCCGCGCTCGGCGGCTCGCCCGCGGATCATCTCGGCCGTCAGGGGCCGCGGATCGGCGTCGTAGAGGACGAAGCGCCCCTGCGCCTGCCCCGTCACGGGATCGCGCCGCTGCTCGGCGAGGAGCCCGAGGCGCGGCGACTCGAGAGCGTTTGCGAAGAGATTCCGGAAGATCGTCTCCCACTCGGCGCCCGGCAGCTTCACGCGCAGCGCAGCGCCCGCCTCCGCGAAGAGCCCCATCGGCTCGAGCGCCGGGGCGGAAAGCCGCTTCTCGCGCGCCACGGAGGCGAGGAGGGCCGCGAGCGCTTCCCACGAAGCCTGCGTCGAGCCGGCCGCGTCGAGCAGCCGGTTGAGATCCTGCGCCGTGCGCGCGTTCAGCGCCTCGGCCGCCCGGCCGAGGCGCGCCGCGAGTTGCGACCGGCGCCGGGCGGGCAGCGTGCGGCCCGCCGCGAGCGACGCGAGGTCGTCGTGCGCGGCGTCGAGCGTGTCGAGCGCCGCGACGACGGGAGCGAAGACCGGGTCCTTGTGCTTGAGGTTCAGCGCGGCGCCATGGCGGCGCGCGAGGGTCCCGAGGTCGTCGAGCGCGGCGCGTCCCTCGGCCACGAGGCCGGGCCCCGCGCCCGAGCCGTAGAGCCGGGCGGCGAGGATCTCGGCGCTGGGGCGAAAGTCGTCGCCGGATCCCAGGCGCTCCTCGGCTCCCCCGAGCAGCAGGCCGCCGTGCTTGAAGACCTCGTGCGACAGCCGGCCGAGGACCGGCCGCACCTCGCGCGTGGCTCCGGGATCGCGGCGCAGCCACTCGGCCAGAGTGAGGCCGCGGCGCCGCCTCAGAACGAGCCCGACCCCGAGGAAGACGCCGAACGCCGCGAGGCCTATGGCCCCGCCGCGCAGCGTCTGGAAGCGCCGGTCCATCCGCTCCACGGCCGCGCGCGCCTCGTCCAGGTGCAGGCCGTCCGGCGCCTCGGCGACGTAACGCCGCCACCAGCGGACCGCTTCGAGCTCTCTCCCGCCGGACGCGGCCCGGCGTCCCAGCGCCCACAGCGCCTCGCGCGAGCCCGCCTGTTCGGCTTTCTGCCACGCGGCCGTCGCGTCGGCTCCCCGATCCGGGTGAGGCTCGAGGAGAGCCGCGAGGCGCTCCCACGAGGAGGCGCGGGACGGGTCCACTTCCAGAGCCCTCGTCAACGCAGCCTCGGCGCCCGCAGCGTCGCCGCCCTGGCCGCGCACGGTCGCGAGCAGCTCCCAGGCCGGCACAAACGCGGGATCGAGGCGGACGGCGTCTTCGAGCTCGCGACGCGCGTGCTCGGTCCCGGACGCGTCGCCGCGGCGGAGATACACCTGCGCGAGCCGGAAGGGCGGCGCCGCGGGCGAGGTCTCGGCGAGGGTCCCGTCTGCGGCCGCGCGTCCCGCGGGCCGCGCCAGGCTCGCGACGAGTTTCTCCCGGAGCGGATCCGTCGCCTGGCGGCCCGCGGGCGTCGCCGAGGCTCGCCACGCGTCCAGCCGCTCCAGCGCGCGCGCCGGATCGCCCCATGCGGCCCATCGATCCGCGGCCTCGCGCAGAAGGCGCGGCATCTCCGGCCTGAGCGCGATCGCCCGGTCGAGCAGCGCGAGGGATTCTTCCTTCGCCGGCCGGTCGGGCTCGTTCCAGAGCAGGTTCGCGAGCGCCAGCACCGCGTCAAACCGGTCCGGGTCGGCGGCGAGAGCGGTCCGGAACGCGGCTGCCGCCTCGACCTCGCGCCCCTCGCGCTCCTCCAGCGTCCCGAGCGCGAGAGCGGCCTCCGCGTACCCGGGCGAGATCCCGAGGGCGCGCCGAAGCGCGCCGCGCGCTCCGGCGGTCGCGCCGCGGGCAAGCAGTGTCTTGCCTTCGGCGAAAGCGGCGCGCGCATCGGCCGAGGGCGGCGCGAAGCCCGGGCGCACGGGCACGCCCTTCGCTTCTTCCTCGGCGTCGAGGCGGCGGATGCGCTCTCCGATCCACGCCCCCGCCAGCCGGCCCCGCCGCCCCTGCGCGGCGAGGACGTGGCCGTACTGCAGCATCGCGTCGCGGCGGTCGCCGCGGGCTTCGGCCTGGCGGGCGAGGACCAGGCGGTCGGACGCCGAGAGCAGATCCGGCGCTTCCCGCGCCGCCGCCTGCAGGAGCCGCGCCTCGTCGTCCATGTCCCCCGCCGCCGCCGCGAGGTCGGCTGCACGGAGCGTGAGAAAGAGCGGCGGCCAGAGCGTGGAGAGCCTTGCCCGGCGCAGGAGGTCGCGCGCCTGCGCCACCGTTTCGGCGTCCCGGGGCGAAGCCGCGACGAGCCCCGCCGCGGCCTGAGCGAGATGCTCGGCGTCGTCCTCGCACCCGGCCGGCGCGGGAGCCGCCGCCAACGCGAGCGCGAGGACTCCCCCGAGCACGGAGGTCAGCCTTCCTGCCGCGCGGAGAGGCCGAGCTTGTTGAACCTCAGACGCACCGCCCTCTCGTCCGCCGCCGAGCCCGTCATTCGCTCGGCCATGCGCGCGAAATCGCCGTGGCACTCGTGGAAGAGCTGCCGGAAAGCCGCGCGCTCGAGCTCCCGGCGGTAGTCCTCGACGTTCGCGACCTTCGGGCGCGGCAGGGTCAGCACGTCCTCGCGGCCCGGGTCGGCCTCTTCCAGCCGCGCCTCGGCGAGGAGGTCGAACAGGAGCCGGTTCTCGAACGCGAAGACGACGCGTCCCGCGCGGTCGAGAGACGCCGCCGATCTTCCGTAGAGAGTGGCGGCGAGCAGATCGGAGAGGACCATCCCGAACTGCCGGAGATTGCCCGGCCAAGGGTGCTTCGCCATCGCGGCCCAGGCCTTGCGCGGGAGGAAGAAGACGACGGGGGCCCGACTGCGGGAGAGCTCCTCCTCCCCGCGCGCCAGATCGAACGCGTCGCCCTTCTCCGGCTGGGGCGCGCCGGCCGCACGCACCTGCGCGAGGATCTCGGCGCGGTGGCCGGGGTCGGCGAAGAAGGCGGCCGCATGGTCGTCTGCCAGGTCCTCCAGGTCCTCCCGGCGCTCGGAGAGAGGCGGGAGCACGAGGGCGAGCGCGGGATTCAGGCGCATGAGGAGGTCGGCGCGGAACGTCCCGTCGGAGACCTTCTTAGGCAGGTCGACGTTCGACGCCGCGACGATGCGGGCCGTGTGCGGCACCGACGCCGTCGCGCCCACGCGGCGGATCACCCCGTCGTTGAGAGCGGTGAGGAGCGACTTCTGTGCGTCGAGGGAGAGGTTCTCGATCTCGTCGATGAAGAGCGTCCCGCCGGCGGCGGCCTCGAAGACGCCCGGGCGGTCCGCCACCGAGCCCGTGTACGAGCCACGCACGGAGCCGAAGAGCGCGGCCTGCAGCAGCGTGTCGGGCACCGTCGCGCAGTCGAACGAGACGAGCGGCCCCTTGCGGCTCGAGAGCGGGTGCAGGACCTCGCGCACGAGGAAGTTCTTTCCCGAGCCGGTCGGCCCGGTCACGAGGAGCGGCAGCGGCGCCGGCGCCAGCGACGCGATCCGCCGCCTGAGCTCGCGCATCGCCGGGCCGCGGCCCCAGAAGAATCGCCCCGTCGAGAGCGGCGCGTCGCGGTCGGCGAGGACGCGCCTCACGACGCGGACGAGGCCCTCGCCCGTCGTCTCGTCCTCGCCCACGGTGTACGTGAACGCGTCGGCGCGGAGGCGCCGCGCCTCGTCCTCGAACGGGATGTCCTCGTGCGCCGTCGTCAGGATGACGGGAAGGTCGGGCGCGCGGCGGCGCAGGCGCTCGAGGATGTAGAGGCCCTGGCGGTCCCGCCGCTCGCGGCGCTCGCGCTTCCCCGCGGCCGACTCGCCGAGCGGCCTTCGGTCCGGCAGGAGATCCTCGTCGGCGATCTCGAAGCGCAGGTCGAGGACGACCGCGTCGGGCAGACGCCCGCCTCGCGCGAGCGCGGTCTCGGCCTCGGCCCAGCTCGCGGCGAACGCTTTCGATTCCGACGGGCCCGCGAGGACGAGGTCCGGCGCGAACTTCCGGAACAGCTCGGCCGTGCGGGGCTGGTCGTCGACGACGAGGAGCCGCGGCCCGCCCTTCACGAACCGTCCCCGCGCCGGCCGCGGCCGCCGAACGGCCGCAGGACCTCCGGCCCCTCCTCCACGGCAACGCGGCGGTAGAACGCGGTGCACGCGCGCGACGCCTCCGCGCAGGCGTCGTCCAGGGATTGAAGAGAAGAGAGAGAGATTTCTTCGAGTGGAAGAAGGGAGGGGAGGAGGAGGCGCACTTCGGCCATGGCTTTCTCGACCGTCTGCAGGTCGGGGTCGCTCGAGTCGAACATCGGCCCGTCTTCCCTCTTCCACTCGAAGAAACTCTTCAGAACGTCTTTCTTCGCTCCGCCACCGCTCGTTTCGGGAAGGAGGTCCGCGGCGAGCCTCGCGCGCAGCGCGGTTGCGTCCGCCTCCCGCTTGTCCGGCGCGCTCCAGCGCAGCACCTTCCCCACATCGTGCTTCAAGCGAAAGGCTGCGGTCTTGCGCCGCAGCCTCCGGTCTTCGATTTCGTGCGAGCTCGTCATCGTTCCGGATTATCCGCTCAGCCGATCGCCCATCTGCGCGAGCCGCGACCAGTCCACGACGCCGGGCGCCGAGAACGGCCGGTCCACGAGGACGGGCCGCCGGCCGCCCTCCACGTCGCAGAGAACGTGGCGCTTCGGGATGCGCGTTCCGTCCGCCGTGAATCCCTCGCAGACGACGAGGAGCATTCGGCCGTCCGGCGAGAAGCCGAGCGACGTCGTGTAGCGATCCGCGTTCCCGGCGTCCGGCGCGCTCGCCCCGCTCGACGCGAGGATCTCGGGCTCGGCGGCCGCGGCCGGGTCGAACACCTTGGCGCGGGCGAGGTCGAGGAGGCGCGTCCGGCGCCGGCCCGAAACCGGCGCCTCGTCCCACACGAGCCTCCTGCCCGAGGAGTCGAATGCGAGGCTCGCCGGGTCCGCGCCCACGACCGTGAACGGCTGGATCGCGTCCTTCCCGTCCGGCCTCGCCACGACGAGGAGCGTCGCGCCGCCCTTGGAGACGAACTGCGCGCGGAGGCCGCCTGCCGAGACGACGGGCTTCTCGGACACGACCCTCTTCGGGAGCGACTTCGTGAGGCGCGCGACGAGACGGTCCGCCGCACGGCGGCGCGAAGCGTCGGAGGCCGTCGAGGAGACCTCCGATGCGGATTCGATGGCCGCGTCGCGGTAGAGAGGAAAGCTCTCCGAATCGCCGGTCCGGATCGCGGTCTCGGCGAGTGACGTCAGAAGCCGCGCACGCTCGAGCTGCAGCGCCGTCCGGCGGGGTGAGGCCGGGAACGACGCCAGGTACTCCCCGAGATCCTTCTCGCGCCGCGAGGCCGCCTTCGGGTCGAAGACTCCCCGTCCGTCCGTGATCGAGCCGCAGGCCGTCAGGAGGCGGAGGCGCACCCGCTCGGCGAGATCCGCCGGAGGCGCGAGAGCCATGGCCCGGCGGTAGGCCTCGCCGTCGTAGCGGAACGAGGCGCCGTCGCCGGCGGAGACGACGTTCACGCCCCACAACCCGGCCACGTGGGTCGACGACGGCGCGCGGCCGTCCTCGGCGCGGCGGGCGCCCTGCGCGAGCAGCTCGCCGGCGTGGCCAAGGAGCTCCCAGGCGTCCGCGTTGGCCGGCTCGCGCCGCACGGCCTCACCGAGGTAGGCCGCCGCGAGGACCGGGCGATCGCGCGAGTCGAGGAGGAGACGCGCGTTCCGGACGAGATCCTCGCCCTTCGTCTGGGGATCGTCGAGGACGAAGAACGCCGACGCGTCGGCCCAGCCTTTTACGGCGACGGAGCCGCCCCATCCAGGGGACGTCACGAGCACCTTGCCGCCCACGCGCTCCAGGAGCGTCGCGGGAGCGCTGGCCGCGACGCGCCCGCCACGGGCGACGCGGTCGTCCGGGCGGTCCGCGAGGACGACCGAGCGCAGGGCCACGAGGCGCGTGCCCTTGAGAGCGGCCGCCTCCACGCCGTCGGCGCGCGCGATCGCGGCGAGGAGGAGCGGAGACGCGAGCAGGCCGAGGAACGCGAGGAGCCTGAGGATCGGGGCGATGGTGCGGCGGACCATGTGAACCTCCCGGCGCGGGGTGTTCTCGCGCCTGCCCTCGCCCTTTTCACGACGCGTGCCGCCCGGCCGAAGCAGGCCCGCGCAATGCGCGTGAGTTCATTATCCTCTGTTTCGGAGAAGCTTTCTTCGAAAAGGAATACAGCGCCGGCGTCTCCAGTCGCGCCCGGGCTCTCGCGTCCGTTGGCACCCTTCGTGGATTCCTCCTTCACATGCGGCTCGCCGCCGCGAAGGAGACGACATGAGCGACATCTTCCAGAGCCCTCCCGACCCTCGAGATCCTCCCGACTCTCCGAACCCTTCAAAGCCTCCTTTCCCCCTCCTCCCTCTCTGGATCCGGCGCCTGCCGGCGCGCCCGCTGCTTTTCGGCGTGGCGCTCGTCCTCGGCGTCTGGGCCGCCGCCCGCTGGGCTGAGCGGGGCTTCCAGTCCGTCGCCCCCGGCGAGGCGGGACTCGTCGTGAGCAAGTTCACGGGCAGGACCAGGATCGTGGCGCCGGGCAGCCATTTTCTGCCGCGCACGTTCTACGTGCTGACGCGCATGCGCGTCTCGGACCAGCTCCTCTCCGGGCCCTCGGCCACCTTCACCGTCCCGACGCGGGACGGCTTCGCGGTCGGGCTCGTGATCCAGGCGCGTTGGGCGCTCGACCGCAACCAGCTCCTCGCGCGCTGGGCGGGCCTGCCCGCGAACCCGGGGGCCGAGGTCGTCGGGCCGGTTCTCGCGTCCGCATTCCGCTCGCTCGCGCCCGAGTACGACGCCCCGTCGCTTCTCGCGAGCAAGCGGGAGGAGCTCGCCGCGCGGGCCACGAAGCTCGCCGGCGAGCGCCTCGCCGAGGCCGGGATCATCCTCAAGGACGTCCTCGTCGGGGACCTCAAGCTTCCCGTGGAGTTCGAGCGCGGGCGTCTCGCGCTCCTCGAGCAGTCGCAGCTCGTCGAGCGCACCGAGGCGAACCTCCGGTTCAAGAAGCAGGAGGTCGAGCAGCAGCGCCTCGAGGCCGAGGCCCGCAAGGCGCGCTCGGACAAGGAGGCCGAGGCCGCCGCGAACCGCCGGCTCATCGAGGCCAAGGCCGAGGCCGACGCGATGACGTACATCCTCCCGCTGAAGGAGAAGGCGATCAAACAGCAGGAGCTCGAGGCCGACGCCCAGAAGGCGCGCCGCCTGCGCGAGGCGGAATCGGCCGCGCAGACGATGAAGATCCATACGGAAGCCGAAGCCTCCCGCCGCCGCACGCTCTCGGAGGCGGAAGCCTTCGCCATCCGCCAGACCTCGCTCGCGCAGTTCGAGAACCTCAAGCGCGAGGTCGAGCTCATCGAGAAGAACCCGACGTGGGTCAACAAGACCCTCGCCGAGAAGCTGGGCGACAAGGTGCAGGTCATCGTCATGCCAAACCTCACCGCCGACATCCTCGGCAAGGAAGCCGGCAAGCGCGTCGCGAACGGCCAGTCCGCCGTCGCGTCACGCGGCGAATGAAGAACAAGAGAGAAAGAAGGAGATTTCCATGAAAGTGAAGAGGGGCCTCGTCGCATTCGCCGCCTGCACGATCCTGCTGCGGCTTCCCTCACTCGCGCAGCAGCCCTCTTCACCTTCTAAGAAATCCGAATCCCCGTCTTCCTCCTCCTCTTCAGCAGACCTCTTCTCCCCGGGTCCCGAAGGCAGCAGGAATCTCGTCGTCGTCGGCCGC
>JBDTTJ010000038.1:0-16462 GCA_039930645.1 Acidobacteriota bacterium
GCCCGACGACAGGCGCGCGAACTCCGCGAGGAACTCCTTCACGGCCGCACCCGTGTCTTTCGCCGTGATCTCGGCGCCCGCGGAGAACGTCCCGAGGACGGGGCCGGGCGTGAAGCGGCCGCTGGCGCCGTACGTGTACCCGTGCTTCTCGCGGAGGTTCTGGTTCAGGCGGCTCGTGAAGCTGCCGCCGAGGACCGTTCCGAGCAGCCGGAGCGGCACGCGCGACGGATCTTCGAACTTCGGAGAGGGTGCGAGGAACCGCACGCTCGTCTGCGGCGCGTCGGACCGGTCCACGAGATAGACGCGCAGTCCCGCTCCTGCCGGGGCGTACCCCGCGGGCACGGCGGAGCGCTTCGGTGCGGGCCCCGCGGCTTTCCAGTCGCCGAAGGAGCTCTCGAGCGCCGCCTTGATCTCGGCCGGGGCCAGGCTGCTCGCGACGAGGAGCGTCGCCGTCTCGGGCCTCACGAGGGCGGCGTGAGCCGCCTTCACCTCGTCGAGCGTGATGGCGCCGACGGAGGCCGCTGTCCCGTCGGCCGGCCAGGCGTAGGGGTGCGTGTCGCCGAAGAGGGCCCGCGACGCGACCCGGTCGGCCACGACGGGCGCCTCGTCCTCGCTTTGCGCGATCTCGTCGAGCGTGAGGCGCTTGACGCGCTCGAAGTCCTTCGGCTCGAAGCGGGGCCGCCGGACGGCGTCTGCGAGAAGCGGAACGCCCTGCCCGACGTTTCGGGAAAGGATCGTGAGGCTCGCCTGCACGGAGCGGCGCGATGCGCCGGAGGAGAAGCCTCCGCCGAGGCTCGCCACCGCCTCGCCGAACGCGATCGCGTCGCGCGCCCCGGCGCCCTCGTCGAGCATGCCCGCGGCCATCGAGGCGAGGCCCGCGCGCGCGGCGCTCGCGTCCAGCGCTCCCTCGGGCCGGAACACGGCGGCGACGCGCGTGAGCGGCAGGTCGGGCGTCTTCCAGAGCTCGACCGGGATGCCGTTTGCGAGCTTGAAGCGCTCGGGGGGCGTCGGATGGAACGGCACGGGCGGGCCGTCGGCGGGCCGCGTGTCGCGCGCCGACGGAGCACGCTTCGGCTGCTCCGGCAGGACGCGGAAGACGACGCGGGCGTCCTGCGTGAGGACCTGCTTCGCGGTCGCGAGGACGGCCGCAGGGGTCGCGTTGCGGGTGCGGTCGAGGTCCCGCTTGAATCCGTTCGGCTCGCCCCAGGCGTCCTCGTAGAAGTTCATGAGGTCCGCGCGCGTCTCGAGGCGCTGGAGGGCCGAGAGCTTCGCGAGCTCGGCGGTTTCCTTGCGCTGGGAAAGCTCGCCCGGCTGGACGCCGCCCGCGAGCAGGCGCGCGATCTCCTCGTCCACGATCTTCTCGATCCGGGCGAGATCCGCGTCTGGACGCCCCTGGACGTCGATTCTGAGGACCGAACCGAGGGTGGCGCTCGCGTTCGAGGCCGAGACGGACGCCGCGAGCTTGTCGTCGATGACGAGGCGCTTGTAGAGGCGGCTGCTCTTGCCGTCCGCGAGGACCGAGGCGAGGAGGTCGCACTCGGCGTCGCCCGGCCCGAGCGCCGGCGGCGTGTGGTATGCGAAGGCGACGAGCGGGAGCTGGACCTTGTCGTACATCGCGCCGCGCTTGACGCCGTCCAGCTTCACCGCCAAGACGGGCTTCCTCGGCGGCGCGGCGCCCCGCGGGATGCCCGCGAAGAGCTTTTCGACGAGAGGCTTGATCGCGGCCGGGTCGAAGTCGCCCGCGACGACGAGGCTCGCGTTGTTCGGGACGTAGTAGGTCGCGAAGAAGTCCTTCACGTCGGACGCGGCGGCGGCCCTCAGGTCCTCGGCCGTGCCGATCGTGGGGAAGTGGTACGGGTGCGACGGGGGATAGAGCATTTGCTGAATCGCGAGGTCCGCGCGGCCGTAGGGCTGGTTCTCGTAGCTCTGGCGCAGCTCGTTCAGGACGACGTCGCGCTGCAGGTCGACTTTCTTCTGGTCCATCGCGCGAGGCAGGTCCTCGAGACGCTCGGCGTCCAGCCACAGGAGCGTCGGCAGGAGCGACGCGGGGCCCGAGGAGTAGTAGTGGGTGCCGTCCGAGCCGGTCGAGGCGTTGTTCGAGCCGCCCGAAGCCTCCATGAGCCGGTCGAACTCGCCGTTCGGAACGCGCTCGGTGCCCATGAACATGAGGTGCTCGAAGAGGTGTGCGAAGCCGCTGCGCCGCGCGGGCTCGTCCTTGCTCCCGACCCGGTACCAGATGCTGATCGTCGCGACGGGCAGCGTGTGATCCGGATACAGGATCACCATCATCCCGTTCGGAAGCTGGTACTTCTCGACCGCGAAACTCTGGGCGGAGGCGGAAAGGGAGACGAAAACAGGCAGGAAAACGACCAGCGCGGCAGCGGCACGAACTCTCTTCATGGGAAGAGAATACGAAGTTCTTCTTTGAAAGGTTAAGAGGAAGGGACGCAGTCGTCACAAAGCCCCTTGACGAGGATCTCCACGGCGTCCTCCTTCAGGGCGCGCGGGACGCGCGCGCCGCGGCGGAGGGAGACCTTGAGCGTGTCGAGGCACGCGAGGGAGCCGCAGGACGTGCAGAGGAAGTGCGGGTGGTCCTTGCCGCCGGGACGCGCGCCCGCCGCCTCGAACCGCCAGACGTGGTCGCCGAGATCCCTGCGGCGGGCGAGCCCGGCCTTCACGAGCTCGACGAGGTTCCGGTAGACGGTCGCCCGGTCCGGAACGGCGCCCTCGAGCGCCGCCGCGAGGTCCGCGTGGCTCGCGGGCGCCAGCCGCGCGCGAAGCGCGGCGAGCACCGCGAGGCGGGCCGGGGTCACCCGGAGACCGGCGCGCCGCAGGTCCGCCGTTTGGTTGGCTTCCACCGGCAATTTCGGGGCGCGAGGGCGCACGCCGGAAGCGTAGCAGGAGCAGAATTGGCGTTCGGAGGACCCCCATGACCGACGAAAAGAACGATCGCCGCGACTTCGTCAAGACCGCCGCCGTGGCGGCGGCGAGCCTCGCGTTGAAGGACGTCGCCGCTCCCGCAGTTGCCAGGGCCGCCGTCCCGATCGCGCTCCCCGCTCTCCCGTGGGCCGACAACGCCCTCGAGCCTTTCATCTCGAAGAACACGATCGGGTTCCACTACGGCAAGCACCACAAGACGTACGTCGAGAACCTCAACAACCTCGTCGCCGGCAAGCCGGAGGCCGACCTCTCGCTCGAGGCGATCGTGAAGAGCGCGGCCGGGAGGGTCGATCAGGCGGCCGTCTTCAACAACGCCGCCCAGATCTGGAACCACACGTTCTACTGGAACAGCCTGCGACCGAAGAGCGACGCGAAGGTGCCGAAGGCCGTCGAGGATCTCATCGGCTCCTCGTTTGGGAGCCACGAGGAATTCGTCAAGCAGTTCTCGGCCGCCGCGATGGGGCAGTTCGGGAGCGGCTGGGCGTGGCTCGTCGCCGAGGGCGGCAAGCTCAAGGTCGTCAAGACGCCGAACGCGGAGACACCTCTCACGACGTCCGCGACGCCCCTCCTGACGCTCGACGTCTGGGAGCACGCGTACTACCTCGACTACCAGAACCGGCGGAAGGACTACGTCGCCGCCGTCGTCGAGAACCTCCTGAACTGGGACTTCGCGGCGAAGAACCTGCCGAAGGCCTGAGCACCGTCACGCCTTCTCACTCTCGAGGCGGCGGACGTACCAGTCGACGCCGTCCTCGAGGGTGACGGGCTTGCGCGCGAAGCCCTGCTTCCGCAGGCGGTCCATCTTTGCTTCCGTGAAGTACTGGTAGCGGTCGCGGATGCCCGGTGGCGTGTCGACGAAGGTGATCCTCTCCTCGGCACCCAGCGACGCGAAGACGGCCTTGGCGAGGGCGAGGAAAGTCCGGGCCTTGCCGGTCCCGACGTTGTAGATCCCGCCCGTGATCGGGCGCTTCAGCGCGAACCACATCGCCTCGACCGTGTCGGAGGCGTCCACGAAGTCGCGCGACTGGTGGCCGTGCGCGACCCCGTCGCGGTGGGACCGGAAGAGGCGGATCTCGCCCTTTGCCTTCACCTGGTCGTAGCCGTGGAGGACGACGCTCGCCTGCGGGCCCTTGTGCCGCTCCCCGAAGCCGTAGACGTTGAAGAAGCGGAAACCGGCCCAGGCGGGCGGCGTGCGGCCGGCTGCGGCCTCCTCCAGCGCCCAGAGGTCGAACCGGCGCTTGGACTCGCCGTAGGGGTTGAGAGGCTTGAACTTCGTGACGAGCGCGTCGTCGTCGTCGAAGCCGTGCGCTCCGTCGCCGTAGACGGCGGCGCTCGACGCGTAGACATACGGGATCCCGAGACGCCGGGCCTCGTTCCAGAGGTTCTTCGAATAGTCGACGTTCAGGCGCTTGAGAATCCCTTCGTCGAGCTCGGTCGTGGCCGAGATCGCGCCCATGTGGACGATGCCCGCGAGGGCCGGGCGCCCGTCCGCGAGCCACCCGGGCAGCTCCTCGATGTCGAGGATCGTCCCGAAGTCGAGGCGGCGATGCTCGGGGCGGGTCGCGAACGCTTCCCGGCGGTCCACGCTGACGACGGGGACGCCGCGGGCGTTGCAGGATTCGACGAAGCGGGCGCCGATGAAGCCGGCGGCCCCGGTGACGAGAAGCGTGTCGGAGCTCACCCCCCGATCCTAAAGGATGGCGCTTGTCGTCTTCACCTCTTCTTCCTATGCTCCGGCCCTATGACGATCACTTCGTTCGTGAAGCACCACTTCCGCCACTTCAACGCCGCGACGGTCGTGGACGCGGCCGAGGCCTGGAACGCCCTCCTCGCGGGCGGCGGCAAGATGTTCCTGACCATGGCGGGCGCCATGTCCACCGCCGAGATCGGCCTCTCGCTGGCCGAGATGATCCGGCAGGGCAAGGTCCACGCGATCACGTGCACCGGCGCGAACCTCGAGGAGGACGTCTTCAACCTCGTCGCGCACGACCACTACGTGCGGATTCCTCACTACCGCCAGCTCAGCCCGGCCGAGGAGGAGGTGCTCCACGCGCGCCACCTCAACCGCGTGACGGACACGTGCATCCCCGAGGAGGAGGCGATCCGCCGCATCGAAAAGGCCGTCCTCGAGGAGTGGCAGGCCGCCGACCGCGCGGGCGAGCGCCGGTTTCCGCACGAGTTCCTCTATCGGATCCTCCTCTCGGGGAAGCTCGAGGAGTCCTACCAGATCGACCCGAAGGACTCGTGGCTCCTCGCGGCTGCCCAGAAAAACCTTCCGATCATCGTCCCCGGCTGGGAGGACTCGACGCTCGGCAACATCTTCGCGGCGCACTGCATCGAAGGCGACATCAAGAACGTCCACACGGTGAGGACCGGAATCGAGTACATGCAGCTCCTCGCCGAGTGGTACTCGCAGACGGCCCCGAAGAGCCCGGTCGGCTTCTTCCAGATCGGCGGCGGCATCGCGGGCGATTTCCCGATCTGCGTCGTCCCCATGCTCCATCAGGATTTGCGCCGCGAGGGCATCCCGCTCTGGGCGTACTTCTGCCAGATCAGCGACTCGACGACGAGCTACGGCAGCTACTCGGGCGCCGTGCCGAACGAGAAGATCACGTGGGGCAAGCTCGCGGGCGACACCCCGAAGTTCATCATCGAGTCGGACGCCGCCATCGTGGCGCCGCTCGTGTTCGCGATGGTGCTCGGATGGTGAGAAAGCTCGTCCTCGCCGCGGGCCTCGCGGCCGCTCTCGGCTGCGGCAAATCCGAGGCCCCGAAGCCCGCGCCGCAGGCCGCCGAGAAGCCATACCCCCTCAAGGGCGTCGTCGTCTCCGTGGACCCCTCCGCCTCGAAGGTCATCGTCCGGCACGAGGAGATCCGCGGCTACATGGACGCGATGACGATGCCGTTCAACGTCGCCGAGCCGAAGATGCTCGGTGAGCTCAAGCCCGGCGACGAAATCGAGGCGAAGCTCGTCGTCGGCGAGAAATCCTCGCGGCTCGAGGGTATCGTCGTCTCTCGCCATGGCACGGCGACGTCGACGCAGACGATTCCCGAGCAGGGCCCGTACGGCAAACCCGGCGACGCCGCGCCCGCGACGGTGCTCACCGGGCAGGACGGCAAGCCGCTCGCGCTCGCGGATTTCAAAGGCAAGGCCGTCGCCCTCACGTTCATCTTCACGCGCTGCCCGCTGCCGGAATTCTGCCCGCGCATGAACGCGCAGTTCGCGGAGATGGAGACGCTGCTCGCGAAGGAGCCCGCGCTCTACGCGAAGACGCAGCTCCTTTCGGTCAGCTTCGACCCCGAGCACGACACGCCCGAGATCCTCCGGGACTACCGCGAGCGCTTTCTGAAGGGCGTCAAGGGAGTCGCGCCCGCCCACTGGAAGTTCGCGACCGGGACGCCCGACCGCATCAAGGAGTTCACGGGCTTCTTCGGGCTCACGTACCTTAAGTCCGGCGAACAGTTCGTCCATAGCCTTGCGACGGCGGTGATCGGGCCGGACGGGAGGGTCTTCTCGATCCGGCGCGGGAACGATTGGGAGCCCCCCGCCGTGATCGAGGACCTCCGCAGGGCCGCCGCGGGCGAGGCGCCGAAGGCCGCTCCGTGAGCTTCCGGCCGCTCGTCCTCGCGTCCGCGCTCTTCCTCGCCGGAGGCGCGGCGGCGCAGCCCGCGACTCGCAAGGACGGGCGGGGCGAGAAGGCGCCGGACTTCACGCTCGTCACAGAGGACGGCAAGGTCTTCACGCTCGGGCAGGACGGGCGAGGGCGGCCGATCCTCCTGACGTTCATCTTCACGAGCTGCCCCGGCGCCTGTCCCCTCGTCGTCGACGAGTGCCTCGAGGCGGCGCGGGCGGCCGGGAGGGGCCGGCCGGCCAGGAACCGGCCGCTCGTCGTCGCCCTGTCGTTCGACCCGGACGTGGACACGCCAAAGCGCCTCCGCGAGCACATGGCGGAAAACAAGTTCAAGCGCTCCGAGATCGTCTTCCTGACCGGCGGCAAGGACGCCGTGGACCGGGCCGTTCACGACTGGGAGGTCAACGTCGGCCGCGACGAGAAGGGCGACATCTTCCACGGCTTCCAGACGGCCGTCATCGACCGCGGAGGAACGATCGTCGCGCGGTACTACGGCGCCGGCATCGACGTGAAGCAGCTCACCGCCGACGTGCAGGCCGCGGGCCGCTGACGCGGCCGTTCCCTATACTCGGCCCGTGGCGATTCTCGAGGCCCGCTCCCTCACGAAGACGTACCGCCTCGGCGAGGAGAGGGTCGTCGGCGTGGTCGATGCCTCGCTGACGCTCGAGAAGCAGTCGTTCGCCGTCCTCGCGGGCCCCTCGGGCAGCGGGAAGACGACGCTCCTGAACCTCCTCGGCCTCCTCGACACCCCCGACGCGGGGTCGCTGCGTTTCGAGGGGACGGACGTCTCGACGCTGGACGAACGAGGCCGCGCGCGCGTGAGGCGCGAGCGGCTCGGCTTCGTATTCCAGGCGCACCAGCTCGTGCCCGTCCTCTCGGCCGAGGAGAACGTCGCGCTCGCGCTCTGGATCCGCAAGGTCCCCGACGAGGAGTGCCGCGCGCGGGCGCGCTCCGCGCTCGACGCCGTCGGGCTCGGCGGCCTCGAGGCGCGGCGCCCGGATGCGCTCTCGGGCGGCCAGCGCCAGCGCGTGGCCGTCGCGCGCGCGATCGTGGGAGAGCCTGCGCTCGTCCTTGCCGACGAACCCACCGCCTCGCTCGACTCTGAGACGGCCGTAAAACTCCTCGAACTCTTCGCCCGGATCCACGAGGAGCGGGGCGTCGCGTTCCTCTTCTCGAGCCACGACCCGCGCATCGTGGAGCGCGCGGACCGCCGCATCCGGCTCCTGGACGGCCGGATTACCGCCGACGAGCGGGCCGCGGCCGAGGTGCGCGCGTGAATCGCTGGGTCCTTCTTGCCGCGCGGAACCTCCTGCGCCACCGGCGCCGGACGCTCCTCACGGGCTCGATCGTCGTCGTGGGCTTCGTGGCCGTCACGATGACGGCGGGGTTCGTCTCGCAGACCTTCTCGGCGCTCAAGGCCGCGACGATCCGCGGCGCCGGCGGCCACCTCCGCATCCTCGACGCCCGCGCCGCCGGCAAGACCGACGACGAGGCCGCGACGATCCTGCTCGACGACTGGCCGGGGCTTTCCGACCTCCTGGCGCGGGACCCGCGCGTCGCGCAGGCGATGCCGAAGCTGTCGTTCTTCGGCCTCGCCGTGAAGGGCGACAAGAGCGCGGCTTATCTCGGAACCGGGACGATCCCGGCGCTCGAGAAGAAGGCCTCGCTCGCGGCGGAAACCGTTCAGTCGGGCGCCTTCTTCGAAAACGCGGAGGCGAACGAGATCATGCTCGGGACGGGACTCGCGCGCGCGATCGACGCGAAGGCGGGCGATCTCGTCACCGTCATGACGACGACGCCCGAGGGTGGCATCAACGCGGTGGACGCGACCGTCGCCGCCGTTCTCGCGTATCCGATCAAGGAGCTGGACGACCGGATTCTCTACATGCCCTTCGCCGCGGCCGCGCGTCTGCTGAAGGCCGAGGGCAAGGCGAACTCCGTCGTCGTGCTCCTCAAGGACGATCGCGACACCGACCTCGAGGCCGTGGAGATCCCGAAGGCGCTGGCGGCCCGGGGCCGCCCCGTCGCCCTGAAGACGTGGCTCGAGACGGCCACGTTCTACAAGCAGGTGAAGCTCCTCTACATCTCGATCTTCTTCTTCATGGGCCTCGTTCTCTCCGTCGTCGTGATCCTCGCGACCGCGAACACGATGACGATGTCCGTGTTCGAGCGCACGCGCGAGATCGGGACGCTCCTCGCCATCGGGATGGAGCGCGGGTCGATCCGAACCCTGTTCCTGCTCGAGGGCATCCTGCTCGGGCTGATCGGATCGGGGGCCGGGGCGGTCCTCTCGGTGCTGCTGCGGGCCGCGCTGAACGCGTCCGGGATCATGCTGCCGCCGCCTCCCGGCGCGACGCGCGGCAACGTCCTGCACGTGGACTTCATCCCGCTCGCTTACGGAATCGGCTTTGCCGTGATGTCGGTCACGCTCCTCGTCGCGGCATGGTGGCCCGCGCGCCGCGCTTCGCGGCTGAATCCGGTCGAGGCTCTCGGGCATGTTTGATCTTCTCCTTCTAAGCAGCATTTTCGCGTTCCCTCTTTCTGCGGAAGACCCCGCGGCGCTGCTGCGCCGCGCCGACCGCGTCCGCGAGGCGTGGCCGGAGGTCGTCATCACGCTGCGCGTTACCGTGACGAAGCCGGGCGCTCCGCCGTCCGGCGGCGCCTTCAAGGTCGAGGCGAAGGGGCGGAATTCGCGCCTGACGTTCCAGGACCCGGCCGACGCGGGGAAGTCCGTCGTCTCGAAGGGCGACGAGTCGTGGTTGATCCTCCCCGGCACGAAGAACCCGATCCGGATCCCGAAGAGCCAGCGACTCTCGGGCGGGTTCTCGGCGTCCGAGATGTCGAAGACGCGGTTCGCCGAGGACTACGACGCCGTCTTCGAGCGTTCGGACGTCCTCGACGGGCGCGATTGCTCCGTCCTGCGCCTCATGGCGAAGAAAGGCCGCACGCCGACGTACCCCGTCGCGCGTGTCTGGATCGACGGCAAGGAAGGGCTGTATCGCAAGGCCGTCTTCCTCGTCTCGTCGGGCAAGACCGCGAAGGTGACGACGTTCGACGCTTACCGCGTCGTCAAGGGTGTCCTGTCGCTGTCGAAAATGACGATCGTGGACGAGCTCCGCCCCGGCAAGACCGTCGTCGAGTACCTCGACTACGAGAAGGCGAGCCTTCCGGACGCGATCTTCGAGCCGAAGGCCGCTCGCTAGGGCGACGGCGTGGCGCGCAGCGCCGCGGCCTCCGAGGCGCGGCCCGCCCCTTCGTACGCGTCCGCCAGGACGGTGCGGGCCTCGACGGAATTCGGGTCGAGGCGGAGCGCGGCCTCGAGCTGGGTGGTCGCCTCGGGGGTCCGGCCGGCTTCGAGGAGTGACCGCCCGTACTGCCAGCGCGCCGCCAGGTTGTCGGCGTCGAGCTCGACGGCGCGCCGGAAGGTCTGGAGCGCGAGCTTACGGTCGCCCTTCGCCCGGTAGTGCTCGCCGAGGTGGACGTTCCACCAGCCGAGAGGGTCGAGCTCGAGCAGCTTCTTGCTGAGGGCGAGCGACTCGTCCCAGCGCTTTTGTGTCATGAGGAGGTGCGAGTACCAGTGGAGGGCGTCGAGGGAGTTCGCGTCGAGAGCGAGAGCGCGCCGGAAGCCCTCCTCGGCGGAGCGGACGTCGCCCGTCATCATCGTCGCGTGGGCGAGGACGGCGTGGGCGTCCCCGAGCGCCGGATCGAGCTCGAGCGCCCGGCGGGCCGCGGCCTTTGCCTTCTCGAACGCCTCGGGAACGGGGCGGCGATGTGAGTAGCCGTAGACGTCCCAGACCTCGGCGATCCCCGTCCAGGCCCGCGCGTACGCGGGGTCGGTCTCGAGCGCCTTCTCGAAGTACGCGAGGGCCTTGTCGAGGTCGGCCTGCCGCCGCCCGCTCGCCCAGGCCCGTCGGCCGCGCACCCAGAGCTCGTACGCCTCACGGTTCTCCGTGTCCCGGCGCGCGAGGCGGGCGCGGTCGTCTCCCGAGAGGCCCAGGCGCAGGTGCGCCGCGAGGGCGGCGGCGACTTGGGAGGGCATCGAGGAGATGGACGCGAGGGGTCCCTCGAAGCGCTCTCCCCAGAGGCGCCGGCCGTCCCGCGCGTCCACGAGCTCGGTGGAGACGGTCACGCGCCCCGCGCGGCCGACGGCGTGTCCCGTGAGGACGGCGCGCACGCCGAGCTCGCGCGCCGCCGCGAGCGGGTCGACCGCCGCGCCCGCGTAGCGCGCGACGGCGCTTGCAGCCATGACCTTGAGGTTCGGAACCTGCGAAACGCGCGCGAGAACGTCGTCCGAGAGCGACGCGCAGAGATCCACGAGGTCGGCGTCACTGCCGGAC
The DNA here is from genome assembly GCA_039930645.1 of Acidobacteriota bacterium. Classification (GTDB taxonomy): domain Bacteria; phylum Acidobacteriota; class Thermoanaerobaculia; order UBA5066; family UBA5066; genus Fen-183. The sequence goes on from JBDTTJ010000038.1 coordinate 10,909, forward strand.
GCCGCGAAGGGAAGGACGGCGAGGGAGTCCACGGGCGCGCGGCGTCTCGCGGCGAATCGGATCGTGGCGGCGGCGAGCAGGACGCCGAGGAGGCCGAACGCGACGAGCGCGGCGCGCCGGAGCGTGCGTCGTGTCCCGGGCGTCTCAGGCGGCGGCGCGGCCGCCTCGGGCGCCGATATGGCCGCCGGTCCCGCGAGGAGGCGTTCGGCCTCCGACGCCTCCGCGAGTCGCGTCGCCGGGTCCTTGTCGAGGAGGCGCTCGAGAAGAGCTCGCGTTCCGGACGTGACCCCGCCCGGGAGGGCGTCCCATGCCGGAGGCTTCGAAAACACGGCCGCGAAGGTCTCGCTCGCGCTCCGGCCCGCGAAGGCCCGCCGTCCGGTCAGCATCTCGAAGAGCACACAGCCGAGCGCCCAGAGGTCAGCCGCCGGGCCCGCCGCCTCCCCTCGCAGTTGTTCGGGTGCGACGTAGCCCGCGGTTCCCATCACGGCTCCCACCTCCGTGAGGGCCGAGGCGGTCTCCTCGGTCTCGGACGCACCGAGCCCCGACGGTCGCGCGAGGCCGAAATCGAGGATCTTCCCGCCGGCGGGGGTCAGGAAGACGTTCTGTGGCTTGAGGTCCCGGTGGACGAAGCCCATCCCGTGCGCGCGGGCGAGCCCGCGCGCGACGTCGGCGGCGATCCGCCTCGCGCCCGCCTCGGGTATCGCGCCTCGTTCGATCCTCGCGGCGAGCGTCTCGCCCTCGAGGAGCTCCATGACGACGTATGCGACGGCGCCGTCCGTCTCCGCGTCGAAGAGAGTGCAGACGTTCGGATGCGTCAGGCGGGCCGCGATCTTGGCTTCACGCGCGAACCGGCGGAGGATGTCCGGGTCTTCGCCGTGCCGGGCGGCGACCACCTTCAGCGCGACTTCCCGGCCGAGGCGCGTGTCCCGCGCCCGGTACACCTCGCCCATGCCTCCTGCTCCGAGCGGAGCGAGAACTTCGTACGGTCCGAGGCGCGTTCCGGGTCCGAGTGTCACGTGGGGCGCGCTCTCAGCGTGGCGCCCCGAGCCACTTCGCGAACCACTTCACAAGCGCGACGTTCGACTTGATGCGGTTCGGCAGCTTCTGGAAGCCGTGGCCCTCGTCGGGGAAGAGGACGTATTCCACGGGGATGCCGCGCTTCTTCAGGCTGTCGACGACCTGCTCGGCCTCGATGACGGGCACGTTCGTGTCGTTCGCGCCGTGGAGGACGAGCGTCGGCGCCTTGACCCGGTCGATGCGCGCGAGGGGCGAGAGGCGGTCGAGCATGTCGCCCTCGGTGGCCGGATCGCCGTACTCGACCTTCGAGATCGCGGCCATCCAGCCTTCCGTGTGCTTGAAGAACGTCTTGAAGTTGACGACGCCGAAGAGGTCCGCTCCGGCCGCAAACATGTCCGGATAGTCCACGAGGCCCGCCATCGTCATGTAGCCGCCGTAAGAGCCGCCCATGATGCCGAGACGCTTCGGATCCGCGACGCCCGCCTTCACCACCGCGTCGACGCACGAGACGATGTCCTTCACGGCATTGACGCGCAGCGCACCGTTGTCGAGGTTCACGAAGCGCTTGCCGAAGCCGGACGAGCCGCGCACGTTCGGCGCGAAGACGGCGATGCCCTGCGCGACGAGCGCCTGATAGTCGGCGCGGAACGACGGGACCTCTTGCCCCTCGGGCCCGCCGTGGAACGACAGGACGACGGGACCGGGTCCCTTCGCGCCGCGAGGGCGGTACAGCCAGCCCGAAAGGGGCTCGCCGTCGTGGGCGAAAAACTTCAGGAGCTCGGGAGACACGAGCGAGGACAGGTCGACGCCAGGGTGAGGAGACTCGGTGAGACGGGAGAACCGGGGAGATGAAGAAGAAGAGGAGATCTCTTCGAGTAAGAAGATGTCGGCGGGAGCATTGGCGCCCGACACGGTCATGGCCAGCGTCTTGCCGTCGCGCGACCACGTCATGCCCGACGCGAGGTCGCCGGGAAGCCTCGGCCCCGCCCGCATTTCCTTTCTAAGAAGATCTTCAAACGCCAGTTCGTGGCGCCCGGCGACGTTCCACAGAAGAGCCGCTCTCGTTCCGGTTTCGTCGATCGCGAAGGACTGCAGTTCCGCGTCCTCGCGCGCCGCGACGATCTCGATGGGACCGGGCGCGCCGTCCTTCCCGAGCGCGAGCCGACCGAAGGCGATCTTGTCTCTCTTCTCATTCGAAGAAATCCATACGACGTTCCCGTCCGGCGAGAAAGTTCCCGAGTACGAGCCCGGCCCCTCGTGCGGCGTCAGGAGCGTCTCCTTCCTCGTCGCGAGGTCCACGAGGAAGAGGTCGTTGCTTCCGCGATAGCGCACCCGGTTCAGGAGGCCGCGGCGGCCGTCCCGCGAGAGGTCCTCGAAGCCGCCGGTGCCCGCGATCTCGCTGACGAGGTCGAGGCGGCCGGACTCGACGTCGTAGACGTACGCGTCGATGCCGGTCTTCGTGCGGCGATTAGAGCCGAGCGCCAGCCGCTTGCCGTCGTGCCGGAAGCCTCCGAGGCGGTTCGTCTCCTTGCCGCCGTCGGTCAGGCGCTTGAGACCCGTGCCGTCGGGCTTCACGAGGAAAACCTGCGTGTTCATGCCGCCGCCGGGCGCGAGGGAGAACGCGATCCAGCTGCCGTCGGGCGACCACTCGACGCCGCCCACCGGGTCGTCGAAGGACGTGACCATCCGAGGGAAGCCGCCGGCGGCGGGAATGGTCCACACCTGCGGGAGGCCGCTGAGATTCGAGACGAAGGCGATCGTCTTCCCGTCCGGCGAGAAGCTGGGAGAGCGCGACGACCCGACGCGGGAGATTCGCCCGACCGCGGTCTCGAGGTCGTCGGCGGCGAGAGGGAGCGCGGCGAACGCGGCGGCGAGGAGAACGGCCTTGAATCGCATGCGCGATTCTAGGCGTCGTCAGCGGCTTCCCGGGGCCACTTTTGCAAGAAGCGGCCTCTCCAAGGCGATCTTCGAGGCGGCGAGATTCCCGGCGCGGAGAGCGTCGGGGCCGCCGGCGCCCGGCGCCGGGTCACCCTCGATGGCCGCGTACGCGTCCGGAGCGAGCAGCCCGAGCCACGGGTCGGAGCGCGGCGTCAGGAACGCGTCGCGATAGATGCGGTCCGTGAGAGCGGGCAGGGAGGTCGCGCCGGCCAGCCACGGCAGGATCGCGAGACGCATCCGGGCGTTGCGGGCGGTATCGGACGCAAGCGTGCGCTCGAAGGCCGCGACGAGCCGAGAGAAGGCGGCGTCGTCCATCCGCGCCGCCTTCGCACGCATCAGGAGACGCGAGTTCGCATCGAGAGAGACCGGGGCCACGGGCGCGGCCGCCACCCCTCTCACCCTTCTCAGAAACTCTTCCGGTCCCCACAGCCCGGGGAAGACGTCTGTCGCGCGGCCGTCCGCGTCGAGCACGTAGTGGAGGCTGTTCCCGGTGATCGTCCGCACGAGCGTGCGGCCGTCGCCGAAGTCGATCGTGACCTTCGGCGCGGGGCGGACGGATTCCCAGTGGAGGATCCAGTTTCGCCGCAGCTCGTCCGAGACGGCTGCGTTCGCGTAGAGGGCGGTCCGGAAGAACCGGCTGTTCGCGCAGCTGAGCTCCTCGTCGAGGCGGCCGAGGAGGCGCAGGGACAGGACCGGCTTGCCTTCGCGCTTCGCGGCCGCGAGCGCTTCGGGGAGTCTCGTGTGCCAGTAGAGCCCCGACCACGCCGCGTCGCGCTGGTGCGCGGCGGCGTCGATTTCGGCGCGCAGCCGCGTCCACTCCGGGCGGGATTCGCCGGCGGCGAGGCCGGCTTTCATGCGCTCGATTTCGGAAGCATTCGCTGTGAGGAGCGCGGCCAGGCGGCCAGGGCCGTCCGAGGGGAAGGCCGCAACGGGAGTTGCTTTGAAGTTGAAGAGGAGGAAGAGGGCGGCCGCGCCGAGTTGACGCATGCGCCCCGGGGAAGCAAGAAGCCCGCCGCTATTCGGAGGGAAGTGGCCGAACGCGCATGAGGATCGCGTAGAGGCCCGCGGCGGCGAAAAACCCGACGAACCACGCGTAGTCGTAGAGGGGCCGCATCGGCGGGATCGCGAGGCCGCCCCACGCGAGGAAGCAGCCCGCGAACGTCGCGACGACGGCCGCGGGGTTCCAGCCGCCGTAGGCGCCGTTCTTGAGGTAGAGGGCGCGGAGGTCGAGCGTCTTCTTCCGCACGATCCAGTAGTCCGCGACGAGCACACCCGCGATCGACCCGAGGCCGCCCGAGTATCCGAGGAGCCACGTGAAGATGTAGCCCTTCGGGTCCGCGAGGAGGCGCCAGGGCTGCATCGCGATGCCGACGAGGCCCGTGATGAGGCCGCCCGTCTTGAAGCTGATGAGCTTCGGCATCGCGTTCGCGAAGTCGTTCGCGGGGGAGACGACGTTCGCCGCGATGTTGACGGCGAGCGTCGCGACGACGACCGAGAACATCGCGATCGCGACGACGAGCGGGTTCGTGAATTTCCCGACGAGCTTCACGGGATCCCAGATCGCCTCGCCGAAGATGATCGCGCTCGCGCTCGTGATGAGAACGCCCATCGCCGCGAACGCGAACATCGTCGTCGGGAGCGCGACGACCTGGCCGACGACTTGCTCCTTCTGGCTGCGGCCAAAGCGCGTGAAGTCCGGCATGTTCAGGGAGAGCGTCGCCCAGAAGCCGATCATGGCCGTGAGGGACGGGACGAAGACGGGGAAAAACTCCGCGAACGTCCGGAACTTCCCGGGCTGCGCGAGGAGAGGTCCGAGGCCCTTGGCTTCCCGGACCGCCCAGACGAGAAGGACGAGCGTGACGACGAGGACGTAAGGCGCCGCCCAGTTCTCGACCTTCCGGAGGAGATCCATCCCGCGGTAGATCACGAAGACGTTCAGGCCCCAGAAGAGCAGGAACGAGAGCCACTCCGTCGTCGTGTGGCCCGAGAACCCGGCGCCGAGAAGCGTGGGCCAGCCCGGGACCACGGCCGCGAAGAACGTGTGGAGGGCCTCGCCGCCGATCCACGCCTGGATCCCGAACCACCCGCACGCGACCAGCGCGCGCATGAGCGCCGGAAGGTTCGAGCCGGCCGTCCCGTACGCCGCGCGCGCGAAGACGGGGAAGGGGATGCCGTACTTCGTGCCGGGATGCGAGTTCAGGAGGATCGGGGCGAGGACGATGGTGTTGCCGAGGAGGATCGTGAAGAGCGCCTGCCGCCAGTCCATCCCCGAGTTCATGAGGCCGGAGGCCAGCATGTACGTCGGGATGCAGTGCGCCATCGAGATCCAGAGCGCCGCGAAGTTGTACGTCGTCCAGTTGCGCTTCGCGACGGGGACGGGGGCGAGGTCCTCGTTCCAGAGCGGGCTCGCCGCGAGGGCGGACGTGTCCGCCAGCTCCACCCGCCCGTCGGCGTGGACGATCTCTCCCGGATTTCCGGCCATTCTGACGGGCGAATCGTACCGCCGCTCGCGTTCGAGTCTCAATCGTCTTATGCTGACGGGAAATGGCCGCCGATCTTTCGGTCGTCTTCACGGGCATCCGGTTCGAGAACCCGTTTC